>JBGQHM010000132.1:0-15262 GCA_041497995.1 Binatia bacterium | reverse complement strand
GGACCATCAACGACCCGCGCCACGTCGCGCAGGTAGATCGGGCGGCCGTTGGCGCTGGCGACGAGGGTTGCCGCGACCTCATCGACGGAGCCGAAGAACGGGCCCGCTTCGAACGCGATCTCGCGGCCGCCGCGCTCGAAGCTGCCAGCCTGTACGTTCACGTTGGCCGCACCGAGCGCGCGGACAACTTCGAGCAGCGACACCCCACGCGCCGCGAGACGCGCCGGGTCGGCGTAGACCGTGACGCGTCGGCGCGCGCCGCCGACCACCGAGCTCTTCCCGGTATTCGGTACACGCGCCAGCTTGTCGACGACCTCGTCGGCAATGCGTCGCAGCTCCGGTCCGCCGACCTGCGGACTCGGCGACGACAGCGTGAAGAGCACGATCGGCACGTCGTCGATCTCGATCGGCTTGACGATCCAGCTGGTCACCCCGGACGGTACGCCGTCCTGGTTCGACATCACCTTGTTCCACACCTTCACCAGGCTGCGCTCGCGGTCCTCACCGACGAAGAAGCGCACCGTCACCACCGCCTGCCCGGGACGTGACATCGAGTACACGTACTCGACGCCATCGATCTCCCACAGCTTGGTTTCGAGTGGCGTGGCGACAAGCTGTTCCGTCTCCTCGGCCGAAGCGCCCGGAAAGTTCACGAACACATCGGCGAACGGCACGACGATCTGCGGTTCCTCCTCACGTGGCGTGACCAACAGTGCCAGCCCGCCGGCAAGCAAAGACGCGATGAGGAACAAGATCGACAGCTTCGAGGTGATGAACACCTCGACGATCCTCGCGGTGAGTCCGCGTTTAGTGGGTGCAGGTTCTGTCATCGCAGTGCTAGGGCCGCTTCCACATCCGCACCGGCCAGAGGCCGGTGCCACCATCACGGCCGCCACGATTCGACAGGAGGTGGCACCGGCCTCTGGCCGGCGCGCTCATGGCCGCGCCTCGCTAGCCACGACCTTCTCGCCTTCGAGCAAGCCCGAGAGCACCTCGATCTGATCGCTGTAGGTCTTGCCGGTACGGACGTGGCGAGTGCGTATGCCGCTCTCAGTTAGGACGCGTACGCTTTCCAATTGCCCGCTGCGCGTTACTGCTGCGGCGGGAATCAATAGGGCAGGATGGGTGCCGCAGGTGACGCGCAGCGTTCCGAAGATTCCGGCGCGCAGGTCCAACTGAGGCGGAAGCGCCGCCTTGATCAGGAAGGTACGGCTCTGCGGATCGGCGACCGGTGCGATCACCTCGATGCGCGCGGTGATGTCACGCTGCAAACTCTCGAGGCGCACAGGGATCTCCTGGCCGACGGCGAGGGCCGCGGTACAGCGCTCGCCTACATCCGCTTCCAGTCGCAACGACTGCGGGTCGTGAATGACCACGACCGGCTTGCCCGGCGCGGCCATATCGCCCGGATCAACGAGGCGTTCGGCGACGACGCCGTCGAACGGGGCGCGCACGGTTGCGTCGCCGAGCATCACCTGCACCTCCGCGAGCGCGTCGCGCGCTTGCGCTGCCTGGGCGCGCGCGGCCTTCGCCCGCGACTCTGCCGCCTCGAGGTCCTGGGGCGTTGTGGCCTGCTTCTGAATGAGCATGCGCGCTCGGCGCAAATCGCTGTCCGCCTGCCCAGCCTGGGCGTCGGCGGCGGCGAGCCCCGCGCGTGCCTGCTCGGCGCGCGACCGCAGCTCGCGATCGTCCAGCACGGCGACGACATCGCCTTGCTTGACGACAGTTCCGGCGCTGACATGGACCTCGAGGACCCGCGCCATGACCTTGGGCGCAACGTTGGCTACGCTGCGCGAGCGCACGGTGCCGGGCCAATCGACGACGTCGTCGACCTGGCGCTTCTCCACCGTGATGCTGTTCAGTGCAGTGCTGTCGCTCGCGCCGAGCGGCACGATCCCCGGTCGGACCTTGTGTCCACCGATCGTGCCCTGGATGTAGAGCAACAGGAGAATCAGCGCGAGCACTGCGCCGGCGGCGACGAGGACCTTCGTAGGGACCGGTCCAACACGGGAAGGCGTATGCTCAGTCATTGCTGTGTGACCTCCGCCCACTGTCCGATCGCCTTGCGCAGGCCCGCTTCAGCGCGACGTGTGTCGTAGCGGGCGGCGATCGCACGCGAGCGGGCGTCGGTGCGTGCGACCTCGGCTTCGAGGTAGCGCGTGATGGTGGCGGCGCCAGCTTGGTATTGCGCCTGCACAAGCCGCAACGCTTCCTCCGCAGCAGTGATCGCAGATTCCGTGACGGATGCACGTTGGCGGGCTTCATGGAAAGCGAGGAAGGCGGTCTGGACGTCGCGCTCGACTTCCAGACGCGCCTTGCGTTCCGCCTCACGCGCCTCGGCGAGGCGGCGCTCGGCGGCGCGGATACGCTCCTTGGTGCGGAAGCCCGAGAACAGATCCAACTCGGCGGTGGCCCCGAACGTCCAGTTGTCTTGCGAGCGCGAGAGATCGAGGTTCTCGGCGTCCTGACCGTAGCTGCCGACGGCATCGATGCGCGGCAGGTACGCGGCGCGCTCGACCTTCACTTCATGCGCGCGCATGGCCACCACCTGCGCGGAAGCTTGAATCTCCGGCCGACCGGCGACGGCGCGCCGCAGCGCGTCGGGAAAGGTGTCCGGCAGTGGCGGCTCACTCGTGTTCTTGAGTGCAACGACCTGGAGCGGCTCGGTTGCGGGCATGCCGAGCAAGATGCGCAGCCCGGAACGCGCGAGCTCGACGGCATTCTCGGCGCGGATGTGCCCTTCCTGCGTCGCGGCCTGGCGTACTTCGAGCGACAGCGTGTCCGATTTCAGCGCTGTACCTGCCGCGACGCGGGCGCGCGCCTGTGCCAGCGCGCTGCCCACGGCGTCGATCGACAGCCGCGTGACCTCGACCTGCTCTGGTCCGGCGAGCAGCGCGTAGTACGCCGCAATGACCGCATCGGCGAGTACGTTGCGCATTGCCGCGCGCTCCAGCTTCGCGGCCTCGACCCCGAGCGCCGCCGCCTCGCGACGTTCGTAGTCCTGTCCGCCGCGGAACAGTGGGATGGCGCCGAAGATCTCAGGGCGCACGTCTTGCGTCGGACCGGGTTCGTTGAAGTTCACTCCGGTGAACGAGAACCGTCGCTGCGCGAGGATCATGCCGAAGGCCACCGCCGGATTGTCGGTGCGCGTGTAGGCCAGCCGGGTGGACACCTGCGGGTAGAAGGCGGCGGTGGCTTCACCGACGCGCGCCTCGGCTTCACCGATGCGTTCCGCAGCGGCGCGGATGTCCGGGTTCTGCGCAAACGCCAGCGCAATCACTTCATCGAGCGTCAGCGGCGTGGCTGGCGCTTCCGCATCGGTGAAATCGGTTGGCGTGGGCGCCGCAACGGCGATGGGACGCGCGTCCACCACCGGCGATAGAGGAGCTGCAGTCGAATGCTCGCGCGTCAGGCTGCAGCTCGCCGTCGCCCACACCAAGAAGGCCACGCGGAAAAGACGCAAGACGCAAAACGTCTGAAGAGAGGGCAGCGCGTCCATCGTCGTGGATTGCGTCATGCGCGCGACGCTTTCGCGGTCACGTCGTACCAAGTCGCTTCAGCACTTTCTCCGCGGGGCAGAAGCCGGTGAAGGACGACTGAATCAGATTCAGCGAGACGAATACGGCCAGTAGATGCCAGTAGGGCGACACGAAGTGCCCGAGGAGGAGGCTCACCGCAACCATTGTCCCAGCCAGCAGACGAACTACACGTTCAGTCATGTTTCGCTCCCTTGAGGTTCCTACCGGGTAAGAGCCAGCTGTGAGCGAAAGGGTTCGATCCGGTTCTCGCTTGCCCCACAGCCAATACCGCGCCACTTGGCGGCTGACCGCGGGGCGACCGCACCGCTCGTGTGATTCACAGCAGTCGGAATCCGCGCTGGTGCCCTTCCCGACCCTGAAAGAGGAATGGCGGCCCAGGCAAGCGCCGGTGGCGTGCCCGCCCTGCCCGTCAATGTCCGGCGTCGGTCGTGAGCAGTTGCCGCAGACTCTTGCGGACGGCCTGCTGGACCGACTCGGGTACCTGGGGAGTTGGCGCGCTGTGGCACAGCGCCAGGGTGCGCTTGAGGGACTCACACGCGCCCCGGCAACGGCCACAGTCGTCTAGATGACGCTCCATCTGCGCACAGAGGTCTGCACTGATCTCGCCTTCGAGATGGCGCGAGAACAGGCTCAGCACGTCCGGGCACTCTTGCCGGCTGCCACGCGCCGTCTCTGCGTCACCCATCCCGAGGTCGGGCAGGATCGCCGCGCGCACCGCGAGGCGCGCGCGGTGCAGACGACTCTTCACGGCGTCGACTCCGATGCTCAGGACTTCGGCGACCTCGGGTGCCGTTAGACCCTCGATATCGCGCAAGACCAGCACTTCGCGGTACATCGGATCGAGTGCGGCGATCGCACGTGCCAGCACGGCCTCGACTTGCCGTCCCGCCAAGTCTTCTTCCGGGCCGGGACGCGGATCGGGCAATTGCACGCCCTCATCGGCGAGCACCGCATCGAGCGACTGTTGCTTGTCGGGTGCGAACCGGCGGTGTCGCCGCTTCTTGATGCAGAAGCTCCGCGCGATGGTGTAGAGCCAGGTCGAGAGTGACGAGGCGCCGCGGAAGTCGCGCACGCCGCGCGCCATAGCGAGAAGCGTCTCCTGGAGGACATCCTTGGCGTCCTCCGGGTCCCCGCACATCTTCATCCCGAAACGGTACACACGCGGCTGGTAGCGCAGGAGGAGCGCTTCCAGAGCATCCTTGTCGCCGCCTCGCGCTGCCGCGAGCAGCATCTGCTCACTTGTCTCACGCAAGGTCGTCGCGGCGCATCTCGTTG
Organism: Binatia bacterium; assembly: GCA_041497995.1. Classification (GTDB taxonomy): domain Bacteria; phylum Desulfobacterota; class Binatia; order HRBIN30; family HRBIN30; genus DATKMS01. The sequence continues at coordinate 10,448 of JBGQHM010000132.1, read as the reverse complement.
GTCTGCGCGAACGCCATGCTCTCATAGAGCGGCCGGCCTGCGTCTGATGCGTGCAAGCTGACGCGGCTGACGTGCCGCGTGCGGCACCAGTCGAGGATCGCCTCCATCAGCGCGCGTGCGAGGCCGCGGCGGCGGTGCGCCGGCTCGACGTAGACGTTCAGCACGTACGCTTCCTCGCCACCGTCGGGCTGACCGGGGCGGGGCAGTAGTTGGCGCATGATGACGCCGCCGCCCGCAACGACTTCGCCGGCTGCCTCCACCATCCACCCGAGATACGCGCCGCTCGGCAGGGACTCCGCAAGATACGCGCGCGTTGCCGCGTTCAGGGCCGGCACTTCACGCTCATCGAGCACACCCATGTCACGGAACATTGCAATGCGGTGATGCGTGATGACCGCCGCATCCGTAGGCGCTGCGTGACGCACGCGATAGCCCAGTTCCTTGTTCGCCATTGCTTGCAGTCGATACGACGGAGCAGCGGGCGTGGCAATGCTTCGCGCGTCCGCACGTTCTTACATTTGTGTGCGGCGCTCAGCCTTTCGCGCGCGCCATGAAGCGGCCGTCGACGGTGTCGATCTGCACAGCCTCGCCGCTTTCAAGGTACCCCGGTACCTGGATGACCAACCCGGTTTCGAGGGTCGCGGGTTTCGTCTGCGCGTGCGCGGTGGCACCTTTTACCGCCGGGTCGGTCTCGCGAATCTTCAGCACGACGGATTGCGGCAGCTGAATGTTCATGACGCTGCCCTTGAACACCACCGAGCGGATGCCCGCCAGGCCTTCGATGAGATAGCCGGCGTCGTCACCGAGCGCCTCGGCGCTCAGCGTGAACTGCTCGTACGACTCCGTGTCCATGAAATGGTACCCGTCGCCGTCGCTGTAGAGATATTGCACCGGCCGCAGCTCGAGCTGCGCCTCGGTGACCTTGTCGCTGGCTTTGAAGGTGCGATCGAAGACGTTGCCGCTACGCAGGTTGCGCACCTTCGCTTTGACCAGCGTGCTGGCGCCGCGCGCCGATGGGGACTGGACGTGGATGTCCATGACGAGATACGGATCGCCGTCGATCTCGATCCGCAGACCGCGTTTGAACTCGTTGGCAGTGAGCATGACGGGTGTGTAGCGTGTGCGCGAACAAAAATCACGATGGCCGACAATCGCCCTCAGGATGCGGTGCCGTCGCGCTTCTCGGTGCTCTGAATCACCTCGTGGATCTCCAGCACGTTGGGGCCGGCGAACATCTCGGCGGGCGGCCGGTTGCTGTGCGCAGCACGGAATGACTCGCTCTTCGTCCAGTTCCAGAACGCTTGCTCACTCTCCCAGTACGTTTGCACGAGGTAGTAGCCTTGCTCGATGCTCTCCTCCCACTGACCGGTCTGGTGACTGAAGCGACGCTGCACCGGCCGCAAGACCAAGTTCTTGATGAACCCGGGCGACTGGTCGATGAGATGCGCGCGGTTGCGGAAGCGTTCTTCGAACGCCGATTCCTGGCTGCGGGTGACGGGGATGCGATTGGTGACAACAAACACGGCTGAACCTCCTGTCGATGATGCGCTCGGTCATAGCACAGGAGGCTTGGAGCTGACGATGACGCGGGCGACCGAGCGCGGCGCCATCCGGCAGGGGACGCCGGTGTGGGACATCGGCGGTGGCCATAGCAAGAAGAGTGGGGTAGGTTGCGCTCGCATCCAGCGCCACGTGGAGGAAGGCGACATGAAGTTCGAGCGCGCACGTCGAACCGTTGTGCTGACCGTGATCATCGCGCTGTTGTGCGTCGGTACCGGACCACGGCCGGCGCGCGCGGTCGAAACCGCCGTCCTCGTCATCGGTTCAATCGCTGCGTACGTCGGCTTCGTCGTCGGCGGGGCCATCCTGATGCGCCCCGAAGCGCCTGCGTCGTCCGGCTTCGTGCCCATGGAACAGCCGTTGCGCGATGCGCGAGCGGAACCTGGCGTGCACTTCGCCCACCGCTGCAACCAAGACTCCCCCAACCTGAAGCTTGTCTGTTGGTGATCGAGAGGAGAAGCGCTGTGCAGGACAAGAAGGCAGACGGTGAACGACCCGGCGACGACTACGACCCGTTTGCGGTGTTCGACGAATCGACGGGGTCGGGTATCGTCCGCGATCCGTACCCGACCTTCGCGGAGCTGCGTCGTGAGTGCCCGGTGCTCAAAGGGCCGCTCGGCGAGCGCTTTGGCGTCCACATGCCGCAGCCAGTGACGTCGCAATCGGGTGAGTACTACACGGCGCTCAGCCACGACGCGGTCGTCCAGGTGCTGCGCGACGGGGAAACATTCTCGTCGAGCGGCTATGCCGCATCGGTCGGTCTGGTGATGGGGCACAGCATCCTCGAAATGGACGACCCCGAGCACCACCGCTATCGCACACTGATCCAACAAGCATTCACGCTCAAAGCGATGGAGCACTGGGAGACGGCGCTCGTCGGGCCGACTGTCCACGCGCTCGTTGATCGCTTCGCCAGCTGCGGCCACGCTGAGCTGGTCCATGACTTGACCTTGCCGTTTCCCATCCAAGTGATCGCCGGCATGCTCGGTCTGCCGCAGGCCGACCTGCCGCAGTTCCATCGCTGGGCGGTGGAGCTGATCAGTATCGCCGTCAACATCGAGCGCGGCTTCGGCGCGTCACAGAACCTGCGCGAGTACTTCGGTGTGCAGTTGGCCGAACGGCGGCGCGCACCGCGTGACGACTTGATCAGCGTGCTGGCGCAGGCAGAGCTTGACGGCCAGCGCCTCGGCGACGAGGAGATATTCGCGTTTCTGCGGTTGCTGCTGCCTGCCGGGGCCGAGACCACGTACCGCTCGTCGAGCAACCTGCTGTTCGGTTTGCTGAGCAACCCCGACCAGCTCGATGCCCTGCGTGCCGATCGCTCACTCATGCGCCAGGCGATCGAAGAAGGGCTGCGCTGGGAAGCGCCGCTCACCGGCATCGCGCGCCTCGCGGTACGTGATGTGGAGGTCAGCGGCGTGCACATCCCCGCCGGATCCGTCGTCGGGGCATGCCTGGGTGCGGCCAACCGTGACGAGAGTCGCTACCCGCAGCCGGAGAAGTTCGACATCTTCCGCGAGCCAAAGGCGCACATGGCGTTTGCGTATGGCGCGCATACGTGTCTCGGTATGCACTTGGCGCGCATGGAGACCCGCGTGATGCTCAACGCGGTCCTGGACCGCCTCCCCAATCTGCGGCTCGACAGGGTGGTCAACGACGTCCACATCACCGGCCTCGCGTTCCGCGCGCCGCGCACGCTGCCGGTACGTTTCGATCCCCCGGTGTGATGCTCACGAGTCGCCACGCGGCGCATAGCGTGGCCGCGCGTCACTGCCCTCGGTCTGGACCTTCCGCCAGTAGCCCCACGGGAAGTGCACGAGCTCGAGCTTCATGCCGTCTGGATCAGCGAAGAACACGGCATAGTACTGCGGCCCATACTGCGGGTAGTCGGCCGGCGGATCGAGCACGACGATCTGCTCGCGCAGCAGAAACTCGTAGAAGCGGTCGATGTCGTCGCGGCTCTTGGCCTTGAGCGCCAAGTGATGCAGCCCGACGCGATAGCGGTTGAAGAACGCAGCGCTTTCCTCCGGCGCTGCGGGCCGCAGCGCGATGTTCATCTGGGCGTTGCCCCACGCTACGTACCCATCGAGCGGTAGCCGGCGGAAGCCCAACGCCCCGAGCACCTTTTCGTAGAACAGCGTCGAGCGCCGCAGGTCGTTCACCGTCAGGTCAATATGATCAATCCCCAGAACCTCGAACGTTGCCATAGATGTCTGTTCCTTCAATCAGCGCGGGGGATAGAGAATGAGCTGCGTGCAACGAAAGAGGGCGATCGGCTTGTCGGTGACCTCGTTGGTGACCACAGCATCCCAGACTTGAGTCGTGCGACCGAGGTGCACGGGCGTGGCGCGCCCGGCGATGGCACCGCCGGTCCCGACTGTGCCGAGGAAGTTCGTTTTCAACTCGACCGTCGTGAAGCTCTGCGACCCCTGCGGCCGGTTTTGTCCGGCGCCGTAGGCGCACAACGTGTCAGCCAGAGCGATCACCACCGGTGCCCAGAGAAAGCCGGTGCCCGCAATCAACGGCGGCGTGACCGGAATGCGCCCGGTGACCAGGTTCGGGGTGCAGCTCAGAATCTCCAAGCCGAGCATGCCCGGCAAGCGATCCTTGCCGAACTCGTTCAGTTCCTGCGCGGCGCGGTCAACCATCTCTGCACGGCATGCGTAGCACGGATTTCTAACTCAGCTGCTCCCTATCCGTCTTTAGGACGGCGGGAGAGCGCGATGTACGTCAGTACCAACAAGCAGACAATCGGTACCGGGATGCCCGGCGCCGCCTGCGTCAGGTGCGTATAGATGGCGCCGACCATCACGGCGCTGAGCGCCCCGGCGGCGTAGAACGCGAGGCTCGGCACCAGCAGCGCGAGCCCGCCCACGACCTCGATGAGGCCGATGAGCATGCGGAACCACGACGGATACCCCCACTGTGCGAAATGTTCTGTGGGCTCGGCGGCGCCCAGGAGTTTCTGCGACCCCGCGAACAGGAACAGCAATGCCAGCAATACGCTCAGCACCCAAACCGCGATTGCGCTGCCTCTCTTTGCCTCGGCCATGGTCCCCCTCCTTCATTTGCCTCGCGTTGATCGGCTTACGTCAGCACTTCACTCTCCCCCCGCTTTGCTCTTCGCCGCCGGCTTCCCATGTTCCACGGCGTCCTTCAATTGCTGCGGAGTCGTCTTCTCAAAGCCCGCCGGCACCGCGAAGAGATCCGCGCCCATCGGAGCGCGTTGCACGTCGACGAGCTCTTCGACGTGGTAGCCACCCTGATCAACCTTCTGGAGCCGCACTGGCAGGCCGCTATTTGCCAAAGCGCTTTGGATGCCCGCGCCGGCATTGTTGGACATCATCTTCGCCTCGCCCTCGCGCAGATTCTTGAAGGTGCGCTGGAGGTCCTGTTGATCCGGCGACACCCAGCCCACGGCGGTTTCGTCGCCCACGCGTACCTCGTAGGCGCTGGTCTGCATGCCGTTGATGGTTTGCGTCTTGCCGAGCGCGCGCACCTGCGGCTTTGGCGGGGTACTGCCCGGCGCGCCCGACAGGTTCTTCATCATCGCCTCCATCTGCTTGCGCTGCTCCGGCGGCATCCCGGCCATCCGTTCCTGCATCTGCTTCTGCATCTCCGCCATCTTGTCGGTGAGCGCCTTCATGTCGGCTTTCGTCCACTCGACGTACTTCTTCTGCTCCGGTAGCACCATCCACATCGTTCCCTGATCGAGATCCATGATGATGTAGCTCCCAGCATCGTGCGCGCCGGTGTTGGCTCGTATCCTCGAGCCTTTGACTTGGATAGAGCTCTCCTGTGGCTTCACGCCCGGAACGGCCAACAGTTTGTCCATTGGGATGGCGTACACCTTCTCCGTGTCGGTGGAGCCTCCTGCGGTGAGCCCTTTGAGCTCATCCACGGGCACGCTGAAGGTGCGGAACTTCAGCGTGCCTTCGAAGCCGTCAGCCCATCCGATGGTCGGGGCCGCCAGGGCGCAACCCAACAGCAGCATCACACTCTGTGCGCGCGGCGATAGCATGTGTATCTCCTCTCAATAGGTTTCCACCTTTGCTCTATCTGTGGGGCTAAGTCGATCTCTCCGCCCTTGGTGTGCCGTCACGAGCGGCGCAAGCGCTCGCGGTAGACGCGGCTGAGGGGCAGGACGTTGATCGCACCGGTGATGTCGTTGGTGTCGACGTACACCTCGGTCTCGTACACCTCCGTCAACGCCGCGTAGGTGATCACCTCGGCTGGTGTGCCGATGCGAAACAGCCGTCCCGCCTTGAGCAGGGCGACGCGGTCGCAATAGAGCGCGGCGAGATTGAGGTCGTGCAGCACGGTGATGATGCTGCGGCCTTCGCGCTGTAGATCTTGCAGCAGGTCGTAGATCTCGACCGTGTGGCGGATGTCCAGAAAGGCGCCGGGCTCGTCGAGCAGCATGATGCCGGCTTCTTGCGCGAGCGCGCGCGCCAGGACAACACGTTGGCGTTCGCCGCCGCTCAGCTCGTGGATGGAGCGGTGTGCCAGGTCGAGCACACCGGTACGCTGCATGGCCGCGCGCGCCACTCGGACGTCACGATCGCCCTCGAACGCGAAGCCGCCGAGATGCGGCGATCGCCCCATCAACACCACTTCGGTGACCGAAAACGGGAACTCGATCAGCGTATCTTGCGGGACGACGGCAATCGTCTGGCCGAGTTGGCGGCGCGTGTAGGCCGCGAGCGGTAGGCGATTGATGCGCACCTCACCGGCGGCTGGTTGCAGCACGCCGCTCAGCAGGCGGAGCAGCGTCGACTTCCCCGAGCCGTTGGGTCCGAGGATACCGAGCATCTCCCCGGGCGCCAGGCTGAACGAGACGTCATCGACGACCGTGTTCCCGCCATAGCTGAAGCGCAGGTGGCGCGCTTCGAGAGCGCATTCAGATTCCAAATGCCTTCCTCCCTTCGCGCTTGAGCAGGTACACGAAGAACGGGCCACCGCACAGCGCCGTCACGACGCCAACGGGAATCTCCACGACCCCCAGCGCCGTGCGCGCCACGGTGTCGGCCCAGATCAAGAATATGGCGCCGCCCAGCAGCGACGCCGGCAGCAGCAGGCGGTGGTCGGCGCCGAGGATCAGTCGCATCACGTGCGGCACGATGAGGCCGACGAAACCGATCATGCCGCTCACCGATACCACCGCGCCGACCAGGAGCGAGGCGCCGAGAAACGTCGCGCGCCGCGTGCGGTCGACGGCCACGCCGAGTTGGAGAGCGCCTTCGTCACCGAGGCTCAGCACGTTCAGTTGCCGGGTGTGGAAGAGCAGCCAAATGGTTCCAGCAGCGGTGTACAGCGCGATGGTGAGCACCAGGGTGTAGCTCTGCGTCGCCAGATTGCCCATCAGCCAAAACAGGATGCCTTGTGCTTGGTAGAAGTCGGCGATGGCGTTGACGCAGAGAATCAGCGCGCCGGCAAACGCGTTGTACACGACGCCGGCGAGCAGCAGGATGTACGGCTGCAGCCGGCCGTGCACGAGTGCCAGTCGATAGATGATTCCCATCGACACGAGCGCGCCGGCGGCGGCCGCCAGGGGCAGCAGTGAAGTCTCGGTGAACACCGTGCGTCCGCCAAGAATGACGGCAATTACGGCGCCCAGCGCGGCGCCACCGGAGACACCGATGAGGTGCGGCTCCGCCAGCGGGTTGCGCAGCAGCCCCTGCAAAGCGACGCCCGCAGTGGCCAGCGCGCCGCCGACGATCGCCGCCAGTAGCACACGCGGCAGGCGCGTCTCGAACAGGATCACGCGGTCGGTGTTGTTGGCGATCCCCGACTGCAGCGCGCGCGCGAGGTCGACGTGCACGCTGCCGATCAACGTCGCGAGCACGATGGAGGTCAGCAACAATGCCAGCAACACCGCATTCACGACGACGAAGCGCCGCCACGTCAGATACGCCGCGGCCATGGTGTCACACCCCGCGTGCGGCAACCGCCAGGAAGGCGACTTCCGCGAGCTCGATTGCCGCCCCGTACGCGTCGCCAGTTAGTCCACCCAGGCGGCGTCGCATCCAGACAGCAAACCCCAGCGCCACGGCGAACGCGGCGACGGCGGGCACCAACGTGCGGCTGCCGGCCCACAACAGCATCGACACGATGAAAACAGTCGCCCAAGCGACCTCCGCCGCCGAGCCGCGATCATTGAACGTTCTTCCTAGCCCAACCTCGCGCATGTACGGGAACCCGACGATGAGCGGGACGACCGCCCATCGGGCGACAGCCGGGAATAGCAGCACTGGCCACAGCTCGCGGTGTTGAAGGATCGCGGTCAACGCAAATGCCTTTGCGAGCACAACTAGCACCAAGGCCAGTGCGCCGTGAGCACCGATCCGACTGTCACGCATGATGGCGAGCATGCGCTCTCGATCACCGTGGCTGCCGCCGAGACCGTCGAACACGTCCGCAAGCCCATCGAGGTGGAGGCCGCCGGTTGCGGCAGCGAGGAGCGCGACGAGGCCGACGGCGGTGAGGGTCGGTGGGAGCGTGCCCGCCAGCCACGCGGCCGCGACCAACGCTACCCCGAGCACCAATCCGACGACCGGGAAGAAGGCGATCGCGTGGCCAACATCCGAGTCCTCCGCTTTTCCGGTGCCCACGGGTAGGCGAGTGAGAAATGCGAACGCGACGGTGAGGGGGCGGCCTATGCTCATACGGAGCGATTCATCCCTAGAACCTTCGCACCGGCCAGAGGCCGGTGCCACCAATGTGTTGCTTGCGCGTGGAAGGGGAAATGGTGGCACCGGCCCTTCGACCTTGCTCAGGACAGGCCTCTGGCCGGTGCGAGTCCAGACACCGCCGGCATCCTACGCTCCCGAGTCGCTCACACCGGCACCTTCGAAGGTAGCCATCTCATGCAGCACCCGCAGCGCGGCATCGACCAGCGACATCGCCAGCGCGGCGCCGGTTCCTTCACCCAGTCGCAGCTCCAGATCAAACAGCGGGCGCACGCCAAGGGCATCGAGGACGATCCGGTGCCCGACTTCGACCGATTGATGTGCCGCGATGAGATAGTCCGCCGCCGCTGGTGCAAGGCGGACCGCGACGAGCGCCGCCACACCGGCGATGAAGCCGTCAACAACCACCGGAACGCGCCGCGAGGCGCCGCCGAGGACGACACCGGCGAGACCAGCGATCTCGAAGCCGCCGACCTTGGCGACGGCATCTAACGGATCGGCTGGATCAGGCTGATTGACGGCAAGCGCGCGCCGGACAACGTCTACCTTGCGCTGCAACCCAGCGTCATCCACGCCGGTGCCACGCCCAGTCACATCGGATGGATCTCGGCCTGTGAAGACGGCAGTGAGCGCACTCGCCGCCGTGGTGTTGGCGATGCCCATCTCGCCGATACCGAGGAGCGTCACGCCGTTCGTCGCCAACTCATGCGCCAGCCGAATCCCCGTCTCGATTGCCGCGACTGCCTGTGCGTGGCTCATCGCCGCTTGGCGGCTGAAGTTCTGGGTGCCGGGACCGATGCGCTCCATGCGGATCTCCGGCCGCGTAGGCAATGCTTCCTTCACACCCATATCGACCACGACCACCTGCGCGCCCGCGTGCCGTGCGAGGACGTTGATGGCCGCACCGCCGTCCGCGAAGTTCAGGAGCATCTGGCGTGTCACAGCTTGTGGGTAAGCACTGACGCCTTCGTCCGCCACGCCGTGGTCGGCGCCCATGACGACGATCGCCTTCACCGGCATCGCCGGCGTGGGCGTACCCCGAATCGCGGCGACGCGGCACGCTAGATCTTCCAAGCGGCCGAGACTTCGTCGCGGCTTGGTCTTCGAGTCCAACAACTGCTGTGTCGCGGTGGCGACGGCAGGATCGACCGCTACGATCGAAGCACAAGTGTCGGCCAAGAGTGTCATCAGCGATCCTCAAAGGGTTGCACCGCCACCGGCCCTGGTTGCAAGCGGAGGATGATGCCGAGCGCCGCGAAATAGATTTCGTCGGCGACACGCGCAAGGCGCTGGTGCGCGCGGCCGACGACATCGCGAAAGGTGCGGCCCAGTTCGGTCTCAGGGTGCACGCCCATGCCGACTTCGTTGGTCACCATGATGATGTGAAAGGGCGGACTCGCCAGCCACGCGGCCAGCTCGTCGATGCGTGTTGCGATCACCGACTCCCCGACGCCCTGCACCAATAGGTTAGCGATCCATACGGTCAGGCAGTCGATCACGACGACGTCGACGTCGCTGAGGCGACGGAGCGCGGTGACCAATTCGATCGGTTCCTCGATGGTCGTGAAGCCGTTGCCGCGTTCGCGCCGGTGGTGCGCGATGCGGTCGCGCATGTCGTCGTCGACTCCCTGAGCGGTAGCTACGAAGGCACGACGCTCGCCGAGTCGCCGCGCGAGGGACACGGCGAAGGCGCTCTTTCCAGAGCGGACGCCGCCGCCGACCAAGATCCGTTTGCGGTCAACCATCGCTGGTGTCCGCTGCAAACCGTTCAGGATGGATGAAGTGCGCAAGGGCCTCGAACGCCTCGCCGATCCGTGGGCCCGGGCGCAGCACTTGATACGCCTTGTACCCGTAAACGTGTCGGTCGCGCACGGCCGGAATTGTCGGGAACGCTTTCCAAAAGTTCATCGCCGGCGCTGCGCCGACCTGCTCCTCGTTGCCCATGCTCGTGTCGATGATGACCTCGGGTGCCGCGGCGATGGCGAACTCGATGCTCAGGCGCGGCCACGAACCGCCGGCCGCCGCGGCCAAGTTGTCGCCGTGTGCCATGCGGATCAGCTCGTTCTGGAACGTGCCGCTCCCCACCGCAACCAAGGGCGTCTGTCCCACAACCATCAAGACCTTGCGCGCGGGTGCGTCGTCGAGGCGCGCTTGCACTGCGGCGATGTGCGCGTCGATGCGTGCGACGAGTGCGCGCGC
>JBGQHM010000131.1:0-15354 GCA_041497995.1 Binatia bacterium | reverse complement strand
GGCCGATCGATGAACCGCCTCGTCGACAGCGCCCGCGATGCGCGGATCGGCATCTTTGCCGAACCCGTCGACGAGGTGAACTACCGCGACTTCGAGTTGCTGAGCCCGTTCGGCACACGCGTTGGTGGTTTGCGGCGCCACTTCGCCTTCAACCAGTTCCAATTCCTCGGCGCCCTTTCCGAGCAACTGGTGTTCGGCTGCGCCATGGCGGACATCAAGTACGTCGGCACCGCATTCGTCTACTGCTACGAGCCATCGACGCGACGCTTCGCCGAGTACAGCTTTCAGCAGCCGCTGGCGCGCGGCATGCGCTTCGATCAGTTGCCGGAGACGGGCACGAGCGTCTTCAACGCGGGAGGCAACCGCATCGAGATGACTGCGAGCGCGCAGCCACGCGCGCGGCGCCTGGTCGTCGAGCTGCGCGGTGGTGTGGTCATCGACGCGACTTTCAGCGAGGAAGATCCGCCGCTGCAGCCGCTGTTCATCTGCACGCCCGCCGGCGCCACCGGCTGGGTCTACGCGCGGAAGACAGCTGGTCACGCAGTGTCGGGGACACTGCGCTGGGAGGGCCGGACGTTCGACCTCGCGGCGATCGGCACGCGCGGGCATCACGACTGGAGCGCCGGCTACATGCGCAGGCACACGTTCTGGAATTGGGGCTGCCTGGCGGGGCGCGTGGCGGACGGTCGCGTTGCGGGCATGAACGTCTCCTGCGGTGTGAACGAAACGAGCTTCACGGAGAATTGCTTTTGGCTCGACGGCCGGCTGCACAAGCTGGACACCGTCAACTTCGAGTACGACCGCCGCGACCTCATGCGGCCGTGGCGCGTCACGTCGTTCGATCGCCGACTACAGCTGTCCTTCCGCCCGGAGGGCCGACACCGCGAGAACATCAACGCCTGGATTGTGGCGTCGAACTTCAACCAGCTGGTGGGTCGTTACGACGGCTGGGTGGAAACAACGGCGGGCGAGCGCCTCGCGATCAGCAACATGCTGGGATACGCGGAGCGGCACTACGCGAAGTGGTGAAGGATCGTGTTCGTGCTCGTGCTGGTGTTCGGAGGGAGGGTTCGCTCCTTTCAACGAGCACCAACACGAGCACGAACACGCTCTTCTCACTTCTTCCGCGCCGCGTCCCACTCCGCCAGCACCTCGTCGGTCTCGTGCCGGTTGTACATGTCTTCCTGGAACGAGAACGTGCCGTTGCCGGCGTACTCCATCACCGTGATGCCGGCGAACTCGTAGTACGTTCCGTCCGGCCGCTTGCCGGGCAGACGGTTGAGCCACTTGTGCACGACGCGGTTGCCGTCGATGTTCACCCACTCGACCGGGAACGTCCACTCCTTGCAGTGCTCCATCACCGGGACCAGCCACTTCAGGATGGCAACGCGGCCGCGGAATGTGCCGTAGTGATGCTCGATGTACACCGCGTCGGCGGTGAATGTCTTCCCAAAACCTTCCCAGTCGTTCGTATCCTGCAGGTCCATGCGTTTGCGCCACGCCGCTTCGATCTCTGCTCGACTGAACGTTTGCATCGTCGTTCCTCCTACGCCAGTCCCGACAGGCGTTTCATGCGGTTGAGCAAGCCTTCGTCCTTGCGCCGCTCGGAAAGGATCTTGGTGATGTATGCACGTTTGAAGATGCGGCGCTGCGGGCCGGTGGTCAGCACCTCGGGGACGTACTCCCAACCTTCGTCTTGTTCGAACGGCTCGATCTCGCGATGCAAGCGGAAGAAGTAGTCGGCGAGATCCGGTTCGACGCCCAGGCGCTCGAAGGCAGCGGTGAGCGGATGCTTCGTCGTGATCGGTTGCAACAACCCTTCGCCCGCCGCACCGCCTTGCCCCAACCCGAGCGCGCGCTTGCCCATCTTTTCCTTCACGCGAGACGGCGGGCCGAGATGAAAGGCAGCGATGGCTTCCTCCGGCGCGCCGTGTACCAGGAACCACTTGGTGACGTAGCGACTGGCGATGGTCTCCGTCGGCGGCACCCAGTGGAACAGATCGGCGCGCGTGATGCCGAGCGCCTGCTCGCAGAAGTCGGCCCAGATCTCCATGTGATTGCGGGTGAGAAACCCGCCGGACTCGGTGGCAAACGCTTGTGCGATGGCGCGGTAGGCTTTGCCGTCGGGCAAGCGGGTGAGTTGGCCGGCGATGCTGCGCGTCGCATCGAGGTGGATGAAGTCCTTTACCAGCTCCTTGGTCGCGTCCAACGATGCACGCCCGGAGAGGAGAAGCCCGAAGGCGGTTTCCTTCGGCTGCGCCAGCGCCAGGCAGAACTCGGCCAGTTCATCCTCTAGCTCATCGTACGCTTGATCGTCGCCAGTCTTGAACGCCGATCCGGGCGGTGGCCACACGAAATCCGGCAACGCGTAACGACCGGCGATGATCTCGCTCCAGGCACGCCGCATGGTTTGGTAGATCAGCAACCAGTGGTGCAGCGTCGTGCGCAGCAGCTCCTGCTCCGATGCATCGACGGCGAACTCGCGCACGATGTCCCACACCGGTTCAGAGACGAAGCCGCGGAAGTCTTCGTACGCACGCCAGTAGGCGACCGCATCGTCGCTGAGCTGGTAGGCGCGCTTCATGTACTCGGCGATCCCGCGCTGGCAGAGCCAGGGCCGTTCGTCGCGTACCACATCGAGCAACGCGCCCTCGCCGGCCAGCGCGCTGACGACGTAGCCTTCCTCGAAGCTGGAGAACTGAAACTGCAGACGCGTGTAGGTCGCCTGCATGGTTTCTGGAGACGCGTAGTGTGCTTCCAGATCGGCCGGGGTGACACCGAAGGCGTCGGCGAAGCGGCGGAACAGCTGTAGTGGCGGCGTGGTCACCTGGTGGAAGCCGGTCTTGCGGTTCACCAGCTGGCTCAGCGTCAGGAACAGCCCACGCCGCCGGCAGCGCGCGATCGTTGCAGCCGTGCCCTGCGCGTCCATGCGGATGAACTGGTAGTAGTCTTTGATCCAGCGCTGCATCGCCTCGCGCGATGCGCCGCCGTACTTCAGGGCCTCGGCAAGCGACGCGTCGATCGGGTGCGCGCGGATGAGACCTTTGAGCTCGGCGATGAACTCGTCGACGGGCTTCGCCGGTTCGGGCCGCTCGAAGGCGTACAGCTCGAGAAACGAGCTGGCGTTCGGAACGGGCGCGGCTGGGTTACGGCTAACGGCTGCGATGGCCATGGCGTGCTCCGGCTGTGGAATCGAAAACTGCCACGTGGCTAACACACCAAGATCGAACCGTGCAAGGTGCTACTGCGCCATGGCGTGCGCGTCAGCCTCCCATACGGGGTGCGTCGAGGTGTCGACGTGCTGCAAGGCGCGGATGGCCGCATCACGTGCGCCGCCGCTGTCGCCGCGGCGGGCGCGAATGGTCGCGAGGCGATACCACAAATCCGCGGCTCGAGGGTTCGCGTCCAAACCGGATCGGAGCGTGTCCTCGCCCGCGTCGAGGTCTCCGGTAGCAGCGAGGCCCTGGGTGAGCGTATCCCACGCCTCGACCAGATGCGGATCTCCCTGCGTGGCGGTCCGCGCCAGCGCGACGGCGGCCGCGGGGTTCCCTTGCCCAAGACGGACGGCCGCCAAACCACTTTGGAGAATCGGGGCGTGCGACTTGGCGAGCAGCGCCTCGAACTCGTGGACCGCTTCGTCGAATCGGTGCAGACGCGCCAGCGCGCGCCCGCGGTGATAGCGCGCCAGCCGGTTGCCAGGATCCAGGCGTAGCGCAGCATCGAGATGCTCCAGCGCCGGCTCGTTGTCGCCTTGGTCTCCGAGCAGCTGGCCGAGCAACTGCTGCCCGCGAACAGACTCAGGGTGATAGTCGAGCAGCACGTTGAGCTCGGCGATCGCTGCCGGAGGATCGCCGCGATTGGAGAAGATGAGCGCCAGATTGTAGCGCGCCGTTTCTGCATCCGGTTGCAGCGCCAGCGCGCGGCGCAGAGCGGGCTCGGCCTTCTCGACGTTGCCCTTCTCCAAGTAGTACATGCCGAGACCGTCCCAGAAGAACGCCACGTCAGGCGAATCCCGCAGGACATCGTTCCACAGCGTCTCGGTGTTCTGCCAGACCGCAATGCGTGCACGCGCCTCCGGCACCAGCACGAGCGCGCACCACAGCGCCAACACGACGGCGGGCAGGCGCTGATGGATGCGGTTCAACGGACGCAGCATCAGCACCACGAGCACCGACGCACCCACCAAGGCGATGTGCAGGTAGCGATCCGATTGGAAATACGGCGCGGGAACGATGTTCAGCGTCGGCAGCAAGGCCAGGATGATGAAGCTGCCCATCACACCTGCGCGCATGTCCCGACGCGCGGCCCAGACGATGGCGGCAGCGACGGCTGCAACGATCGCCCAACTGACAAGCACACGTGGGTCGCTCCACGATTCAGGCGCCCAGCGATAGTACAGGGACAGATGGTAGGGCAGAAAGAATTGTCGCAGTTGGGTGGCAAGAACGCGGCCCATGATCGTCATGCGCGCACTCAGTGTCATGGCACTCGCATCGCGCGCTGCAATCACGCTCGCTTGTGACGTGATGCTGAGCAGCCCGCGGGCCGCGGCCAGCGCGATGAATATCAGAATCCAGAATGCACCGCGCCGCCGCGGCAGTGTGCCGAAGCCGCACGCCCAGAGCACTGCGGCCCACAGCGGAAACGCCACAGCGGTGCCCTTGCTGGCGAGGGCGAGGAGCAAGCACAGGACCGCAGAGAGCGGCCGCGCCGCGAGAAACTTGCGGCAGAACGCCAAGCCGAAGAGCGCGGCGAGCAGGTTCTTGCGCCCTGAAACCCAGGCAACGGATTCGACCTGCAGCGGATGAATGGCAAAGACGAGAGCGGCGAGGATGGCCACGCCCGCACCGAGACCAAGGTCGAGCAGGAGGAAATATACGAGCGTGATGCACGCTAGGTGCAACAGCAGGTTGGTCGCATGGTAAGCACGGGCATCGAGCCCGAACAGGCGGAACTCGAGCGCGTGGCTCAGCGTGACCACCGGGGTCCAATCAGCGACGGTCGTGGTCTGCAGATCGAAGATGCGCAACAGCTCGGGCTCCCGCACGTCCACGTTCTTCATCACGTACTCGTAGTCGTCGAATCCTACGAACTCGGCGGAGAGCGTCGGCAGATACAGCAACGCCGTGGCCAGGAGGAGCAGGAGAAGCCCGCGATGTTCGCGGAGCGACATCACGCGCTTCACACCAGCTCGGACACGTCTGGCTTCCGAAACGTAGCCAACCAGACGTCGAACTCGTCGTCACCCTTGCAGCGAGGATTCTCCCGATCGAGCGCCCAGCGTAGCGGGTTAGTGGCAACGTACTCGCGGATGCGGTCCAAGGCGGCCTCATCCCGAATGGTGTGTTCGTAGTAGCCACGCTGCCACACGGCTACTCCCGGCGTACCGCGAACTCGGTTGATGCGACGGGCGGAAAAGGTCTTCAGCGCGCGCACGATTTCCGGCAGGCCATGCACAGTCATTGTAGCGGCGGGTTTCAAACCCGCTTCTTCGCCCGCGACCCCCGTCAACGCCACAATCCCGTGGACGTGGTTCGGCATGACGACGAAAGCGTCGAGCTGGGCATGCGAGTAGTGATGGGGCAGATCCGCCCAGCACTGCTCAACAGCCACTGCGTACTCGTTCGATCGCATCGCCCCATCCACGACGTCACCGAAGAGGGTTTCGCGTTTCGACGTCACGATGGTGACAAAGTACAGCCCGGCTTGGGTGTAGTCGTAGTCCGGAAGACGTATCGATTTAGGCCAGTGAGCGTTGGAACCGCGGTGCGGAGATGTTGCGGGCACAAGGCGGGGAGCGGAAGCGGGTTTAAAACCCGCCGCTACAGGTGAGGTTGCTGCCAGGCGCCGTGCGGCCAGCTCGGCCAGGACAGCGCGCTGCGGCTTCGATGTGCCGCTCAAGGGGACGTCGCGACGTTCGATGAAGACGTAGCGTTCGGGGCGCTTGTAGTGGGACAGGGCGTCCGCCGCGAGGGCGCGCAGCTCGGATTCCGCAACGTGTGCCGCGGGCTTCGGAACGATCAATGCGATGACCTGCTGCTCCAAGCCATCGGCCGGCAAACCAACGACGTAGACCGCTTCCACCGCGGCGTGCGTGCTCAGGACCGCCTCCACCTCCATGGGCGAGACGTTGATGCCTTTGACGCGCAGCAGGTCCTTGCTGCGGCCGATGAAGTGGAACGTGCCATCCGGATCGACCCGCCCGAGGTCACCAGTCTTGAAGAAGCCATCTGCGTCCAGGCCCGTGCCGGGCGCCTGTTTGTAGTAACCGCTGAACAGCCCGGGACCACGCACGAGAATCTCGCCGCTGGCGTTCGTACGTACCTCCACCCCCGGCAGCGGCCGGCCGAGTTGGCTCCGGCGGACCTCGGGAGGGTCCTGCCAGTCCAACGCGGTCACGTATCCCGCGGTTTCGGTCATGCCGTAGCCGGTAATGAAGCGCGCGGCGTGCGTGTCGAGATGTGGCGCATACCACTCCACGCGGCCGCCGCCACGTCGCACGTTCGCCAGCAACCCCGGCTCGAACTTCGGATGCGCCAGCAGTTGGCCAACCTGCGGGGGGCGAAGATGCAACGCAGTCGGGTGATGCCGTTCCATGGTGGCGACGAGGGCAGCGACGGTGAACGTCTCCATGAGGATCAGCACGCAGCCGGTGGCGAGTGTTGGCAGCGCACGGATCACCAGACCCGCGACCCAGAAGAGCGGCAGCGTCGACAGCAGCGAATCACTCGCCGTCAGACCGGTGCGCCCTGCCGTCGGGAAGACGGTCGCGAGGATCGCGCGGTGACTGAGCATGACGCCCTTGGGTTGCCCAGTCGTTCCCGAGGTGTAGAGGATGCAAGCGACCGACTCGGTCGGAGCGCGAGCGGCGGCTTGATCGAGTGTGGCCGACTCAGGAGCGAACTCCGCCGCCGGCCGGCAGCCGTCTGGCGCTCGTTCTCCTAACACAACGATCTCGCGCAACGCCGGCAACGACGGAAGTCGCGCCAACGAGTCGAGGTAATCGTGCGAGCGCACACGCGGCTGCGTGATCAGGACGCTCGCATCGGCATGCGCGAGGATCTCGCCAAGCTCGCGCGCGGTCACAAACGTCGAGACCGGAATCAACGTTGCCCCCGCGCGCCAGACCCCGAACGCCGCTGCCAGCCACTCCGGACTGTTCCCGGCGAGCAGCGCAACGTGCGCGCCGGGGCCGTAGCCCGCCCGCAGCAACCCGGCGGCCCAGCAGTCTGCCGCGCGGTCGAGCGCGGCGAAACTCAACGCACGGTCTTCACCCGCAACCGCCGTGCGCTCGCTATGCGCGCCGGCGAGCGCGCCAAGAAGATCACCCAGATTGCACGGCGGAGCCATTGACACGCGGGCGAACGTCGCACACTGCTTTTGCGCATTCAAGCAAGCCAGCTAGCGAATGATGCGAAGCGTTCAGCCGCCCAGCGCCGCACCTGCAACGACCACAAACATCACAACAGCTATCGCGGCCTTGAGGATGAAGCCGAGCAGCCTGCCACGCAACGCGGCCAGGCCGGTGGTGAGAGCAGCGCCGAGCGTGCCGCCCTCCGACGCGACGGCGAGGGATGCCCCGATGAACGCACCCGCCAACGCACCCAGCAGCGAGCCAATCCCGAAGAGGATCGGTGTCCCGACGATGCCACCGACGAAGCCGCCGGCAAGGGCTGACACGGTGACGCGGCGCGTCGGTCGCGTCCCCGCGGCCGCCGCCGCACCGGCCGCCAGCTCGATGACCTCGCCTACGACCGCAAGCACGGTCAGCCACCCGATCGTCGACCAGTGGACCGTCGCGAATCCCGTCGCCCACGCGTACACCAACGCAGCGCCCACGATGAGGAAGGTTCCAGGGAGGCCGAGCACCAGCGACATCAGCGCCAACAGACACACCGCAAGTAAGATGCTCAGGCCCAGTATGTGCAGAACGGCGTCCATCGCGGCAGCGCAGCTTGACTCCGGTCGCGGCGTCCTGTTAGCGAAGCCGGCAACCGCTCGATACGAGGTCGCTCATCATATGGAAAAGGTCCGCGCGCTGGCGCACAAGGTATCCAACTGGGGTCGCTGGGGAAAGGACGACGAGCGCGGCACGGTGAACTTCATCACGCCGGAGGTCGTGCGCCGCGGCGCCGCATGCGTGAAGCGCGGCCAGGTGTTCAGCCTCGGGCTCACGTTTGGCGTTGAGGGGCCGCAGATCGGTCAGGGCGGACGCGTCAATCCGGTCCATCTGATGAGCGCCACCGCCGGCGCCATCGGACCGGACCCCGACGGCTTCCGCTACGCCGACGATTTCATCATGATGCCCCTGCAGTGTGCGACGCAGTGGGACAGCCTGGCGCACGTGCACTACGGCGGGCAACTCTATAACGGCTTCTCCGCCTCGACGATCACGCCGGCCGGTGCGGCACGTAACGCCATCGACAAGGTCGGCACCGGTATCGTCTCGCGCGGCGTCTTGCTCGATCTGGCGCGTGCCGCCGGCATCGATCGACTGCCGCCCGGACGTGTCATCACCCCGAACGATCTCGAAGCCGCGGAACGAAGGCAGGGCGTGCGCGCCGGCACGGGCGACGTGCTGCTGATGCGCACCGGGCATCTCAGCGTCTTCAAGACGGACGGCGATCGCACCGGCTACATGCGGCAGATGCCAGGTCTGGGCATCGGCTGCGTCGAGTGGCTGCACGCGCGCGAGGTCGCCGCCATCGCCACAGACACCAACGCCGTCGAGGTGATTCCGTTCGAGGACCCATCGACGCCACTGCCGGTGCACTTGTTGTGTATCCGCGACATGGGGCTCACGCTCGGCGAGATGTTCGACCTCGACGAGCTAGCCGCTGACTGCGCGAGCGACGGAGTGTGGGAGTTCTTCTTCAGCGCGCCGCCATTGAAGGTCACCGGCGGCGTCGGCTCACCGCTCAACCCCCTAGCGGTGAAATAGCTCACCCCGGCGTCGCACCCGGAACACGCCGAAGGCGGTGAGAACCATCGCCACGACGATCAGCGCGCTTGCACTAAGCGCGGGCGCTGGCTCCTTGGTCTCCAAGGGTAGCACTGTCGTCAGTGCCGCACCTGTCGGCGTTGCGGACTGCGCGTTCACGCTTGCCGTTCCGGTCACGCGAGCGGGCGCGTTGGTTTGCAGGCCGGGGTTGAGAGAGCCGTCCTTGGTGGGCACCTTCAGCACGTTCACAAAGAAGTTGATCACGCACTTGTCCAAGTCGTTGGCGGTGCCGGGGGGCTGCAGCATGGCCGCACCGCCTTGCGCCGTGAAGGTGACTTCTCCGGTTGTCGCGTCCGGAGATCCAATCTGGAAGCTCTTTCCCGCACACGCATTCCCCGCCGCACCCGTCGCCGGTCCGACGACCTCGAAGACCCCGGGATCCACATCGCCACCTGGACACGGCGCGGTGTCGCTCTTGCAGGACGGCGTAAAGCGGATATTGCTCAGCGAGACGGTTCCGCCATCCTCCGGTGTGGTGGAGGTATTTGTGAAGGTGAGGTTCACCGGCACGTTGGTAGCTCCAACGTGCACGAAGCCTGGGTACGTCGGCGCAACGCCGATGGCGACGCCAGCCATCGTCAGAGAAGGACGACTACAGAGGAAGGCCACCGCAGCGATCAGGGCTGGGGCCCGCCCGCTCGCTAACCACAACCGCGCTACATACGATCTGTGAATCATCGGGAAACCTCCGGTCGTTCGCTACATCAACACAGGCCCGGCCGATGTCAGTGGGTTACTGATACTCTCGTCCCTCCAGGCTGTAAAGATAATTTTCCGGTTGGCGCGGGGTGAGACCGCCCAGCCCGGAGGAACGCCTCAGCGGCGCTTCGCACGCTGAGGCGGCGACGGGACACAGAACGCGCGTTTGACGAGCTGCTGCAGCCGGTGCACCAGCTGCGCCCGCTCCGCCTTCATGCCGCCGGCCACCCACTCCGCGAGCAACACCTGGTCCATGGCGCTGAACAGCTTCGCCAGATACCCCGGCGCTTCATCGATGAAAACACCGGCGGTGATGCCGCGGCGGAAGATCTCCGTCTGCAGGTCATGGATCTCCGTCCACAGCTGCGCCCGCGTGTCTGCACCCAACGTTGGGCTCAGCACCCACGAGGTACCCTCGCGCAAGTGCATCCGCAGGAAGTTGGGATGCGCAAAGAAGTACTCGATGTACGCTTCGCTCAGGGCGCGCAGCGTCTCGCGCGGGGGCGCGTCGCGCGCAACAGCCTCGCGCGCCACCAGCAGCAGCTCGCCGCCCCGTTCCTCCAGGATGGCGCGGAACAGGTCTTCCTTGCTGGGGAACACCGCGTAGATTGTTCCCATCGACAACCCCACCAGCCGCGAGATGTCCTGCACCTTGGTCGCCTCGAAGCCGCGTTCGGCGAACACCTGCTCGGCGACCGTGAAGATGTGCTGGCGGTAGACGTTGTTGCGGGCGGTGCGCGCTTCGTGCTTGGGTTTGCGCTTCACGGCCATAGCCCAAGATGCTTATCACTCAAAAAAACGATTGACAAGTCATAATTCCGAATGCTAATTCGGGAAATCGAACCACAGACCACCACGACTCTCGCAGACACGGAGGCGCCGAATGGAGTTCGGGATCTTTTCCCAGATGCATGTTCCGCCATGGGATGACGAGCACTCGCGATACTTGCGTGAGCTCGAAGTGGCCGAAGCGGTCGAAGCGGCCGGCTTCAAGTACGATTGGTCGCCGGAGCACCACTTCCTCGAGCACTACTCGCACCAGCCGGCGCCCGAGGTCTTCCTGAGCTGGGTCGCGGCGCGCACCAAGCGCATCCACGTCGGCACGGCGATCACCAACATCACGGCACCGGTCAATCACCCGGCGCGCGTCGCCGAACGCATCGCGACGATGGACCACCTCTCCGAAGGCCGCGTCGAGTTCGGCACCGGCCGCGGCTCATCGACGGCCGAGTGGGCGGGCTTCTCGATTCCCGCCGCAGCGGAGACCAAGCCGATGTGGCGCGAGTCGCTCGAACAGATTCCACGGATGTGGCTCGACCAACCCTATCAGTTCGAAGGCAAGTACTTCCGGATGCCGGAACGCAACGTCCTGCCGAAGCCGTACACCAAGCCGCATCCGCCGATGTGGGTCGCGTGCTCGAGTCCGCCGACGTTCATCGAAGCCGGCGAGCTCGGCCTCGGCGCGCTGTGCTTCACCTTCGGCACGCCGTCACAGATCGCCGACCACGTGCGCAACTACAAGGAGGCCATCAAGCGCTGCAAAAAGCCGGCAGGCGCATACATCAACGACAACATCGCCGTCACCACCAACATGTTCTGCCTCGACGACGGCGACGAAGCGCGCCGGCTGTACGCCGACGCGAAGGTCGAACGCTTCACCGAGTATTTCTTCAAATGGCTCGATTCGATTCCCCGACCCGCGGGCATGCCGAAGGAAGGACCGATCGGGCCGCTCCCGGCTACGTCGCCCGCTGATCTCAAGGCCGGCCTGGCCGTCGGCGGCCGACAAATCGGTGCGCCGGAGGAAATCGCCAAGGTGATCCAAATGTACGAGGACATCGGCGTGGACCAATTGATCTACGCGCCGCTCACCCTGACACTCGACCAGAAGCACGTATTGCGCTCGATCGAAACCTTCGGCAAACACGTATTGCCGAAGTTCGACAAGGATCCCGTGCACAGCACGCGGCGGCAGCGCGAAGCGCAGCTAGCAGCAAAGGCGGCGTGAGAGACTAGGTAGCGTCCGCTGTGCCGACCATCTTCGAACGCGAACCGAAGACTGGTCCGCACAGCGGACCCTACGAACGGAATACGGAATGAACGTGCCCATCTTCGACAAGGTGCTGATCGGTGGCGAGTGGGTTGCCGCCGCCAAGGGCACCTATCAGATCACCAACCCCGCCACCGAGGAGCCGGCGGGCTATGCACCCGAGTGTTCCGTCGAGCAGGTGCGCGCCGCGGCACGTGCGGCACGCGACGCGTTCGAGCACGGGCCGTGGCGGTCGATGAGCGGCGGCGAACGCGGGGCGCTGCTGCTCAAAGCCGCCGAGAAGTTCAAAGCCGAGATGGGCGGGTTGGTCGATCTGACGATCGCCGAGACCGGCGCCGTCAAACCGGTCGCCGCGTCGCAGCAGGTCGGTGCCGTCGCCATCCGGTTGGCGAAGTTCGCCGAGCTCGCCGCCGCCCCGGCCGACGAGGCGCTGCCGCCGCGGGAGCTGCAAGGCCCGAACGCACGCGGTCTCGCCGCCGGCCTGGTAGTGCGCGAACCGATCGGCGTCGTCGCCGGCATCACGCCGTTCAACTTTCCGATGACCAACTGCGCCGGCAAGCTCGGCCCGGCGCTCGCTTGCGGCAACACCGTCGTGATCAAACCGGCGCCGGTCGACCCGCTCGGCGTTGTCGAGCTGTGCCGCATCGTCGACTCGGTGCTGCCCCCCGGCGTCGTCAACTTCGTGTGCGGCGCGGGTCCGGAGATTGGTGAAGCGCTGACGACATCACCCGACGTCGACATGATCTCCTTCACCGGCAGCACCGCCGTCGGGCGTGCGATCCAAGAAAGTGCGGCCAGCCGCATGAAGCGCACGCTCATGGAGCTCGGCGGCAAGTCGGCGAACATCATCTTCGCCGACGCGGACCGGGCGAAGGCACTGGCCAGCGCGATGCAAGTGTGGACCTTCCACAGCGGCCAGATCTGCATCGCCGGCACGCGCGTGCTCATCGAGCAATCCATCTACGACGAGATCACCGCGAAGCTGGCAGCGACCGGTCCAACGCTCAAGATCGGCGACCCGCGCGAAGCGGGCGTGGTCGTTGGTCCGTTGGTATCAGCGTCGCAACGCGATCGGGTCGAACGCTACATTGCGCAAGGCGTGAAGGATGGTGCCACGCTGGCATGCGGTGGCAAGCGGCCAGCGCACTTGGCGTGTGGCTACTACGTCGAACCGACACTGTTCACTAGCGCCACCAACGCGATGCACGTGGCGCGCGAGGAAATCTTCGGGCCGGTGATCACGGCGATCCCATTCCGCGACGAGGCGGACGCTATCGCGATCGCCAACGACTCCGACTACGGATTGTACGGCTATATCTGGACCGGAGACTCGGCCCGCGGGCTGCGCGCCGCACGCCAGCTGCGCACCGGCACCGTACAGATCAATGGTGGGCCGATGAATCCGGATGCGCCGTTCGGCGGCTACAAACAAAGTGGCGTCGGCCGCGATGGCGGGCGTTACGCGCTCAATACGTACAGCGAGCTGAAGTACATCGGCTGGACCGCGTGAGGGGGAAGCATGGCGTTTGATACGATCATCAAAGGCGGCCGCGTTATCGACGGCTCGGGCTTGCCGGTGCGCACTGCCGACGTCGGCATCAAGGACGGCTTCATCACCGACATCGGACGGCTCTCCGGTGCGAAGCGCGAGCTCAAGGCGGACGGCCTCGTGGTGATGCCCGGTATCGTCGATGCGCACACGCACTACGACCCGCAGCTCAGCTTCGAGCCGTTCGGCACCTCGTCGTGCTTCCACGGCGTCACCTCGGTCGTCGCCGGCAACTGCGGCTACTCGATCGCGCCGTGCGCCAAAAAGGATCATGATTGGCTGACCGAGCTGTTCGCGAAAGTGGAGGGCATGACACCGAGCGTGCTGCGCGAGGGACTGCCGTGGGACTGGGACACCTTCCCGTCGTACCTCGAGACGCTCGACAAGCGGTTGGGCATCAACCTCGCCGTGTACATCGGTCACTCCGCGATTCGCCGTTACGTCATGGGCGAGGCCGCATCGGAGCGGGCTGCCACCGCCGACGAGATCGAGCAGATGAAGCGCCTGGTGCGCGAGGCGATGGCCGCCGGCGCCGCCGGCTTCTCGTCGTCGAACGGGCCGACGCATGTCGACCACCACAAGCGGCCGGTGCCGTCGCGGCACGGCAGCTTCGATGAAGTCCTGGCGCTCGCCGAAGCCGCCGGCGAAGGCGGCGCGGGAAGCATCGCCTACCTGCCCGAGTCGGCACCGCAAGGGGTCGATGCGCGCGATCGTGATCGGCTGATTCAATTGGCGCACCGCTGCGGCCTGCCGATCGTTATCCAAGGGATGGGGTACCGTCCGGGCAACAAGCAGCTATGGGATGACCAGACGAAGTTCCTGTCGGAAGCGCGCGACAAGGGCGCGGCGATATACTCCATGCTGCGCACCCAGCCGTTCATGCGGCCGTTCAACTGGCGCCGCGGCACGTCGCTCTTCGAAGGCGTATTTCACTGGCGCGACCTGGCGGAGCAGACACCGGACCAGCGTCTCGCGACCCTGCGCGATCCCACCCTCCGCGAGAAGCTGCGCTGGGGCATCGACAACCCGAACAAAGACCCGAGCAAGGGCTCGACGTTGCCGATGCCGGCAATGACCGCGATTTTCGTGGACCGGTCGAAGTCGAACCCGAAGGCGGAGGGCAAGAGCCTCGCGCAGCTCGCCAGCGAGCGCGGCGTGCATCCCGCCGACGTGATGTGCGATCTGTCCGTCGCCGACAACCTCGAGACGCAGTTCATGTGGAACAGCGAAGCCGCGCCGTGGATCGAGGCCAACGCCGAAGCGCAGCGCAACATGCACATGATCATCGGCACCGGTGACGGCGGCGCGCACGCCGACCGTGACGACGGCGCCGAGTGGTCAACCTACTTCATTCGCACCTGGTTGCTGGAGCGCAAGCAGTTCGAGCTCGAAGACGGCATCCGGCGCATCACCCAAATCCCGGCGATGATCACCGGTCTGAAAGGCCGCGGGCTACTCGCACGTGGCTACCACGCCGACATCATGATGTTCGATCCGGCGCGCATCGGACTCGGGAAGAAAACCTTGGTCCGCGACATGCCGGGCGGCGAGGAGCGCTGGCAGGTGGGCTGCGAAGGCGTGGTGCGCGTGCTGGTGAACGGCGAGGTGATCGTCGAGAACAACAAGCTCACCGGTACACGCGCCGGGCGCATCCTGCGTGTCGGCAATCCAACAAACTGATCAAGAATGGTGAATGTTGAATGCTGAATGGTGAATGTCGGAGCCTCCCCACCGTAGCGGCGGGTTTCAAACCCGCATTCTTGCGACAACACTGCAGGTCGCTCGGATGAAAGGTGCCGTCTTCTATTCCGTCGACAAGCCGGTCGTGATCGAAGAGGTCCACGTCAAGGACCCAGGTCCCGGCGAAGTAGGCGTCGCGCTCAAAGCCGCCGGCCTCTGCCACTCCGACTTGAGCGTCATCGACGGCACCATCCCCTACCCCACGCCCGTCGTGCTCGGACACGAAGGCGCCGGTGTCATCGATGCGGTCGGTGCCGGCGTCACCAGCGTGAAGGAAGGCGATACGGTCATCGTGTCGACCCTGTCACACTGCGG
>JBGQHM010000130.1:0-15398 GCA_041497995.1 Binatia bacterium | reverse complement strand
GACACCGCAGAAGTGGCCGGAGGTGAGCGCACTCGCACAGCTCGACCCAGCGACGCGGGCGGACGTGGCGCAAGAGGTGTTGTACATCCTGCTGGGGATAGAGAAGGGCGACAACGATCATACCCAGCGCTTCGAGGAGTTCACGTGCGAGAACGAACTGCTCCGCGAGCTGGCCACCAAGCTGCAAGTGCCCTACATGCTCTTGCGGCTCCAGGCCGACGAGTACACCGACAATCCCGAAGTGAGCGAAGCGGACATCGTGGAGTGGATCACGTGGCACTGGCAGCACGAGGTTGACGGCCTGCCCGACCAACTGCAGCACGCCCTGATGCCTCGGTCTTCAGCAGCGGGGAAGGTGTGACCATGGCGACGACCAAGCGGAGCAAGAAGGAGCCGCAGGTACCGGACGCAACGCGGATCGAGGCATTCATCGATATGTTCGAGGCAGTTGGCACCGCGAAGCGCACCGAGGGCGGCATGGGCCTTGAACTCCAAGTCGATCAGCAACGCATGCTCGCGGGCGAGACAGGGCTCCCATACCTCGCCGTCGCGCTCATGTACGGCGATCACTTCGTGACGGTGGAGGAGATCAGCAACTATCAGCGGTGGAAGGGGCGCGGCCTGTTCGAGCGACTTCTCGCCGAGCGGGAAGCGGCCGCAGCGACGGAGGAGGGGTGACGCCATGGCAGTGTGGGTGAAAGAGAAGCAGGCAGGCAGCGGGATCTGGTGGGTCTTCCGCAAGAGTCGGCTGCCGGACGGACGCATCATTCGCACGTCGAAGCGCTGCAAGTCGAAGAAGGCCGCCGAACAGCTCGCCGAGAAGGCCAGCGGGCTCGAGGCGGCTATCAAAATGGGTCTTCCCACCCCCGAAGCACCGCCACCGGATCCCGGGCCGACGCTCAAGGAGTTCGTGACGGCCTACCTCGCGCGCGTCGCGCCCGACGCCGGCCGACCGGATGCCGGTCTCAAGGTGTCCACGATCAAGGACTATCGATCGTGCCTGGAGAGTCGCCTCCTCCCGCTCCTGGGCGAGGAGACGCGCATCAGCGCGATCAGCTCGCGTGACGTCAAGGCACTCAAGGCGACGCTCGAGGCAGCCAGCAATCGTAAGGGCCGGCGCCGGGGGCAAAAGCTCTCCCGGCGCAATGTCGAGAAGCACCTGCGCGTGTTGAGCGCCGTGCTTGGTGATGCCGTCGACGCAGAGTTGATCCCCTTGAATCCCGTGTCGACGATCGGGAAGGGCAGGACGCGCAGTTCACGCGAGCGACACGCCGAAGAGAAGCGACGCGTCGATGCACTGAGCGAGGTGGAGCTCACCACGCTCCTGGCGACGGCAGAGGCGCATGCCATCGAGCGCGCTGGTAAGACCGTCTATCCGTTCCGCAAACATGCTGACCTGCTCCTCATGCTCGCCGACTCCGGCGTGCGGATCGGAGAGGCCTTGGCCCTGCAATGGGGCGATGTCGCCTGGCAGGGCGACTACGCCCACGTGCGGCGCGCCTACACGTGTGGCGCGCCTACACGTGTGGCGCGCTCGACGTGCCGAAGAGCGGCCGCGCGCGCAAGGTGTATCTGACGCCGCGGCTCAAGGATGCACTCTGGCAGCGGCACCAAGCCGCGCGCCGCGATCGCTTCGGCAACGTGACGGTCCTCGACCTGGAGCAACACATCGCGGACGAAGCGGAACGCGATGCCGCGATGATGACCGCGTGGGTCTTTCCGGATGGGACGGGGGAGCTGATTGATCTGGACAATCTGCGGCGGCGATTCTGGTATCCCCTGCTCACTGCGGCCAAGCTCAAGTGCTACCGCTTGCACGATCTTCGGCACACGTACGCGTCGCGTCTGCTCAGCCGCGGCGCCAACGTCAAATTCATTCAGCAGCAGCTTGGACACAGCTCGCTCAAGATGACGCTCGACACGTACTCGCATCTCCTGCCGGGCGAGCACGAAGGGCCGGTGACAATCCTCGATCAGTTACCGGCCGGGTCGCCCCAGGTCACCCAGGGGTCACCCACGGGTGCGGCCGAGGCGGCAGCATGATCGCCGTCAAAAGAAAAAGGCCCCGAATTTTCGGAGCCTTTTTAAGAGCGGGCGACCGGGGTCGAACCGGCGACCTTATGCTTGGCAAGCATACGCTCTAGCCAACTGAGCTACGCCCGCATGCGCCGGGACTGTAGCGAAGTCGCATGGCGGAGTCAAAACGATCCACGGCAGGATCGGCATCGAATACCGCCACGGGCAAAGCGTCTATCGATACATGAACAGAGTACAGAAGCATTTGCTTCCAAAGCGGCGCATCGCTGACCGCCTACGCCGTGCTGGCTACAGTGTGGAATCGGTTTCCGCAACCAATGGCTACGATCTGCTGATCAACGATCGCGTGCGGGTGGCGCTCCGCGTCGCGTTCCCCCGGCTGCGCAAGCATCACGTCACCGTTCGCGGCCATCACTACACGTACAACTACCGCTCGTGGCATTTCAATTTCCATCATCACGGAAAGCTCGGAAGGCGCTACACCGACGTGTTTGTCTGCATGGCGATGGAGCCGCGGCATCCGTCGCGCGAAGAGGTCTTCATCATCCCGTGGGAGTCCGTGTCGGGCAAGACTTTTTCGTTGCACGCCGCGCGTCAGCGGTACAAGGGGCAATACGCGCAATACGTCAACCGCTGGAGCGGGATTGCGCACGCGCTCGAAGCCCCAGTCCGGCTGCGGAAAGTCGCCTAAACGAAGCGGCGCTCGCGCGGCTTCCGTAGGTAGTGCATCGTCGGACAGGAGACGCGGATCATTGCGTCTCTTGCCCCTCTTCGAGTGGGTCGACTTGGATCTCGACGTCTTCGTGCGCCGTCTGCCCTTGGGAGTTGGTGACCACGCAGGTGGCGGTGTACTGGCCGGCCAGCCGATACGTATGTGTGGTGGGGTTGGAGGTGTCGTGCGCGCCGTCGCCGAAATCCCATTGAAAGTAGAACGGACCGGGGAGGTCTTCGTCGAGCACGGCTGAGAAGTGCACCGCCAGCGGTGGCTTGCCGATGTCCGGGTCCGCTTCGAGGGTCAAATCAAACCCTTCCTCGTTCACCTCGATGGACACTTCGTCGGATTCCTCGGCGTCCGGTCCGGTGACGGTGAGCACTGCGGTGTATTCGCCGACTGCACGGTACGTGTGCTGCGCAGTCAGCTGATAGGCCGGTGGGCTGTGGTCACCAAAGTCCCAGCGGTAGCGCAGGTCTGGAGGTCCGCCCTGCACGTCTGCCGTGAAGCTCACGGTAAGAGGCACCCCGCCCGAGTCCGGCTCGCCGCTCGCACTGACCCACAGGGACTCGGTGCCTTGCCCTTGCCCCTGTGCATCCGCGAAAGGGGTCGCGTCAACACCGCGGAAGGGGGTGATGCGTGCCTCTCCCGTCTCGATGAGTTGATGTGACCGCGGGACGAGCGCCGTCGGTGTCCCCACCTTCGCCGCGCTTGCAGAGGGTGACGCCTCCTCTGTCTGATGACACCCGACCACGCCTCCGAAGAGACACAAGAGCAGCGACGGGAAGAGGCTGCGACGTGCGAGATGCTGCATGATAGAAAATGGTCATACTTGGAGATGTTGGAACGGTCAACGCAACCGGGTGCAGTCGCTCGTTCTCACCACCGGCAGCGGCGGAAAATCCGCTGCCGAAATCCTCTGGTGAACTTGCGTACAGGCGGCTATGTGCTAGGGAGGGCTCCGCGGCGGCGTACCCAAGTGGTTAAGGGAGAGGTCTGCAAAACCTCGATGCAGCGGTTCGAATCCGCTCGCCGCCTTTCTCCCTCCTTCTCACTCATCGGATACAGCGTGACGCAGGCGGTTCAGTGTGGCGGTGTTGCGTGCGAGTCCAAGCGGGCGATGCACACCACGGCACCGATGTTCGCCAGGAAGATCGCGGCAAACGCGGGCAGGTACGTCCCCATCGTGTCGCGTACTGCGCCAGCCAGCGGGATCGCCAGCGCCTGAACCAGCACGATGAAGGGATTCATGCGGCCGGCAATCGCCCCGTAATGCAGGCGGCCGAAACAATCGCCCAAAATGGTTGCCTGCAACG
This sequence comes from Binatia bacterium, assembly GCA_041497995.1. GTDB lineage: Bacteria > Desulfobacterota > Binatia > HRBIN30 > HRBIN30 > DATKMS01. The sequence continues at coordinate 11,333 of JBGQHM010000130.1, read as the reverse complement.
TGGCGTTACCGCCCATTGCGAAGCCGTAGATCAACACGAAGAGGGCGAGCGTCACCCACCCGGTCGTGAGTACCAGCACGACGACGCCGAGTGCCTGCAATCCGAAACACCACATGATCACGCGGCGCTGCTCGATGCGGTCGAGGAGCATGCCGAAGCCGAGCTTGCCCACGACGCCGACCCCCGCGGTCGCGCCCAGCGCCCACGACGCGGCCGCACCGCTGATGCCACGGTCGCGTAGGAACGTGATCAGATGCAGCAACGTCGCCGAAATGCCCATGACGGTGAGCGCGAAGGCGATGGTGATCAACCAGAAGTTCGCATGCCGCATCGCTTGCGTGGGTGTCCACGAACGCTCGATCTCACGATCCAAGTCGAACGTGACAGCGTGACGCGGCGGCGCGGCGCCGTCGGGACGTAAGCCCATCGATTCTGGCGAACGACGCATGAACAGCGCCACCGGGGGCACCGCGACCGCCAGGATGAAGAGGCCGAGCACGCCGAACGCGTTGCGCCAGCCGAAGCGGTCGATGAGAAACTGGGTGAGCGGAACGAAGATGACGCCGCCCATCGAGATGCCGGCCGTCGAAATGCCGAGCGCCCGACCTCGCAACCGCACGAACCAGTTTGCTACGGCCGTGTTGCTGGGGAGGGGTCCAAGCGCGGTCGATCCGAACGATACGAGCCCACCCATGAGCAGGTAGAACTCGGTGAGACTGTTGAGGCCCCGCAACCACAGAAAACCGGCGGCCATGGCGGCGGCACCCGCCAACTGCGACGGTCGCGGTCCGAAACGGTCCACGACACGTCCGACGATGGGCGCGTACACGGCGCCACAGAGTGCGACGAGCGAGAAACCGAGCGAGACCTGCGCGCGCGTCCAACTGAATTGCTCGCTCAGCGTGCTGAGGAAGACGCCGAAGCTGTAGAAGACGATGCCGGTGGTGATGCAGTGCGTGAGAAAAGCGACGGCGACGATACGCCAGCCGTAAAACGACCGGGACACTGGAGTCCTGAGCACTGGGTCCTGAGCCCTGAGTGAAGAAACCGTCGTCGCGCTCAGCACCCAGGACTCAGGACTGTGCCTCAGAGCTTGGAGAGCACGGACTCGGCGCTGGAAGCGGCGAGGCCCGGCCCGGGCTCAACCAACAACTGCTCCACCTTGCCGTCCTTGACGATCATCGCATAGCGCTGCGACCGTGCGCCCATGCCGAAGCCGCTGGCGTCGAGGGTCAGCCCGACCGCCTTGGTGAAGTCCCCGTTGCCGTCGGCGAGCATGCGGACCTTGCCCTTGGCATTGTTGGCATTGCCCCAGGCGCCCATGACGAACGCATCGTTGACCGACAAGCAAACAATCTCATCCACGCCCTTCGCCTTGAGTGCGCTTGCCTGCTCAAGGAAACCAGGCAGATGCTTCATGGAACAGGTGGGAGTAAAAGCGCCGGGCACGGCGAACAGCACCACCTTCTTGCCTTTGAAGATCTCGCCGACGCTCACATCCTTCGGCCCGCCTTCACCCATTTCCTTCAACTTCAGATCTGCGGGCAAACTATCACCAACTTTGATCGCCATGACGTCTCCTCCTCATGTGTGGTTCGTGACGGCGTCCAGCGCGCCGCCACCTCTGTTTACCTGGGGTCCGAGACGCGATCAACAACCCTGACCGCCCGGCGCTTGGGGTGCAAGATGGACTTGAAAAGCTCCGTAGGGTTGCGTAGATCTGACGGCTATGACTGACCTCGAAAAAGCACACCATACGGGCTGGGCGGCCTTCCTCTGGGGGGCGACTCTTGGGGTAATGATTTCGATGGCTGGCTGCGGCGGTAGCGATACGCCCGCGCCAACGGCGCCCACGGGGGGCTCTGCCTCGACGTTCGAGCGCATTCAAACGCAGGTGTTCAATGTCAGTTGTAGCTCCGACTCGTGTCACAGCAGCGTCGGCCAAGCTGGCGGCTTGGTGCTCGAGGAAGGGAAGTCGTACGAGAACCTCGTCAATCAGGCACCTTCTAACCCCGTCGCAACGGTGGACGGTATGATGCGGATCATGGCGGGCCGACCTGACATGAGCCTGTTGTTCGCCAAGATCACCAGCAACCTGCAATCGGGTATGGGCGTGACGATGCCGTACAGCGCGGCGCCGCTGCCGACGGAGACGACCGACATCGTGCAAGCCTGGATCGAGGCAGGGGCCCCCAAGGACGGCGTCGTTCCGGGAGATGACGGTCGCAATCTGAATGCCGGCGTCGACGAGCAAGGCGAGTTGACGCTGCCGCCGCCCGTGCGCGGCGTACAAATCAAAGTGACCTCTCCTCCGGTCCCAGCCGGGAAGGAAGAGACGGGGTGCCACTATCTCAAGCTACCCTCCGATATCGACTTCGACGTGAACCGCATTCAGTTTGCGGTCACGGGGGGTAGCCATCACATCCACCTCTATCGCGCCTTTGACAAGAACCTCGACCTGCCGGATCACTATGAGGTGTGCAACGCGGCCGTCGATTTTGAAAAGTGGGAGCTGGTGGTGCCGGTACAGTTGCGCCGGATCGACTGGGAGCTGCCGCCGGGCGTTGCGTTCCGCTTCCATGCTGGCGAGCAGTTACTAGTGCAGACCCACTTCGTGAATGTCGGCTCGTTGGAGACGAAGGGCGAGGGCAAGGCGATCATGAACCTCCAGGGCGCCGAACCTGGAACAATCACAGCTCATGCCGGTAGCATCTTTGGTCAGGACAAGGATGTGTTTGTTCCTGCGCATTCCGACACCACGACTCCCGGTGCCGAATGCATCTTCCCAAAGCCGCTGATGCTTATTGCCGAAACCGGGCACTACCACTTCCGTGGGCGTCAGTTCACCGACTATCGGTGGGACGCAGGAGTCCGCGGCGAACTGACCTATCAGTACTCCGGGTATTTGGATCCGCCGTTCGCGATTCATGACCCGGCACTCCTCTTTGAGGCGGGACAGGGGCTCCAGTGGGTGTGCGAGTATCAGAACAACACGGACATGGACTTCCCGTTCGGCCCGTTTACCGATACGAACGAGCACTGCAACTGGTTTGGCACCTACTACCCGACCGATTCGCCGGACGAGGCGATCACCTGCGTGAACAAAGGCGGGGTTGCAACAACGACCCTGCGCACCTCCAACAAGTGAAGAGTGGCCTCGCGCTCACGCAGAACTGTGACGCCGAGATTGAGCAGCAGGGGCGACCCATTGGGGTCGCCCCTGCTGTTTCTACAAGGAAGGGATCCCTGTCACGGGAAGCGTATCTTGTGGAACGGAAGCGCGGCCTCCTACGCTTCACGCATCACGAGCAACGCGTCACAGTCTCTACCGTGCCGGTTCCTCTGACTTGAAGCCGATCTTCTCGTGAGTGCCGTCGCAGAATGGCTTGTTGGCTGATTGCCCGCAACGGCAGAGGTAGATCGGGTCTTCGTTGAGCTTGAAATCCGCGCGCTTTGCATCGACGAGTTGAATAGCGCCTTTCACTTCGTAAGGGCCGTTCTTCAAGGTCTTGATTCGTACCTCTGCCATGGTGCCCTCCTTGTTCAGTCCGAGGGCCCACTTCTAATGTGCGGCGGTTGTCGAAGCAACCACGCGCAGGAGGCCATGAGAAGGTTCGATCGCCTCGCGCTCACTCTCCGGTCCGCGTCGCGGTATTCAGCCGGTCTAAGAAATCGCGCTGCGCCGGAATCATCAACTCACGCGCCTTTGCAAGCGGGTAGAAGCGGCAGACGTCGTTCTCCGCGTCCGGCGTTGCGCACTTCCCTTGCTCGTCGATTGCGGAGACGCTTTCGGGTGCAACCGTCGCCCAGAACGCGTGCACGACCTTGCCCGACTTCTGCCGCACGCTGCCGAGCGGTGCGCGGATGCGGACCTCCAGGCCGGTCTCCTCGCGCGTTTCACGCAGCGCCGTGGCCTGCAAGTCCTCGCCCGGTTCGACGAGTCCTTTCGGAATGCCGAACAGCGGGAGGCGAAAGCTGCCGCGACGCGGGTGGACGAGGAGCACCTCGATCCCGTGTGTGCCTTCGCGTGTGACCAAGCAACCGGCGGCGATGGGTGGCATGACGGCGCGAGCGACGGACTCACTGCGCAGACTTGCGCACGACGATCCCATAGATGCGGTGCAGCACGAGCAGCGGCTCCGGATACCGTTCGGCCAGCAACGCTGCGAGGTCTGCATCGAAGGCGGCGAGTGTCGCGGGTGGCAAGGTGAGCACGCCGTTGCAGGCGCGTAGGCGGCCGCGCCACGACGCGTGCGTGAAGCTGATGGGCATGTCGAACTCGAAGATGTCGACGGGTTCGAGCCCTTGGGCGGTGAGATCGGCGGCAAACCACGGCACGCGGCCGTCACTGCCGGCGAGCGGCCAGCTTGGGTTATGACGCAGCACCAACGCTTCGGTCTCGCCGCCGAGCGTGCCGGGTTCTGACAGGTAGGTGAAGTAGCCGATGAGTGCATGGCCGCCGGCACGTAATACGCGCCTCGCTTCGGCTGCGGCCGCCGCACGATCGAACCAGTGCCAGCACTGCCCGGCGCAGACGACGTCGAAGACGCCAGCGGTCATACCCGTCGCCTCGGCGCGAGCGCACACGTATTGCGCGCTGCCGCCGGCGGCGCGTGTCAGAGCGACCGCCTCGTGCAGCATCTCCGGTGAGGGGTCCACACCAATCGCGTGGCAGCCACGTTGAGCGAAGCCGCGCGCGAGTGTGCCCGTTCCCGTGCCGATGTCCAATACCCGCTGCCCGGCACCGCCGATGCCGTAGCGTCGCACATGGTCGAAGAAGGCATCCGGGAAACCCGGCCGGTGTTGCGCGTAGTCACCGGCGGTGGTGCCGAAGTCGATGAGGGGCCGCGCCATGGACCGGCGTGTCTATACGATCGCGTTCCGCCGCGCCGCCTCGCCAAAGAATCGGCCGCTCGCCTTCACGATGCGACGCTGCGTGGCGTAGTCGACGTAGACGATGCCGAAACGCTTCGAGTAGCCGTACGACCATTCGAAGTTGTCGAGCATCGACCAGCAGAAGTAGCCGCGGAGCTTCGCTCCGTCTTCGATGGCGCGATGCGCCGCCGAGAGATGCGTGCGCAGGTAGTCAACGCGTTGCGGATCGTCGACGACGCCGTTGACGACTGCATCGACGTACGCGGCGCCATTCTCGGTGATGTAGATGTCCGGCGCGTCATAGTCGCGGGTGATGCGCGTCAGCGCATCGTAGAGGTGGTCGGGGTAGACCTCCCAGCCCATCTCGGTCTTCGGCTTGTCGGTCTGCGGCACTTGCGTGGCTCCCATCACCATTGAAGACGGGTCGTCTTTGACGACGGCGCGCGTGTAGCTGTTGTGTCCAAAGAAATCGATTGGCGGCGACACCAGCTTGAGGTCGCCGTCTTCGATCGCCGGTGCCATCGGCCCCAGACGTTCGAGTACGTCGGACGGGTACGAACCGCGCAGCGGCGGGTCCCAGTACCAGCGATTCACCACACCGTCGTAGCGGCGTGCGGCTTGCCGATCGGCCTCGGAGTCGCTCGCCGGATAGACCGGCATCGATACGTGAGTGATGCCGACGTGCGAGTTGGGCACCGTGGCGCGTAACGCGCGCACGGCGTGGCCGTGCGCCAGATTGAGGTGATGCGACACCTGAAACGCCAGCCTCGGATCCTGCTTCCCGGGCGCGTGAATGCCGAAGACGTAGCCGGCGGTTGTCGATGCGAGCGGCTCGTTCAGCGTGATCCAGTCCTTCACCCGATCACCCAACGTCCGTCCCATGAGCGCCGCGTACTCGCCAAACGCGGTCGCCGTCTCGCGCGCGCCCCAGCCGCCGCGATCCTCCATCGCTTGCGGCAGATCCCAATGGTAGAGCGTGACGAACGGCCGGATCTTGCGCTCCAGCAACGCGTCCACCAGCTTGCTGTAGAAGTCGAGCCCCTTCTGATTCGCCGCACCGGTGCCGCCGGGAATGACGCGCGGCCACGACACCGAAAAGCGATACGCGCCCAGCCCCAGCTCGGTCATGATCGCGACGTCATCGCGGTACCGATGGTAGTGATCGCACGCCACATCGCCGGTCTGGTTCTCGAAGACCTTGCCGGGAATGTGAGAGAACGTGTCCCAGATCGACGGTCCCTTACCGTCGGCGTCGTGCGCGCCCTCGATCTGATACGCGGCCGTCGCCGTACCCCAGAGAAAGCCATCGGGAAACTTCAGCATGCGATCACCCTCCGTTGCGTGGCGAGAAAAGAACGGAACGGGGAGAAATGCAACCACAGATGAACACGGATGAGCACCGATGGGAGCCTCACTCTCTGACCGGGGTATGCGAAAAGGTTCCCCTCCTTACCAAGGAGGGGTCAGGGGAGGTTCGATGCGCTCAGGGCAACCTCCCCCTTGCCCCCTCCTTGGTAAGGAAGGGGGATGAGTCCGCCCTGTGCCCGTGCCATTCGGTCGAAGCAGCACAACATTGATTGCGCCAGTGACGCAGCCGGTTGACCCTCTTGCTGCCGCAGTACTATCCTCCGTCGACTTGTGCTGATGGACCCGTCGATTCGCAGATTCCGCGTGCGTTGCTTCATCCGGCGAAGAACTTGCCGATGCAAGCCCCGCCCTCTCGGCCGAGTTCCGATGAGCAGATGAAAACTCGGCCCACGATCTTCCTCAGTGGCGTCTCCCGGGAGCTCGCCTCCTTCCGCGGGGCCGTGGAAAACGAGGTCCAGATGAAGGGCTGTTTCGCCGAGAACCAGCCCAGCTTTTCGCCCGACTACCGCGAGGTCGAGGCCATGCTGACGGAGAGGATCAAAGAGGCCGACGCCGTCGTCTGCATCGTCGGCTTTCTCTTCGGCGCCGAGCCAAAGCAGCGCCCGGAGGGCGTACCCCGCCGCTCGTACACGCAGATGGAATGGGACGTTGCGAAGAAACTCGGCAAGCCCATCTTCCGCTTCCTCTCTGCCACAGCCGACATACGCGACCCGAAACAGGACGATGAAATTCCCGACGACGCCGAGGCTACCGCCTTGCAGATCGTCCATCGCACGGCCGTCACCGGCGAGAACAACCTCTACTACGAATTCAAAGACAAAGCAGAGCTGTGCAAACTCGTTGCCGAGATTCCCATCGTCCGCGATCAGTCCTTCACCGCCGCGCCCAGCAAGCTCCCGAAGAAGCACGACACCGGCGTCTTCGAGGGACGCGAGAAAGTTCTCGCCGACCTCGACGCCCTGTAGGCGGATGCGCTTGCGGAAAAACCCGGGCGCGCGCAGATCGTCTCGCTCGTCGCCATCGGTGGGGCAGGGAAGACCACCGTCGCCTCGCGGTGGAAGGACGCGCTGCTGGCGCGCGATGGGCACGGCGGCGTCGAGCGTTACTTCGATTGGTCCTTCTACAGCCAAGGCACGCGCGAGGACGACAAGGCCGGTGCGCAGAGCGCGGCTGACGCCACCATCTTCGTCGCCGCGGCGCTTAAGTTCTTTGGCGACCCGGTGATGGCAGACAGCGCCGCGCAAGCGTGGGACAAGGGCGCGCGCCTCGCCGCGCTCATCACGCAGCACCGCACGCTGCTCATCCTCGATGGTCTCGAGCCACTCCAACATCCGCCCGGCCCGCAGACGGGGGAGCCGAAGGACGACGCCCTCCGCGCCTTGTTCGCCGGGTTGCAGAGCGCCGGGCGCGGCCTCTGCCTCGTCACCACCCGCGAGCCCGTCGCTGACCTTGCCTCCACGCGCGACACCACCACGCCAGAGTGGCGGCTCGACCACCTCGCTGACGCCGCCGGCGCCCTCGTCCTGACGCGCACGGCGTCATCGGCCCCAACGCCGAACTCCAGCGCGCCAGCGCCGAAGTCAAAGGCCACGCCCTCACGTTGTCTCTCATGGGACGTTACCTGAAAATGGCCTTCCGCAGCGCGCCGGACATCGCCCACCGCGACTGCTTCCACTTCCAGGAAGCCGACGGCCGTACTCAAGACGGCCACGCCTTCCGCGTCTTTGCGGCCTACGAGGAGTGGTTTGAAAAGGAAGGCTCCCGTGTCGAACTCGCCATTCTTCGGCTGCTCGGACTCTTTGACCGGCCGGCTACGCCCGACTGCCTCGCCGCGCTTTGCAAAGCTCCCGCAATTTCTGGCCTCACTGACCCGCTGGTGGATATCGGCGAACAGGATTGGGAAATCGCCGTTTCCGCTCTCGTCGACTTGGACCTTATCGAGACCTCCGAATGGGTACCGGGGAAAGTGAACGGGTATGGGGAGAAGGAGGCGCGCGCTGAGATGGCGGCGCGCCAGGAACGCACTACAAACGTCGGCCCCGCACAGCCGTTCAAGAATCCGCAATCCGAAGTCCGCAATCGGCAATCCGTGGACACTCACCCGCTCCTACGGGAATACTTCGACACGCAGTTGCGGGAGCGCGGCGTCGCACAGGCAGCCCATGCCCGGCTCTACGAGCATCTGTGCGGCAGCGTCCCCTACTGGCCGGAGGGCCGCGACGGCCTCCTACCCCTCTACCAAGCCGTCGCCCACGGGTGCAAAGCCGGGCGCTTCGATGAAGCGCGCGCCGGGGTGTACCGCGACCGGATCCAGCGCGGCACCGCAGGCTCCCATAGCTTCTACAGCCGCAGGAAACTGGGCCTGCTCGGGATGGACCTCGCGGCGGTGGCCTGTTTCTTCGTCGAGCCGTGGCGGCGGCTCGCAGCGGAATTGACGCCGGCTGCCCAAGCTTGGCTGCTGAACGAAGCCGCCGCAGGTCTCAGTGGGCTGAACCGCCTGGCCGATGCGCGGGACCCGATGCGCGAGGGGATAGAGTTGGCCGCACGGTAAGAGGACTGGATGAACGCTGGCACGTACGCCAGCAACCTGAGCGAACTGGAGCTCACGCTCGGCGACGTGCCCGGCGCCGAGGCGACCGCAGCCCGGTCGGTCGCCTTCGCCGACCGGGTGACTACCCGCACCGCCCACGCCAACGCGCTGCACCAAGCGGGACGGGTGGAGGCGAGCCACACACTCTTTGACGAGGCCGAGGCCATGCAGGCGGAGAGCCAGCCTGGCTACCCGATCCTGTACTCGCTGCGAGGCTACCAGTATTGCGACCTTCTGCTCGCCGCCGCCGAGCGCGCCGCGTGGAAACGGCGCCCAGGCTTTCCGCCTGCGGGTTCGCCTAGCGTCGGACACGATGAGGCGGGCGGCAAGATGCAGCCCGAACTCGCAGCCGAGACGGCTGCGCACCTTTCCAACCTCGCTGACATCGAGCGCCGCGCCGCACAGACGCTCGAATGGGTCACGCCTACCGGTAACCTTCTCTCGATCGCCCTCGACCACCTCACGCTCGGCCGTGTCTATCTCCTCCGCGCCATTTTCCTATCTCCCAACTCCCATCTCCCGTCTGCCGGAACCCATTTGGACACCGCCCTCGCCACCCTGCGCGAATCCAACAACAACGACGAACTCCCCCGCGCCCTGCTCCCGTGCGCCTGGCTGCACGCGTTCCTGGGCGAGTGGGACACAGCGCGCCAGCGACTCGATGAATCCTTCGCCCTGGCCACCCGCGGTGGCAACGCGCAGAACGGCTGGCAGGGCGGCATGCGACTTCACCTCGTCGACACGCTGCTCTACCGCGCGCGGCTCTTCGGAATACGGCGTGCGGATCGCGGAGCGCCGACCGAATATCCGTGGCCGGGTCGCACGCCCGCAATTGATCTCGACGAGGCCGAGAATCTCATCAACGCTTGCGGCTACCACCGCCGCGACGCAGAACTCGCCGCCGCCCGCGCCACCAGAGCCCCGGAGCCCCGGTGAAAATGGGAGGCCTCTGAGTTGTAGCGCAGGCTGCACCGGGCTCATCGGTCGTAGCAGACCTCCTCCCTGTTCTCTGTTCCAGCTCGCCATGCTAGACAACCGCGCATGCCGGAGACGCGCGCAATTGGAATGTTGACCGCGCCCGAGCTGCGTGACCTGGTGCAGCGCGGGGAGATCGAGACGGTCCTCACGGTCTTCCCGGACCTCTACGGGCGCCTCGTCGGCAAGCGTATCAGCGGACGGTTCTTTTGCGATGAAATCCTCGGTCATGGGATGCACACCTGTGACTACCTGCTGGCTTGCGACATGGAGATGGACCCGGTGCCCGGTTACCGGTTCGCGTCGTGGGCGGATGGTTACGGCGACGTCCATTGCGTGCCCGATCTGACGACGTTGCGCCGGGCGACGTGGCTCGAACATACGGCGCTGGTGCTGTGCGACGTCTACGACGAAGAGCACGAAACGCTCGTGGAAGTTGCGCCGCGCACGATTTTGAAGCGACAGCTCGAACGAGCGGCGACCGCCGGTGTGCGGCCGATGGGTGCGTCGGAGCTCGAGTTCTTCATCCTGCGCGAGACCTATGAATCGGCGCAGCGCAAGGGCTTCGACAACCTCGAACCCTTCGGTTGGTACATCGAAGACTACCACACGCTGCAGGGCTTCAAGGAGGAGCCGCTCGTCGGCGCGATCCGCCGGCATCTTGATGGCTCCGGAATCCCAGTGGAGTTCTCCAAGGGCGAGTGGGGACCCGGGCAGCACGAGATCAATGTGCGGTACACCGACTTCCTGGAGATGGCGGACCGGCACGTCATCTACAAGCAACTCGCGAAGGAGGTAGCGATTCAGCAAGGGCTGGCCGTGACGTTCATGGCGAAGTTCGATGAACGCTACGCGGGCAGCTCGATGCATCTGCATTCGAGCTTATGGTCGACGGACACGGGCAAGCCGCTGTTCGCCGGCGATCCGCCGGTTACAGGCGATCTCGGCAAGCTTCCCGATGTCTTCCGCTGGTGGCTCGGCGGGCTGATGCGTCATGCGCGCGCCTGCACGCTACTGTTCGCGCCCTATGTAAACTCGTACAAGCGCTTTCGCGCCGGGTCCTTCGCTCCGACCGGAATCGCGTGGTCATATGACAACCGTACGGCTGGCTTCCGCATTGTCGGCAAGGGTCCGTCATTGCGCGTCGAGTGCCGCGTTCCCGGTGCCGATGGCAATCCGTATCTGGCGTTTGCCGCGACGCTGGCAGCGGGGCTGGACGGCCTCACAAACCACATCGAGCCGCCGCCGATGTTTCGCGGCGACCTCTACGCGGCCGAGGGACTGACACGTGTGCCCGGCACACTGCTTGAAGCGATCGCGGAGTTTGAAGCGTCGCCGTTGTTCCATGCCGCGTTCGGGGCGGACGTGGTGGAGCATCTGTTGCACTTCGCGCGTACGGAGCAGCGCAAGTTCGACGAGGTGGTCACCACGTGGGAACGGCGCCGCTTCTTCGAACGGGCCTGAGCCGTGGCACGTCCACTGGTGATCGGCATTTCCTCCTACGCCCGCGACGGCCAGCCGCCGG
>JBGQHM010000129.1:0-15475 GCA_041497995.1 Binatia bacterium | reverse complement strand
ATGTGCATCGAGCCGCCTTTGCCCTTGCACGTACCGGTGCGGCGTCCGAACAGCTCGGCCATCATGCCGCGCGCATCCACGCCCTTGGCGAGGCAGTGACCGTGACCCCGGTGCGTCGAGGCAACATAGTCGTGCTCCCCGAGCTGCGCGCACACGCCCGTCGCGACGGCCTCTTCGCCGAGGTAGACGTGCAAGAAGCCGCTCATCTTCCCCAGAGTGACGAGCTCGATGAGCTTCTCCTCGAAGCCGCGGATCAACCGCATCGTCCGGTACGCACCAAGTAAGCGCTCGTATGTCAGTTGCATGCGTTCCTCCCTGCGTATCTCTGGACTCGCCATGGATACGCCACAGTGACACGCTGCTTGGTCGCGCCGCAATAGTGCAGCTGAGCCTTTCACATGCGGGGGCCCGAACCTGTTCCCGCGCGTTGAGACTCATTGCGAAATTGACAAGTCACAGAGGCATTGTTACGCGTGCCGGCGCATGGAAATCCGCATCGTCGGCCGTGCGCGTACACCGTGGCGCCGGCGTGAGGACGCGCCGCATCAACCGACTGCGGCGGCTGACGCGGAAGGTATTCTGGAAATCGCGCCCGAATATCGCGCAGCGCTGGCCGACCTCGACACCTTCGCGCGCATCTGGGTGGTGTTTCTCTTCGACCGCAGCAGCGGATGGGCGGCGAAGGTGAAGCCGCCGCGCGGTGGTCCGAAGCGCGGAGTGTTTGCCACGCGTGCGCCCAACCGTCCGTCGCAGATCGGCCTCACGAGCGTCATGGTCAAGGGAGTCGACGTCGCTTTGGGTGAGGTGCGTGTGCAGGGCATCGACCTGCTCGACGGAACGCCCATCCTCGACATCAAGCCCTACCTCGCGATGGTCGACGCCTGGCCGCACGCCGGTCACGGGTGGCTGGAGGAGTATCTGCACGCCGGCATCGAGCCACGGCTGAAGAGGCCGCGCCGCCCGATGCGCGGAGAGTAGGACTAACACTGCTGAGGCATTCGGAGGACACGTGCCGAGATTGACCGCAGCGTCTCTGGCTGGGTAGTAAATCGGTAGGCAAAGAGATACGGGTGACAGAGTTCAGCGAGACACGACTCAACGTGCGTGACGGGGCCCACGGGCTCTGAGCAAATCGCCATGACGACGGGAATGGAGCAGGCGCGCCGGCTGATCGCCGAGGAGCGCGAGAGGAAGACCGGATTCCTCGACCTGGGAAACCTTGGCCTCACGGCGGTACCGGATGAGCTGTTTGAGCTCACTCACCTGGAAGGGCTGAACCTCGGCTTCAGTTACGTCGATCGGGAGGGCAAACACCGCGATACTGCCGGCCGGAGCAAAGTGAACTTCCTCGCCGACCTACCTGACGAGTTCCGGCGGCTCACGGGATTGTCATTCCTTTCGCTGCGACTGACAGGCATTGCGAGTCTGGAGCCGCTGCAGACGCTTCGCTCGCTCCGGTCGCTGGATTGCCAATTCACTCAAGTGACAACCCTGGAGCCGTTGCGCTCACTTGTCTCCCTCAAGTTGCTAGACTGCTCATATTGCCAAGTCACGAGCCTGGAGCCGTTGCGCGGCCTAGCCTCGCTCCAGTTGCTCGTCTGCGTTGGCACGCAAATTCTGAGCCTGGAACCGTTGCGTACGCTTCGCTCGCTCCAGTCGCTCATGTGCTCATTCACCCAAGTCGCGAGTCTGGAGCCGCTACGCGCGCTTTCCGCGCTGCAGTCGCTCGATTGCACGGCCACCCTAGTGACGAGTCTGGAGCCGCTGCGCACGCTTCCGGCGCTCCAATCGCTCGCTTGCATGGGCACGGGAGTCACTAGTCTAGAACCGCTACGAGCGCTCCCTGCCCTGCGGTCGCTCTCGTGCGCGGGCACACAGGTCCCGAGCTTGGAACCGTTGTGCAGGCTTTCCTCCTTGCAGTCGCTCGACTGCTCGGGCGTGGCAGTCACGAGTCTAGAGCCGCTCCGAGCGCTTCCCGCTTTGCAGTCGCTCGACTGCTCGGGCACTGGAGTCGCGAGTGTAGGGCCGCTACGAGCGGTTTCCACGCTCCAAGCGCTCAACTGCGGACGCACGCGAGTCTCAAGCCTGGAGCCGCTGCGCGCGCTTCGCGCTCTGCAGTCACTGAACTGCTCGAGTACGAGAGTCACGAGCTTGGAGCCGCTGCGCGCGCTTCCTGGGCTGCAGTTACTCGACTGCTCGGACACTTCAGTCACAAGCCTCGAACCGTTGCAATCGCTCCCCGCGCTCCAGTCCCTCGCCTGCTCCAGCACCTCGGTCACTACGCTTGAGTCGCTCTGCGTGTTGCCCTTGCTCCAATCGCTCGACTGTTCATACACTCAAGTCGCGAGTCTGGAGCCGCTGCGTGCGCTGCCCTTGCTCCAGTCGCTCAACTGTTCATACACCCAAGTCGCGAATCTAGAGCCGCTGCGCGCGCTTACGCGGCTCCAATCGCTCGACTGCTCGGGCACGCAAGTCACGCATGCCGACCCCTTAGTGACTTTGCCGAATGTGTCGAGGCTGAAGTTTAACCAATGCCGCTTGAGTAATCTGCCAGTGCAGCTTGTTTTCAAGGCGTCGCTCGTACACCTCTTCCTCCAGGAAGCTGTGGTTGCCGGCATCCCGCGGGAAGTCCTGTCACGGTCACGCCAAGACGACTGCCTCAATCGCATACGCGCTCACGTCCGTGATCTTGACGCGGGCGCGGAGGAGGTGCGGGAAACGAAGATCATCGCGCTCGGCAACGGACGGGTCGGCAAGACGCAGATCTGCCGCAGGCTGCGTGGCATGTTATTCGATCCGAGCATCCCCTCGACCCATGGCATCAGCGTCACGACGGTGCCGTGGAACGCATCGTCGAACGGCGAGCGATTGAACCTCTGGGACTTCGGCGGGCAGGACATCTACCACGGTGCGCACTCGCTGTTCTTGCGCACACAGGCCGTCTTCCTCGTGGTCTGGCATCCGGACTTTGAGCGGCGTCAGGAGGAGGAGCACGAAGGGCTGGTATTCCGGAATTATCCGCTGGCGTACTGGCTCGAATACGTCCGAACGCTGGGTCTGCCGGGGAGCCCGATCATCGTCGTTCAAAGTCAGTGCGACCGGCCGGAGAACGAGGTGAAGCGGCCGCCTGTGGACGACCGCTTCTTGGACGATCCGGCGCTCAAGCTCTGTTGGTACAGCGCTGCGAAGGACCGCGGGCGGGCGGCCCTCGACGAGGCTCTACAGCAAGCAATGGAGGCGATCCGCGAGCGCGATGGCGTCGCCACCATTGGGGCGGGTCGCGCGCGCGTGGTGCGCCAGCTCGAAGAGTGGCGCGATGCCGACCAGGGGCTGGTGCGCAGCACACGTCAGCATCGGACGCTATCGCTCGGAGAATTCGGCGCGCTGTGCGAGCGAGTGGGCGGCGTCTCTTCACCCGAGAGCTTGCTCGACTATCTCCACAATCTCGGTGTCGTCTTCCATCAACCAGGGCTGTTTCACGATCGGATCATCCTCGACCAGTCGTGGGCCCTCGACGCGGTCTACGCAGTCTTCGAGCGACAAAGCGCCTACCGTCAGCTCGTCGGTAGCCGCGGCCGTTTCACGCGTGCGCTCCTCGAGCTGCTCGTCTGGAAGGAGTACTCGGAAGACGAGCAGCGGCTTTTTCTCAGCCTGATGGAATCTGCCGGGATCTGCTTCAAGTGCCGCGACGCCGACCGGACGCTCGGGCTCGACGTGGAGTATATCGCTCCCGACCTCTTGCCCGACAAGGCGGCGTTGGCGGCCGAGCTGGCGGGGCGTTGGGACGAAACGGCGCCGTCGCGCCGGCTGGAGTATCGCTACGATTTTCTCCACTCGGGGCTCATGCGTTCGCTGACGTGCGATGCGGGCGCCCGTGCCGGCGAGGCCGGCGTCTACTGGAAGTACGGCTTCTGGGTCTACGACAAGCAGTCCGGCGCCCGTGCACTTGTCGAGGAGGAGAGGACGAGTGGGCGCGGTGGGAGGATCGTTGTACAGGTGCAGGGTGGACGGGAGGCAGAGCTCGGAGCGTGGCTGCGTAAGCGTATCACGGAGCGGAACCGCCTCTTCGGCTATTCCAGGCTCGAGCCGGAGGTCGATGACTTCCCCGAGGAGCGCGTGGACCTCATCGCTCACTTCGACTTTGAGCTCGTCGCATCTCCACGGACAGCACCGGCAAGGACGCATCTCGCCGCCGGCGCCGCGGCTGACGACCCGACCCGCGGCCCCGTATTCGAGAGACTTCCGCCGTCGGCCTTTCCAAGAACCAGCCCTCAGATCTTCGTGTCGTACGCCTGGGGTGACGCCACGCCGGAAGGCAAGCGTCGCGAGCAGATCGTCGACGACCTCTGCCGCTCACTCGCGGGCCAAAGTGTGGAAGTGCTGCGCGACCGCCAGCAGATGGCGCCGGGCGCCCGCATCAGCGAGTTCATGGACCGACTTGCCGCGGGCGACTTCATCATCGTCGTCGTGAGTGACAAGTACCTGCGCTCGGCCTACTGCATGTACGAGCTGTTTCGCATCTACCGCAACTGCGGTAGCAACCCCGATCGTTTCCTGAAGAGGGTGGTTCCGCTGATCCTGCCTGACGCCAGGCTCGGCGAAGTTTCGGAACGGTTGTCGTACGCCCGCCATTGGAAAGACGAGAAGGGAAAGCTCGAGCCGCTGATCAAAGACGACCCGTCGATCGTCGGCGGCGAGGCCTTTGCGAAGTACCGCATGATCCAGGAGTTCTCGCACAACGTCTCGGATGTCCTTGAGTACCTCGTCGACAAGCTCGTGCCGCGCGACCTCGAACGCATGGCGAAGGATGAGTTTCGTGATGTCCTCGCGATGGTGCGCAGCGGTTAGTGCGACCTCGTCTCTCGCGAGCGGCCCGCTCTTCACGCGCAACATCGACCAAGATCACACCCGCGTCTCCCTCTCGGCAAACGCGAGGACTTCCGAGAGGTCGTCGAAGCTCGTTGGCCGTGGTGTCCCAAGGGATACAGGCTCAGTTCGATATCGCGGCATCCTGAGAGCACGCTTGGCCCCAAGGGTCGCCAGGCCGGCGCGCAAGACCGCGTTGACCGTCCGGCTGAACGGCTCATTGCGAGCTTTGTGCAACCGCCGAAGCTCGGCGGCGATGTCTTCTTCCAAGGTGAGTGTCGTGCGCACAGGGTTGAACACTATCAACTGATGCTCCGATGGCAATACGTGCACTCGCGCTGGTGCGCAGCGACTGATCTTGATCGCACCGAGGGGTTTACCACGGTGTGATCACGGCCTGCGCACGCCCGAAGCGGTCAGAGCAACCTCCCCTTGCCCCTCCTTGGTAAGGAGGGGAATCGCAAGTGTTCCCCCTCCTTACCAAGGAGGGGGTGGGGGGAGGTCGAACAGACGCCGCGCGTTTTCTCGGGACGCGCGAAGGTACGTGCGCCGCCCTCGCCTCAGCGGATCTCCGGCGAGAAGCGAATGTTGTCCTTGCGGACGCCGTCGATCACCACGTCGAGGCCACCCGTCTGGATCATCCATTCGAGGCGGTGCGCCTTGTAGAGCCGTTTCCACGCACCGTCTGTGCCGGTGGGCCGGTTCAGTGTTCCCTGAAACCATTCCGCAAATTCGGCGCTGAGCTGCTGTGCGGATTGCCGCTGGCGCATCGTCGTGAGCCACGCTGTGAGTTGACTGCCGGGGGCCGGCGCGTAGCCGAGTGAATCCGCGTTGTGCACGTGCGGATAGACACTGCAGTCGCCCCACCCAAACGTGGCGCCGTTGAACCAGGCGCGGCCGACAAGCTGCCGCTCCAGCCACGCGTTCAGCCCATCTACCTGCTCCCGCCCGCGTGCTAGCAGCTCGGCTTGCTTCGCGTCGGAGACGCGGCCCATCGTGGTCACTTCATAGATGCCCCACACGACGGCCTCGTAGGTTGTGTCGCAGACGTCTTCGATCATCCGCACGCGGGCACGCTCTGCGGCTGACGCGGGTAGCAGCGCCGGCTCCGGCCAGCGGTCTTCCAGGTATTCGAGGATGACGGTTGAGTCGAAGACTCTGACATCTCCGTCGATGAGCAGCGGGATCTCCAAACGCGGCGACGATGCGCTCGTCAGTTCGTGATCGCTCCCCGCCTGTGCCGCTTCCAGATCCGGTTCGCGCGTGTCGAACGCGATGCCCTTTTCGAGCATCGCCATCTTCACCTTCGTCCCAAAGGGAGAAATCGGGATGTTGAGTAGTGTGACCATCGGCCACCTCCTTTTGATGTGGCCGACCATCGCACGCGTGTCGCGGCGTGTCTGGCGATTCTCGGACCCGATCCTCGAGCTGTAGGCGGAGCGTGGAGCAGCGACGTTGCTGCCGGCGGGCGCACTTCGATACGCCGCTCAAAAGAGGCGGCTACTCAGTGCGAGCGGTTGGGTGAGCACTCTCGGGATATTCGCCGCTCACCCTGAGACCCCGACCCGTGAGGCACGGGTATGTTGGGCCCATGAACCAGTGTCCCTTCGTCATTCCCGCAATCTGTAAGCGGGAATCCACTCCTCGCCCCGCCTGGATGCCCGCTTGAAGACTGCGGGCATGACGGCCTGGAACAGTCCGGTTCATGGTAGTAGGCCCCATCTTCTCGGCGCCGTATCGAAGGGTGCCCGACGATTGCCGGCCTTCTTCTGCAAAGCCAGGAACGGTGACTCTAGCAGCCGGTCGGACTTGGCAGCCCGGAGCGACCCAACGGGGAGCGGACCATAGAAATGACGCTGGCCGCAGGCCCTAGTGCGTGCCGGGCGCGGGCTCGAACAAGCCTTCGAACACCAGTTTGCCGCCCTCGACCTTCCCGTAGAGCAACCAGTCGCCTTTGAACATCTTGTGATCGTACGGACTGCACGCGATGTGCGTGCGTGGTCCGCCGGTGGCGCTCGGCATGAAGCGGATGCGTTCGAGCCCGTCCTTTACGCCGGGGCCGGTGAGCAGCGGCGCGCGATGCAGCGCCTCGGCCATCACTCGTGCCGTGTCGTACGCGAGCAGCGGAATCGCGTTGGGCCACATCGGCGGCGGTGTGCCGTGGCGTTGCTCGAAGTTGACGCGGAAGCGTTCGACGCCGGGATTGTCGGGGCAATACTGGTCGATTCCCACCCAGCCCTCGAAGTGTTCGAAGCCGACGAGGTAGAACATGAAGGCCGTCGTCATGATGCGTGGCGGATCCCAGCCGATTTCTTCGAGCGCCGGGCGCATCAGGCCCTGCGCCAGGAGCATGCCGTAGCCCATGTAGGCGAGCGCGTCGCAGCCGGCGCGCTGCAGGTTGCGCAGGTTGGCGGCGAGGTTCGCCGGCCGCTGCGGGACGGTCTCGACCGCACCGACGCTCAAGCCGAGGCGCCGGCATTCCTGCCGGAAGAAGCGGAAGTACTCTTCGCCGTTCGGCGAGACTTCGTTCAACACGGCGATGCGCTCGTACCCTTTGCGCTTCAGCCACGCGGCCATGAGCGCGGCGTCGCCGCCGCAGTCGCCGTTGCCGAGCTGGAAGCAATACTCGCCGGAGTAGCGCTCCGTCCCGCACCAACTGATCAACGGTACCTTCGCCTCGTTGGCATACGGCGCGACGGCGATGGCGTTGTCGGAGCTGTACGCGCCGGCGATTACAACGCAGCCTTGCTCCACCAGCCAGCGATAGCCGTCGACCGCGTTCTTCGCCGATCCATTGGGCAATCCGTTTTCCGCGTGGATCACGTGCTCGACCTTGCGCGGCAGCACGCCCTGCTCGAGCGCTTCGTCGAATGCCATGCGGTGGATCTTGTCGTAGCCGCCGCCTTCACCGTCGAGGCAGGCGCCGAGCCACCCCACCTTCACCGGGTCGAACTCACTGCGGGAGCGTTGCGCCATCTCTTTCCCTCCTGGTTCGTGATCGGCCGAGCACTACAGCGCACTTGACCAACATAGTCCACTGCACTAATCGCCGAGCGCGATCTCGGCCGAGGAGGGTCAGCATGGCGAGCAGTGCAAGTGCATCGCAGGAGTGCCGGAGACCTCGCAACGCAATGCGCTGGGAGACAACTGGCTGCGATTCCATGGCCTGAACGCGTGATTGCAGCGACCGGACCCGGTTCGCATCTCCTTGCGCACTGCGGTATGTCGGCGGTAAAAGCGCATTCGCGAAAAGGAGTATCTCGAAATGGCAAAGCGCGAGTACCACATCATCTCGTCCGACTCTCACACGCTCGAACCGCCCGACCTCTGGGAGAAGTGGCTCGAGAAGAAGTATCTCGATACTGCCCCGAAGCTCGTCGAGGACAAGGACGGCGGCCACGGGTGGATTTATATGGGCGCGACGACACCCGAGCCCCTCGGCCTGGTGAGCTGTGTCGGCACGCACCCGGAAGATCTCAAGTGGACAGGCGCCCGCTACGGCAAGCCGACCAACCCTGCGGCGCGGGAGATTCATCCCGGCTGCTACCTGGGCGACAAGCGGCTCGAGCTGATGGACATCGACGGCGTCGACGCGGAGATTCTCTACCCGCCGCAGCGCGCCATGCTGACGTTCATGAAGAACAAGGATGTCGATGCGCACCTGGCCGGTATCCGCGCCTACAACCGTTGGCTCAAGGACGGCTTCTGCGCGCCCGATCCCGAACGACTCATCGGCATCTTCCAGACGCCCAACGTCGGGATCGACACCAGCGTGAAGGAGCTCGAGCGCGCCAAACGGGAAGGCTACAAGGGCGTGGCGCTATCGGCGTGGCCGTCGGGCGGCGACAACCTGCGGCCTGAGGATGATGCGTTCTGGGACGCGGCCGCGCAGCTTGACATGCCGGTCTCCATCCACCTGCTTCTCGCCGCGCAACAGGCCAAGATGGGCGCGTCGAACAAAGGCAGCGTGGCGATCGGCGCGTCGTCGCTGATGTTCACGATGCCCCTCCTCGTCGAGCTGATCTTCCAAGGCGTCTTCGATCGCTTTCCAAAGTTGCGGATGGCGTTCGTCGAGGTCGGCTGCGGCTGGATTCCGCACTTCCTCGAAATGGTCGACGATCGCTACTGGCGCAACCGGCACTGGACGAACACGAAGGTGAAGAAGATACCGAGCCAGTACTTCAAGGACCACTGCATTGCGACGTTCATCACCGACTACAACGGCGTGTCGGTCCGCCATCAGGTGGGCCTGAGCAACATGGCGTGGTCGACCGACTTCCCGCATCACGGCAACGACTGGCCATACTCGCGCAAGACGATCGAGAGCTTGTTCGTGAACGTGCCCGAGGAAGAGCGGCACAAGATCGTTTGCGAGAACGCCGCCCGCTTCTGGAGACTCAACTAGCGGGCTGCGCCCAGCGTCTTCTCTATGGACCGCTCCCGTTGGTCGCTATGGGCTGCCCTCGCAAACTTGACTCAAGCGCGATGAGTTTCTGCCCTCGGAGACATCTAGCGGGCTGCGCCCAGCGTCTTCTCTATGGACCGCTCCCGTTGGTCGCTATGGGGTGCCCTCGCAGACTTGACGCAAGCGCGATGAGTTTCTGCCCTCGGAGACATCTAGCGGAGGAGAGTCGACGGTCGCGAGCGTCGTTCGAGACCGTCGACTCTTGAATCCTGCACAGCGCCGATGCGTTTCTCCGTTTCCCTGCCGACGGATCGGATGGAGCACGCCGCCGAGTTCGTTACGCAGGCGGCGGTGGCGGACATCGCGCGGGCCGCGGAGGACGCCGGCTTCGACGCGTGTTTCGTCACCGACCATCCGTTCCCGCCGCACCGCTGGCTGCACGGCGGCGGCCACCACGCCCTCGACCCGTTCGTTGCGCTGTCGTTTGCGGCCGCGGCGACGTCGAGGTTGCGGGTCCAAACCCACATCCTGGTTCTGCCGTACCGCAATCCGTTCATCGTCGCGAAGTCGGTGCTCAGTCTAGATGTCCTCTCCGGCGGCCGCGTGATCCTCGGGGTTGCCGCCGGCTATCTCAAGGGTGAGTTCGCTGCGCTCGGCGCGGAGTTCGACGCCCGCGAAGAGGCCTCTGACGAGGCGATTCGCGCCATGAAGCTCGCGTGGGCTGGTGACGACATCTCATTCGAGGGGCGCGGCTTTCACGCCGCCGGCAGCAGCATGGGCTTTCGGCCGGTACAACAGCCGCACCCGCCGATTTGGGTCGGCGGCAACAGCCGCGCAGCAATCCGCCGCGCCGTGGAGCTGGGCGATGGCTGGGTGCCGTTTCCGAACAGCGCGGCGATGGCCAAGTACACGCGTACGCCGCCGATGGAAACACTCGACGATCTCGCCAAACGCGTTGCCTTCGCACGCGAGCAAGCCGCCGCCATTGGCCGGCTTGCGCGACTCGACATCTGCTACTCGCTCGTGTCGATGGGATCGCGCCCGCTCGATCCCACCGACGCGCTCGAGCGCATTGGCAAGCTCCGCGAGTTGGGCGTCACCTGGCTCACGGTGGGATTCAGTGGTGACACGCGACGCGAGTACATCGCGGCCATGCAGCTCTTTGCTCACGATGTCGTGGCCCACGCCAACTAGATCTGTGCTCAATCCCGTCGGTCGCCGAAGATCTTGTTCAGCGCTCTGCCGATGCCCTTGACCGCCTCGCCGGCGCCTTCGCCCACCGCTTTCCCTGTCTCTCCCCCGATGCTCTTCTCTAGAGCCCTCTCGATCTTTGCGGCGGCGACCGTGGCGGCAACATCACTGACCAGTGTGCGTACGACCACGGCGGCGACCTCGCCGCCGGTGGCGCCACCGCTGCGTGCACCGATGTCCGTCTCTTCGCTATCCGATAGCTTGACCACACGCCGCTCGCCCCCGAGCGCACTGGTATCGATCGTGAGTTGGGCGGAGCGAATCGACAGCTTCTTGATCAGGAAGCGCTGCGCATTCACCGGTTCCTTGCGTGCGGGTGGTGCTGGCGTCGCCTGGTTCGGTCCGGGCGAGGCTGATGCGCCGCCGTTCGCACGGGAGAGGTTGCGGCGGATGACGTCGACGTTCGACTCGTTGTTCTGGTCGACCTCGAAGTACACCTCCGGGGCCACAATAGTGATCTCGTCGATCACGAGCGGATTGCTGAAGATCGTCCCGACGTCGACCAGCACCTGTATCTTCTCGAGACGGAAGACGTTCGCCGGCGAGAATCCGCTCGGGTTGGCGACGGTGAGCTGGCTGATGGCGGCGCTGCCGCCGAGGACCGATAGCGCAACCGAGTCGGCGTGCACCGCGACCTTCGTGGCCGCCGTACCATAGCGCTCGATCATTCCCTTGACGATCGAGTCGAGCGACCAGAGCGTGATGAGCACGCCGGCGACAAGCATGAGCGTCACAGTCGCCCCAACCATCACCAGCCGGCGTCGCATGGCCGAAGACGATGCTATGGCAGCCGGGTGCGGTCAAGACTCATACGGCCGACCGGCGCGGGCTCAGTGCACAGTTGACCCGAGTGACCGCCCCTGCGAAACATCTCAGCCATGGACGTGACGAACCTCAGCGGCAAGACAGTTCTGGTCACAGGCGCGGCCAGCGGGATCGGCAAGGAGACGGCGCTCGCTTTTGCGCGGCGCGGGGCGACGCTGGTCATTTGTGACTTGAACGAGACGGGACTCGGCGAGACCGCGGCGCAGATTCGCGGCATGGGACGCGACGTCATCACGCGCCGCGTCGACGTGGCCAACCGCGACGACGTGCGCGAGCTCGCCGCGGCGGTGCATGCGCAGGTTGATGCCGTCGACATCCTGATGAACAACGCCGGCGTCGGGTTGGGCGCCGGCTTCCTCGATACCAGCCTGGAGGACTGGGACTGGATCGTCGGCATCAATCTCAAGGGCGTCATCCACGGCTGCCACTTCTTCATCCCGCCGATGGTGAAGCGCGGCCGCGGCGGGCATGTGATCAACGTCGCGTCGGCGGCAGCGTTCGTTGCCACCGAAGCGTTGGCGGCGTACGGGACGACCAAGTACGCGGTGTTCGGCCTGTCGGAAGCGCTGCGCAGCGAGTTGAGGCGCCATGGCATCGGCGTCACTGCGGTATGCCCGGGCATCATCAACACTGCGATCACGGCAACGTCGCCGTTGCGCGGCGCGAACAACACCCCGGAGATGCGGCAACGGATGGTCGGGATCTACCAACGCCGCAACTACGGTCCCGAACGTGTGGCGCGTAACATCTTGAAAGCCGTGCAGCGCAACCGTGCCGTCGCGCCGATCTCGCCGGAGGCGTGGGCTTTCTACTACCTCAAGCGACTCGCCCCGTGGCTGGTAGCGTGGCTCGATCGGAGCGCCACCGACCGCCTGCGGCGGCAGCAGAGTGGTGGGTAGGTGTGAGCCGCACCCCGACCGACCGCGCGGCCGCGCTGGTGACGCGGGCGCGGCGTGCGGTGGCGCTGACCGGTGCCGGGTTGAGCACCGAGTCGGGCATTCCAGACTTCCGCAGCCCGGGCGGCGTGTGGGAGCGTTTCCGGCCCATCGAGTATCAGGAGTTCCTCGCCAGTCACGAGGCACGCAAGGAGCACTGGCGTTATAAGCAAGCGACGGTGCCGGTGATGCTGGCGGCAGTGCCGAACGCCGCACACGTAGCGCTGGCGGAGTTGGAGACCGCCGGACATCTACGCGCGGTGATCACGCAGAACATCGATGCACTGCATCAACGGGCCGGGAGCCGTCGCGTCTTGGAGCTGCACGGCACCAATCTCGAGACCACCTGTCTGCAGTGTGCGGCGCGCGCGCCCATTGCCGAAGCGCTGTCGCAGCTCGATGCCGGTGCGGACGTGCCGGCCTGCGTGCACTGCGGCGGTTGGCTCAAGCCGGCCACGGTGTCCTTCGGGCAAGCATTGCCTGCCGATGTCCTGCAAGAGGCGGCGGCACTGGCGCGTGAGTCGGATTGTTTGCTCGCCCTCGGGTCGTCACTGCTGGTCCATCCGGCGGCGTCACTGGCCGGACTCGCCAAGCAACACGGCGCGGCCTTGATTATCATCAACCTGACTGCGACCCCTTACGATCAGCAGGCCGATGTGGTTGTGTCTGGGAAGTTGGGTGACGTGCTGCCGGCGATCGTTGCTGGGGCGCTCGCGTGAAGAGAGGGCGCACTTCGAGAGCCTCAGTGCGAACGGTATGGGAGTCATTGGATGCAAGATCAGAAACAACCTTCGTTCACCCTGAGAGCCCGACCCGTGCGGCACGGGTATGTTGGGCCAATGAACCAGTCACTCTGGTCGGTCCTTTCGTCATTCCCGCAATCCTCAAGCGGGAATCCACTCCCCGCCCCCTCCTGGATGCCCGCTTGAAGACTGCGGGCATGACGGATTGGATCAGTCGGTTCATTGGTAGGAGCCGCCTTCTTTTGGCGGCATCTCGAAGGGCTGTCGCGGAGACAGTCAACAGATTCGCCAGGGAGGGGACGCCGCAGTGAACACGCAATCGTTGACCGACTACGATTTGTATCTGCTCGCGCAAGGGACGCATTATCGCAGCTACGAGAAGCTCGGCGCCCACCTCGTTGACGTCGACGGCCAACGCGGCACGCGCTTCGCCGTCTGGGCGCCCAACGCCGAAGCGATGTCGGTGGTCGGCGACTTCAATGGCTGGGACCGGAAGCGTCATGCGATGGCCCTGCGCCATCAGGACGCGGGCATTTGGGAGTGCTTCATCCCGGACGTCGGGCCGGGCACGCGGTACAAGTACTTCGTCGCCTCGAAGTTCAACGGCTACACGGTGGAGAAGGCCGATCCTTACGCGTTCGCCAGCGAGCTGCGACCGCGCAGTGCGTCGAAGGTCTGGGATCTCTCCGGCTATGCGTGGGGGGATCCGGAGTGGGTGGCGGCGCGGCGCCAGACGAACTTCCTCGAAGCGCCGATGGCGGTCTACGAGGTGCACCTCGGCTCGTGGATGCGCGTGCCGGAAGAGGGCAACCGCTGGCTGACGTACCGCGAGGTCGCGCCGAAGCTCGCGGCGTACGTGCACGAGATGGGGTACACGCACGTGCAGTTCATGCCCCTCACCGAACATCCGTTTGACGGCTCGTGGGGCTACCAGACCATCGGCTACTATGCGCCGACCAGCCGCTTCGGCACGCCGCAGGATCTCATGTTCCTGATCGACACGCTGCATCAGAACGGTATCGGCGTGCTCATGGATTGGGTGCCGGCGCACTTCCCGCGCGACGCGCACGGGCTCGCCTACTTCGACGGCACGCACCTCTACGAGCACGCCGACCCACGCAAGGGCGCGCATCAGGAGTGGGGCACGCTGATCTTCAACTACGGGCGCTGGGAGGTGGTGAACTTCCTGCTCAGCAACGCGCTCTTTTGGCTCGACAAGTACCACATCGATGGATTGCGCGTCGACGCCGTGGCGTCGATGCTCTACCTCGACTACGCGCGCAAAGAGGGCGAGTGGATTCCGAACCAGTACGGCGGGCGCGAGAACTTGGAGGCCGTCGCCTTCGTCCGCCGCTTCAACGAGCTGGTGTACGGCCAGAACGACGGCGTGGTGACCATCGCGGAGGAGTCGACGTCCTGGGGGATGGTCTCACGTCCGACCTACGTTGGCGGCCTCGGCTTCGGCTTCAAGTGGGACATGGGTTGGATGAACGACACGCTGAAGTACATTCGGCTCGATGCCCTCTACCGCAAGTACCATCACAACGAGCTCACGTTTCGTATGCTCTATGCGTTCACCGAGAACTTCGTGCTGCCGCTGTCGCACGACGAGGTGGTGCACGGCAAAGGCGCGTTGCTCAGCAAAATGCCGGGGGACGACTGGCAGAAGTTCGCCAACCTGCGCGTGCTGCTGGGCTACATGTACACACAGCCGGGCAAGAAGCTCCTGTTCATGGGCGGCGACATCGGGCAGTGGAGCGAGTGGAGCCACGACGACAGCGTCGAGTGGCATCTGCTGCAGTACGCACCGCACCGCGGCTTGCAGCGCTGGGTGCGCGACCTCAACACGTTCTACCGCGGCGAGCCGGCGGTGCATCAGCTCGACTGCGATCCCGCCGGCTTCGAGTGGATCGACTGCCACGACAGCGACGACAGCACGTTCAGCTATCTGCGCCGTGGTCGCAGCGACGGCGTGGCCGTCATCGCGTGCAACTTCACTCCCGTGCCGCGTGAGCAGTTCGTGATCGGTGTGCCCCATGGCGGCTACTGGCGCGAGGTGCTCAACAGCGATGCACCGCTCTACGGTGGCAGCGGCATCGGCAACGCCGGCGGCGTGCAGGCGGAGGACGTCCCCTCGCACGGCCGCGCCTGCCGCCTGGTATTGACGCTGCCGCCGCTGGCGATGGTGGTGTTCACTCAGTGTCCTTGACATTCGGCGACATCGGGGCACATGTGGGAACAGAAAGCGAGGTTAGCGTGAAGAAGATCCTTGGGGCGCAATGCATCTCTGCGTTGGCCATAGCTATATTCACATTGACAGGCGCCGCAGAGGTACGGGCAGTGACCGGGACGTGCGTGCTTGCGCTGAATGGGTTTGGCTGCCTTGACAGGCGCCAGTGCGACGTCCTTCTTCCAGACGGATCTACCGTTGACGGAAACTGCGAGACTGT
>JBGQHM010000128.1:0-15599 GCA_041497995.1 Binatia bacterium | reverse complement strand
TCGAGCGCCAACTGCACCAGGGGGTTTGCTGCGGCCGTCGCCCGAGCGAAATTCACTGCCTCGTTCGGAGTCAGGGCTTCGAAGTTGCTGTCGGCGTTCGCTGCCTTCACCGCCGCGACGACAGCGCCCAGGCCTACCGGGTTGAAGTTTTCAAAGCCCACTTCCTCCAGCAAGCGCACTGCCGACTCCGAGATGACGTCGACCACAATGTCGGACGCGTTGATCTGGCGCGCCGTGGCGGGAAGTACCAGCACCGGCGTCCGCAACAGGACCGTCGGGCTGATCCTTGCTGCAACGACTGGCAGTTTGTTTTCCAGCAGGTTCTTGGCGACTAAGATTCCGAATCGTCCGTTCGGGTCGGTGACGACGCTGGCTATGGGATCACCGCTCATTGCCAGACACGGTTTGTGCACCTCGCAGAGGAACAGGTTTACCGGAACTCCGCCGAGCGGGATCTGGCCGTGCGACCCGGGGAAGCCGCCAATGCCTGGCGACAGAACCAGGCCGGTCAGGAACACTTGGACCGGGGTGCCCGTGCCGGTGGCCGTGACCGTGGGCGTTGCCGTTGCTGTCGGCGTGAACGTCGGGGGGTTCGTCGCCGTGACGCTTGTGGTCGGCGTCGGCGTGTTCGTTCCTGTCGGCACCGCGCTCGCGGTACCCGTCGCTGTCGGCGAGTGAGTTGGTGAAGGTGTCGCGGTCGCAGTGCCTGTCGCCATACTCGTCGCGGTACCGGTCGGCGTGACCGTTGCCGTCGGAGCGCCGGTAGTCGTTGAGGTCGGCGTCAGCGCCCCGGTTGGTGTGACAGTTGGCGTCACGGTGCTTGTCCGCGACGCAGTCGGTGTTGCCGACGGCGTATTCGTCAATACCGATGTAGGCGTCGCGCTCGCAGTCGGTGTGCTCGTAAGGACGCTCGTCGGCGTCGGAGTCAGTGTCGGAGCCGGTGTGAGCGTTGCTGTTAGCGTCGCCGCCACGGTTGGAGTGTTCGTAACCGTGGGAGTGCTGGTGATCGGTGCGCCGCCCGCGACGGTCAGCACCACGTCGTTGCCGGTGCCGCCTACGTAGGTGATCTGGAACTGCGTGCCATTCGCCATGAACGCGGCTCCTTCAGTGAGCCCGGTGAACGTTCCCGTCACTGCATCGCTGGCATCATTGTCGATGATCGTGAACGTGTTTCCCGTTGTTGGCGTGAACCCGAGTGAAACGTTCAGCGTGCCGGCGAGCACGACCCCGGCCCCACCAGTCAGGCTGATCTGATCGAACTGGGTCCCCGGCGTCAGCCCATCGAGCTCCACGTTCAACACTCCCTGTGCCGTCTGGGTGTACTTCTTGCTCCCGCCGTTCACGGTGATAGTCCCCGGCGACGTGCCTGGGTTGACCTGCCCGCCGTTTGAAACGTTACCGGTGATGGTGCCGGTGCCGTCGAGAATCCCCCCCTGAATGTCGACCGTCGTGGAGGTCGTAAGGTTTCCTCCGGCGAGGTGAGTGGCGCCGGCAGTCTGCGTGAAGGTACTGTTGAAGGTCAAGGTTCCACTGGTGGCATTGAGCGTACCGGCATTGTTGAACGGCACGGTCGAAAACGTCGTCGGTCCGCTCGTCGTGCTCTTGGTCACAGTGCCGCCCGCCTGGTTGACGAACTGGGTGGGGTTGCCCGTTGAGTTGAAGAACCAGGTCGCGTCGCTCTTGATGGCGAGGGTGCCGCCGTTCTGGTTGGTGAACACTGCGCCGTTGCCGTGACTCACGTTGCCGCTGGGCCACGTCGCCGTCCCGGCGTTGTTGATCGAGCGATTCATGGTCACGCTGGTGCTGAAGTTGAGGGTCGCCCCCGCCGCGATGGTCGTCAGCGCCGTGCCGCCATTCATCGTCCCGCCCGTCCAGTCGCAGGTGCCCGTGATCGTCAGGTTGCCCACCCCCGTGAGCGTCCCGCCCATCACCTCGACGTTGATCGCACTCATGTTCGCCGCCACTGTCAGCGTGCCCCCATTCACCCGCAGGATGCCCGGCCCCGTCTGCCCCGCCCCCGCGTTGAGCGTGTAGCTGCCACTGTTCACGTCCACCCGCGCGCCCGCCGCCACGTTGAATGGCATATTGCTCGCCCCGCCCCCGTTCAACGTCAGCACCCCGGTGTTCACGTTCACCGTGCCGCTGTTGTCGAACGGCACCGTCGAAAACGTCGTCACACCGCTCGTGGTGCTCTTGGTTACCGTGCCGCCCATCTGGTTGACGAAGTCCGTGGGGTTGCCCGTCGAGTTGAAGAACCAGGTCGACGTGTTGCTCTTGATCTCGACCTTACCGCCGTTCTGGTTCGTGAACACCGCCCCGTTGCCGTGGCTGACGTTGCCGCTGGACCACGTCGTCGTCCCGGCGTTGTTGATCGACCGATTCATCACCACGCTGGTGCTGAGGTTCAGCATCGCCCCCATCGCGATGGTCGTCAGCGCCGTGCCGCCGTTCATCGTCCCGCCCGACCAGTCGCAGGTGCTGGTGATCGTCAGGTTACCCACGCCTGTCAGCGTCCCGCCCATCACCTCGACGTTGATCGCACTCATGTTCGCGGTCACTGTCAGCGTGCCCCCGTTGATGCGGAGAATCCCCGACCCGGTCTGCCCGGATCCCGCGTTGAGCGTGTAGCTGCCGCTGTTCACGTCCACCCGCGCCCCCGCCGCCACGTTGAACGGCGTGCTGCTGGCCCCGCCGCCGTTCAACAGCAGCACCCCGGTGTTCACGTTCACCGTGCCGCTGTTGTTGAACGGCACCGTCGAAAACGTCGTCGTCCCGCTCGTCGTGCTCTTGGTCACTGTCCCACCCAACTGGTTGACGAAGTTGGTGGGGTTGCCCGTTGAGTTGAAGAACCACGACGCCGTGTTGCTCTTGATCTCGACGGTGCCGCCGCTCTGATTGGTGAACACGGCGCCGTTGCCGTGGCTGACGTTGCCGCTGGACCACGTCGTTGTTCCGGCGTTGTTGATCGATCGATTCATCACCACGCTGGTGCTGAGGTTGAGCGTCGCCCCCATCGGGATGGTCGTCAGCGCCATGCCGCCGTTCATTGTTCCGCCCGACCAGTCGCACGTGCCTGTGATCGTCAGGTTGCCTACGCCCGTCAGCGTCCCGCCCATCACCTCAACGTTGATCGCACTCATGTCTGCCGCCACCGTCAGCGTGCCCCCATTTACCCGCAGGACGCCGGGCCCCGTCTGCCCGGCCCCCGCGTTGAGCGTGTAGCTGCCGCTGTTCACGTCCACCCGCGCCCCCGCCGCCACGTTGAATGGCGTGCTACTCGCCCCGCCCCCGTTCAACACCAGCACCCCAGTGTTCACGTTCACCGTGCCGCTGTTGTTGAACGGTACGGTCGAAAACGTCGTTGTCCCGCTCGTCGTGCTCTTGGTGACCGTGCCGCCCATCTGGTTGACGAACTGCGCGGGACTCCCCGTTGCGTTACGGAACCACGACGACGTGTTGCTCTTGATCTCGACGGTGCCGCCGCTCTGGTTGGTGAACGCCGCCCCGTCGCCGTGGCTGACGTTGCCGGCGTTCCATGTCGTCATCCCGGCGTTGTTGAATGAGCGGTTCATCGTCACGCTGCTGTTGAGGTTGAGTTTCCCGGTCGCCCCGATGGTCGTCAGCGCCGCGCCGCCGTCCATCGTCCCGCCCGACCAGTTCACCGTCCCTAGCACCGTGAGCGTTCCCGCTCCGGCGAGTGCTCCAGCGCTTTGGCTATAGATCCCATTGGCGTTGATGCTGCTTGCGCCGTCGAGCGTGAGCGTCGGCGACGCGTTCGACAGTGTCTGCGTCCCGGTGCTGCCGCCGAGCGTCAGGCTCGCGACTTCTGCCGCCGCGTTGAAGGTAACTGTATATGTACCGTCGAAGGTGATGAACGCGTCGTCGCCGACCCCTGGAACCTTGTTCTTGTCCCATTTGGTCGCGTCGTTCCAGTTGCCGTTGACCGCGGCCTTCCAGGAGATCGTGTCCGCCAATACCATCGTCGGCGACAGTAGTCCGGCCATCAAGCCGAGGATCGGAGAGAGTACGCTGCGGCGCATCGGAGCCCCCTTTCTCCGGACCGGATCACCGGCCCTCTACTGTGCGATCGGAACAGTCGGGAAAGGTACCCGGTAATGCTTGCCGGCGTCAACCAGTTTAGTGTGGGCGCACTGGGATTTGCGTTGAAGCCTGCAACGGTTCTTGCGCCGATATCGCTCTCGCCGTCAGATCAAGGCACGTGCGTGACCCGATCAGGGGGCAGTTGCGTGCCGTCCGCTTGGCCGAGTGCGGGCCCGCGCGCACTATCGCTGTCGGTTGGATAGTGGCCGAGGACAGGCCAGAGGAATGGCGATGGGATGATGCTGCGCGGGCGCCCGGGTGGAGTCCAGTACAGACCGATGTGCGAGTAGTTGTCTTGGTCCACGAAGATGACGCGTATGTCGTGCCACCCAGCAGCCATATGCTGCGCGCTTTCCTTCAGCGCGTCGGCCTTTTCGTTGGCGATGATTTCTTGGCCGTCCAGAAAGAGTTGCGAGGTGCTGCGCTGCATCGTCCCGAATGTGTATCGCCCAGTCTCCGGAATGTAGATTCGCCCCGCCCAGTCGACGCTGTAAGGTCGCGGCAGGGGAGTCGTGTGAAAGCGGAAGGAGATGACGCGATCCACTCGCGCCATCTCGGGCGTAACGTGAGGATCGTCCCCAGGGCGATACAGGCCGGTGAGTCCATGCGGCTCTACCTTCCGCGGATCGAACAGGTTGCTTGCCGGCACCGCCACCGATCGACTGCCAGCGATCGACCAATAGAGGTTAGAGGCGCCGCGAGCGCCGTGTACCGTCTCCGTAACGACGACACTGTGCAGGCCACTCGCCAGGGGTATCGGTTGCCCGGCAGCGAGGCGGTATCCATCCACCCACAGCTCACCGGCTTCGTCCGCCAGATCGAAGGTATAGTTGGTGTACTGCTGGACCTGGAGAGTCGTGGAGAGGCGTAGCGTGCTCGCGCGCGCTCCAGCGCCGCTCCAATCGTAGTGGAGGTCCGGGATGATCTCATCGGACTTGGGCTGCTCGGAGCCCGCATCGGACACGGCGGCGCGCACCCCGTGGACTGTTGCGATATCCGCTGCGGGCACTTTCACGACGTACAACAGGGGAGCCTCGTCCGACGCGCCCGCGACCTCAAAGGTGGCGTGCGGATACATCCGTGCCAGAACCGCAACGTCTGCGGCGGAAGCCGGGTCGAGGATGATGATCGCGCCACCCGGCTTGGAGGCTGGCAACGGAAGCGCGTACATGCCTGGCCAGTCGAGTGTGTCGAGGTGTGGCGTCAAGTACTGGAACCCGTGCGTGCTCTTGATCCGAGGGGCGACGTACACGTCGTAGTCCTTGTTTGCGGCGTAACGCACGGCGGTGCGACCCGCATACGCATTCTCACCGTCCATACTATTCCAGACGGTGCCGGACGTGGCCTGCACCATGAAGTACTTGTGGATGTCCATCGCCCCCGCCCACGCAGTCACAACGACTACGCCCGCGGCGCCAAGTGCCGCGGCGAGTTGCGCGGCGGCGGCCGGGGCCAGACGTGTGCCCAGCCACTGTGTCGTCCGGGCGCCGGTGATAACTCCCCACGCTTCGCCAAGAAAGATACCGGCAAGGAGCGCGGTCACGACGCTGTTCTCCAAGGTGCGGTGGCTCTGCGGGGCCTCGGATGGCATCGTCAGCACGCCCGCCGCAATGGTAAACGCGAACCACACTACTGGAAACGCATACTGCCAACGCCAGGCGCGCAAGAGACAGCTGCCCAACCCCGCGAAGAAGAGTGCAGCGGCCAGCCAATCGAGCATGGGAGAACTCGGAAGGTTGTGCCTGCCGTTGGTGTCGCCTTGCCAATTGAACATCAAGAGATGGGTGCGCACGTTGCGGCCCAACGCGGCGCTGAGATCACCGCCGGAATTCTGGGGACTAAAGATGGAGACAGTACTGAGACGGCTTTGGAAATCCTCCGGGCGCTGCACGGCGAACATTCCCACGGGCAAAAACGCCAGCAGCGTACCCGCCGCGAACACCACGACGCCCGCTCGCAGTGGACGGAGCACACGCGCCCGCTCGGTCATCACGAGGTGCGCTAGCAGGACGGCCAGCACCAACGGGACCAGGCGCGCGATGTAGTACGCCTGCAGCGCGAGTCCCAACAGGATCCCGCCGCCCGCAAAATAGCCCAGCCTGGCGGTGCGCAGCGCCTGCACCATGCAGAGAAACACCGCCACGTCCAAGACGACGGTGAACATGCTGACCATGCCGAGACGGCTGAAGGTGAGGTGCCACGCCGACACCGCGACCAACCCGCCCGCCGCCAGCCCGACTCGCCACCCGTACAACCTGGCCCCGAGCAAGTAGAGCACCGGTGCTATCAGCGCGCCCGATAGGGCGGGCAGCAGTCGGAGCGCCCAGACGCTGTTCCCGGTTACGCTCAGGACGCCGCCGAGGAGATAAAAGTAGAGAGCGCCGAAATGTACTATGTCGGGGACAAAAATCTTGTGGATGCCGCCAGGCGCGACGAGCTGCATAGCCACGTAACCGTGATACGCCTCATCGAACCACAACCCCGGCGGCACCGTTTCGAGGTTGCGCAGCCTCAGCAGCAGCGCCAAGCCAAACAATACGAACATCACCGTCCATTCTGTCGGGCGTGACAGCCCGTGCTCCTGAGATGAGCCGGGAAGCCAACCGCTGACTTGCGGCCAGCGCGTCGTGCGCTCCCACACAACGAACGCGGCGCCAAAGAGCAGCAGCGTCGTGAGGTACAGGACCCAAGAGCCGGTGTTGACCCACCAGTTGCCCGCTACGCTCTCAGGCGGCGCGGCTGCGTTGAGGGTCCAGAAGAGGGGGACAGCAGCAACCGCACACACCACGGCGCCAACCAGCAGTGCGATGAATGATCGTTTCCGCTGCATGGAGCGGAAGCGGTCGAGGAAACCCGCCGCGTCGGCAGGCTGGAGCTTCGGTGGTGGCCACGCCGCGACGACAAGCAAGACCGCCGCGACGCCCAACACGAGCCATGCGAGAAATGGCGGCGCATCCGGCCGGGGTGCGCCGGTTCGAGCCGCCTCGATGATGCGTCCGGAGATGATTGCCAGCAGGATGGCAGAGACGGCCAGCACCCATTTCACTCGTCCTACCCAAGACGAGGTGCGATCCTGCGCGACCGGGGCGTCTGGAGCGTTCACCTTGAACGGCTCCTACGCCACTTTCAGGGAAGAACACAAGGAATGTGTCTCCCTCGTCGCTGGTGGTTACCGTGGGTGAGGTTACGCGAGTGACCGCGTGCTGCCCCATCCCGGTGGGAAGGGGCGCCTGGAAGGTGTCCGCGTCAGCCGCGATGGACGATGAGACCGTGGGTGGGATCGTAGGGCGATACTGCGATCGTGACGTGGTCGCCGGGAATCACTTTGATATGGAAGCGACGCAAGCGGCCGCTGATGCGCGCCACGAATTGCCGCCCCTTGTCTCCTGTAATGCGGAAATACCCACCGGCCATCATCTCCGTAACGGTTCCCGGAATCTGTAGCAAATCGTCTTTACTCATTGGCGTTCTCCGTACCCTTCCACGCGGTTGTTGCTCTCTGGTTCAATGCACAGTCGATACACGTCGCCGCGTCGTCATCGACACGGTGGCAGCTCAAACGGCCGAGGAATTGGGTGCACGAGGTGCAGCGCGCGTCCACCGCAGGGAGTCGCGTGATGAGCCATCGGGTACCGCCGAGCGTCAGTGCCGAGACGCGTCCGCCGCGGCGCTCGACATGCTCGCGCAACACCTGGCGATCGTACGGGCTGTGGGCCGGCACCACAAAGGTACCGGACACGTCCTGAACATGAGCATTGGACACCTGTGACAAATTTTTCCTCCCTCACGTCGAACCGCAGCAGGCAGCACGACCACTACCGTCGTGCCGGCCACCGCAAGCGCAGAAGTGTCCGCGGACGACTGGAAATTTCGCCGGGGTCTAGACCCTCAACTCCCCGGCAGCTCGTTCAAGCGCAGTGAATATGCCGCTCGGTGTAACGGAACGGCGGGGCATGAACACGAATCGGTGATGACTCTGTAGCAGCCGCACCCCCGGATGTCCAGGAAGGTTGACTACACCCGAACTACACCCGACCCCCCTACACCCCACACCCACTTCAGACAAACCGGTACAGCCGCGCGCAGTTGCCGGCCGTCACCTGCTCGACGAACGCTGCGTCGAGGCCAGCGAACGCTTCGGCAATCGCCTGCCGCGAGTGTGGGAACGTGCTGTCGGGATGCGGGTAGTCCGAGGCCCACATGAAGTTGTCGGGACCTAACAGCGGCAGCAGACTGGGCCCCAGCGGCTCTTCCTCGAACGTCGCGTAGACCTGCCGGCGGAAGATCTCGCTCGGCTTTGCCTTCAACCGATAGTCCTGCGCCTTGGCGACGTGCTTGTCGGCAGTCTGGTCCATACGACGGACGAAGTACGGCAGCCAGCCGATACCGCTTTCCGCGAGCACCAGCCGCAGCCCGGGGTGCCGCTCGAGCACACCCGAGTAGATCATCATGGCGAGCGGCTCGTCGAGCTGCATGGGACCGACAGCCGCGAAGGCCGCCAGCTCCCAGCTCCCGGGTGCGACGCGCACCTGCGACGTGCCCTTGCCGATGTGAAAGCTGATCGGCACCGCCGCGGCCTCTGCCGCACTCCACAGCCCGTCCCACGCCGAGTCGGTGCAGCGGAATTCGAACGGGCTGATGATCGCGCCCCGGTGTCCGAGCCGCGCGACGCGTTCGAGCTCGACGATGGCCGCCTCCGGCGCGTGCGTCGGCAGCACGGGCAGGACGCAGAGCCGGTCGGGAGCCCGGCGATTGAACTCCATTGCCCAGTCGTTGTAGCCGGCGAGCACTGCGGCGTGCAGCTCGGGGTCGGCGATCGGCAAGCCGAAGAGGTTGGGTCCGTAGATCACCGAGGCGTAGACGCCGTCGCGGTCCATGTCGTCGAGCCGCAGCGTCGGGTCGGACGCGCGTGACCCGTCGTCCTCGATGCCGGCGCGTTGGATGGCGCTGTACCCGCTGCCGATACGATACGGGCTCATCACCGCGTCATCGCACGTCCACCACGCGCCACTGGCGCCCTGGTCGACGACACGCGGGCCGCGCGCGCGCAACCGCGCGGGCAAACGGTCCACCCACAGGTCGCCCGGGAGATTCCACAGATCGAGATGGTCGTCGCACGAATAGAGTCGGTGTGTGATCATGAGCGCGTTCTCCGTCACGACGGCGGGACCGATGCGGGGTTGATAGCCACCTGTATCGCGTCCCGTTCTCGTCGGCTGCCGTGTAGGGGGCGCAGCCTAGCACACAACGGCACGACCGCGGCAAGCAGCGCCGGCGCGTTTCGCCGCGGGGTGTTGTCGGTGATTGAGTCATGCGCCGCGTCGGCACGGTGGACGCCCGGTGATCCGCGTGGTACGCGAAGAGCGGCGCCGTTCAAATCGCCTATCAAGTCGTTGGCGAAGGGTCTATCGATTCTGTAGACGCGCGAACGGAGCGCAAACCGATGACACGACCTGCAGTCCACTACGCCACTACCGCCGATGGGCTCGAGATCGCCTACCAGGTGCTGGGTGCCGGGCCGATCGACGTGGTCATCGTCCCCGGCCTGACCTCGAACGTCGACTTGAACGCCGACTACCCGCTCTACGGCGGCTATGTCCGGCGCTTTCCGCGCTTCGCCCGCACCATCGTGCTCGACCGGCGGGGTGGCGGCATCTCCGATCGCGAGGTCGGCAGCGGCAGTCCCGAGGATCGCATGGACGATGTCCGCGCGGTGATGGACGCGGTCGGCAGCCGGCGGGCCGCTTTACTCGGTCAAGTCGATGGCGGTGCGATCGCGATCTTGTTCGCCGCCACCTATCCCGAGCGTGTGTCTGCACTTGTCCTGATTGATACGCCCGCGAGGACGGCGGCGGCACCGGACTATCCCGAGGGGATGTCCACCGCGGTGGCACAGAGCAATGCCGCACGCATGCGGACGCACTGGGGAACGGGCCGTGGGACACTGAGCATCACCTGCGACGCACGCGATGAGCAAGCCGCCCGTGAGGCGCTCGCCGTGCTGGAGCGCAGTATTGGGACGCCGCGCTCCTTCGTTCGCCAGTTCGAACTCGCCCGGCAAACCGACGTGCGCTCCGCGTTGCCACTTATTGACGTGCCGGTACTCGTGCTGCACTCGCCGAACTCGCCGTGGCCGGTTGGCCCGACGCGGTACACGGCCGAACACATCCGTGGCGCGCGCTACGTCGAACAGCCCGGCTTTGGGAGCTGGGACCCCGTCAAGCAAGACGCGTTCTGCGATGTGATCGAAGAGTTTCTCACCGGCCAGCGCCCGCCCGTGGGCGAGGTCGACCGCGTGCTCGCCACGGTGCTGTTCACCGACATCGTCGACTCGACGCGGCGCGCCGCGGAGCTGGGCGACCAGCGCTGGCGCGGCGTGCTAGACGCGCAGGACGCGCGCGCTGCTGCCGAGGTGTCACGCTTCCGCGGGCGGGTCGTGAAGCAGACGGGTGACGGCCACCTCGCCGTCTTCGACGGCCCCGCCCGCGCCATCCGCTGTGCGCACGCGATGACCGCTGCCGCGCCTGGCCTCGGCGTGGAGCTCCGTGCCGGGCTGCACACCGGCGAGGTCGAGCAGCGCGGTGAAGACGTGAGCGGGCTCGCGGTGCACATCGGCGCGCGCATTGCCGCCCTGGCGGGGCCGGGTGAGGTGCTGGTCTCAAGTACGGTACGCGACCTGGTCGTCGGCTCGGGCCTCGAGTTCGACGACCGCGGCGAGCACGAGCTGCGCGGGGTCGCCGGCGCGTGGCGACTCCTGGCGGCGCGTACGCGTCTCCAACCTTGATGTGACAGAAAGATAGAGCCACCGATGCACCGAGCGCGGCTGTTAGCCGGAACCAAACGCAGGCGTGCCCGAATGGCCGCGAAGGGGCGCAAGAGATGCGCCCCGCTTTGGCGCTGATTCGCATTTGTGATACGGCCGCTGCGCCGTGAAAGTCGGAGTGCTGCAATTCTTCGCCTGGCCTGACCGGCGGGTGCCCATACGAAACGTCTACGAGCGCGTCCTCGACCGCATCGAGATCATGGACCGCTCGGGCTACGAGTGCGTCTGGTTCGCTGAGCACCACTTCCAGTCGTTCAGCGTCTGTCCGTCGATCCACATGATGGCGACGTTGGCGGCAGCGCGCACGCGCCGCATCCGGATCGGGACGGCCGTGTCGTTGGCGGCGTTCTACCATCCGCTCCGGCTCGCGGAGGAAGTGGCGCTGCTCGACGTCCTGTCGGGCGGGCGCGTGAACTGGGGAGCGGGGCGCGGCTTCCATCGCCAGGAGTTCGAGGTGTTTGGTGTGCCGCCGGAGGAGAGCGCCGCGCGCTTCCGTGAGGCTGTCGATATCGTCCTGGCGGCGTGGCGCAACGAGCGGCTCACCTTCGCCGGCCGCTTTCACTCCTTCGACAACGTCGAGGTGCTGCCCAAGCCGCTGCAACAGCCGCACCCGCCGGTGTGGCTGGCGGCCTCGTCTGATGACTCCATCAGCCGCGCGGCACGCGACGGCTTTGCAATCCTCATGGATCCGCACTCCGCTCATCCAGAGATCGGGAGAAAGCTGGCGCTCTACCACGATGGCCTGCGCACTGCCGGTTACGATCCCGCGACACGCGAAGTGCCCACCGCTCGCCTGGTGGCGATCGCAGACACGGCAGGCCGCGCAGTGGAGGTCGCACGACGCGGCGCTCGCTGGCTCACCGATTCTTACGCGAACGTACAGTCGACAGCGCCCGCCGGACCAGGAACGTTCATGCCGTTCAGCGATGGTGATCCAATCGACCGATACATGAACGGCGTGATCATACACGGTACCGCGGAGTCCGTGGCCGAAGAGCTGCAGCGGCTGGAAGCCGATCTACCGCTGCGATCGCTGCTCCTCGCGCCGCTGAGCGAAGAGACGTTTCGGCGATTTACGGACAACGTCCTGCCGCGCGTCGCATCCGCAGCATGAGGGGCGGCAGCCTCTCCGCCCCGTTGCCGCCCGGCGGCGAAACGTAGTACGGGTTGGGCTCGCTGAAGGAGGTTTCATGAACGAGCTACTCGGGCTGACGCTGATCGAGCTGACGGAGCGTTTGCGGGCGCGCACCGTGTCACCGGTCGACGTGATGGATGCGGTGCTGGCACGCATCGACGAGACGCATCACGACCTCAACGCCGTCGTCGCCATGCGCGACCGCGCTGCGCTGCGGCGCGATTCCCAGGCGGCCGCGGAGCGCATCGCCCGCGGCGAGGCACGGCCGCTCGAGGGCGTGCCTCTGGGCGTCAAGGACCTGCAAGACGCCGAAGGTCTCGTCACGTCGCAGGGGTCGCTCCCCTTTCGCGACAAGGTCGCCCGTCGCGACGCGACCGAGGTGGCCCGCCTACGCGCCGCGGGAGCGATTGTGGTCGGAAAGACCAACGCGCCCGAGTTTGGCTACACCGCGATCACCAAGAACCTCGTGTACGGGGTCACGCACTCGCCGTGGAACCTGCAGCATACGCCCGGCGGTTCGAGCGGCGGTTCGGCAGCGGCAATGGCGGCGTGTGTGTTGCCGCTGGTGACTGCCAGCGATGGCGGCGGCTCGATCAGGATTCCCGCCAGCTTCACCGGCACGTTCGGTCTCAAGACGTCGTACGGCCGCGTGCCGCGCGGACCGTTCGAGCATTGGGACTACGGCAGCACGGCGGTCTATGGTCCGCTCACCAAGACCGTGGAAGACGCGGCATTGATGCTCGACGTGACAGCCGGCCCGTCGCCGTGCGATCCGAGCAGCCTGCCCCATCCGGGTCTGTCCTACTTGCAAGCCGTGCGTCAGCCGCTGCCCAGCGGTCTGCGCATCGGCTACTCACCGGATCTCGGTTACGCTGTGGTGCAGTCAGATGTGGCCGCCGCCGTGGAGGACGCCGTTCGCGTCTTCGAGAAGCTGGGTCACCGCATCGAGCGCATCAAAGGTGGTCCGCCGCAACTGGGTCGGGAGTGGGGCATGCTGGGCGCCTTCGAATTGGCGTCGCATCTCCACCCGTTGCTCCCGGAGCACGAGTCGAAGTTCGGCCGCGGCTTTCTGTGGGGCGTGAAGATGGGCTGGCAGATGACCCCGGAGATCTGGGGCACGGCATCAGCGCAGCGCGCGCAGCTCAACGAGTGGTGCGCCGAGGTCTTCGATCGTGTCGATGTGCTGGTCACGCCGACCGTGCCCTACGATCCGCCGCCGGCGGGCGGACCGTTCCCCGAAGAGACGGAAGGGCGCAAACAGATTCTCGCCGGCGTCGCCGCGTTCACCATCCCGTTCAATCTCTCATGGCATCCCGCCGCCACGGTACGTGTCGGGCTATCGCGCAACAAACTGCCGATGGGCATGCAGATCGTCGCGCCGCGGCACCGGGACGATATCGCCTTGCACGTAGCGCGCGCCTTCGAGCGCGAGCGCCCATGGCACCCGCACTGGCCGACGACGTGGTAAAGACGAGCGACAGCGCAACACCGCTGCAGGAGCTGCTCGAGAACAACCGCCACTGGGCGGCGCAGATGACGGCCCGCGACCCGAGTTCTTCCGCACGCTGTCGCACTTGCAGGCGCCGAAGTTCCTGTGGATTGGCTGCTCCGATAGTCGGGTGCCGGCGAACGAGATCGTCGGCTTGCTGCCCGGTGAGCTGTTCGTGCACCGCAATATCGCGAACGTCGTCACGCACACGGACCTCAACTGTCTGTCGGTGTTGCAGTATGCGATCGACGTCCTGCACGTCGAGCACATCATCGTGTGCGGGCACTACGGCTGCGGTGGCATCCACGCGGCGCTACACAATGCGCAGCACGGCCTGATCGACAACTGGCTGCGCAACATCAAGGACGTGTAT
Organism: Binatia bacterium; assembly: GCA_041497995.1. Classification (GTDB taxonomy): domain Bacteria; phylum Desulfobacterota; class Binatia; order HRBIN30; family HRBIN30; genus DATKMS01. The sequence continues at coordinate 1,678 of JBGQHM010000128.1, read as the reverse complement.
CAGGTGAACCGCGACCAGCTCGACGCCCTCGCCGATGAGCATCAACGACTCGATCGCTTGTGCGAGCTGAACGTGGCAGCGCAGGCGGCCAACGTCTGCCACACCACCATCGTACAGAACGCCTGGCACCGCGGGCGTCACGTCTCGGTGCACGGTGTGATCTACGGACTCCACGACGGCCTGCTGCGCGACCTCGGCGTGCGCATCACCACCCCGGACGACATTGCCGAGATCTATCGCGTCACCTGATCCGTCGGGGCGCGACACCTTGACCGTTGTGGTGCTTCACGCCAGTGTGGCGCACCAGAGCGAGGCAGTTGCATGAGACTCGGACGGTACGACAACCCCTACAAGTGTGTCTCCTACGCCGCGATCGACCCCGCGGTGCAGCGCGAGCCGGTGGCGCTGGAAGCGACAGACGGTGGCCTCAGCAGCGGCATCCTGCACACCAAGGGTCGGCACAAGAGCGTCGTTTGCTTCATGCACCCGCAGGCCGACATGAGTCGGCACTACGCCATCCCTGCGCTGCTCGAGGCCGGCTACGCGGCGTTCGGCCAGAATAGTCGCAACCTCAACAACGACGCGTTGTGCGTCCACGAGACCCTGCTGCTCGACGTTGCCGCCGGTGTCCGCTTCCTGCGCGGGCGCGGCTTCGAGAACATCATCTTTTGCGGCAACAGCGGCGGCGGGTCACTGTATGCGTTTTACATTGCGCAATCGGTGACGGCACCGCCGGAGCGACTGACGCAGACCCCCGCCGGCGACGCGGTGGACCTCAGCGACCTACCGGTGGTCGACGGGTACATCAACCTCGCGGCGCACCTCGGCGAGGGCAAGATCCTGATGCAGATGATCGACCCGTCGGTCACTGACGAGGGTGATCCTCTGTCGTGCGATGCGACGCTCGACCCGTTCGACCCGGACAACGGCTACCGCCAGCCGCCCGCGTCGAGCCACTACGCCCCCGAGTTCGTCGCGCACTACCGTGCCGCGCAGCATGCGCGGGTGCAGCGTCTCGACGGCAGCGCGCGTGAGCTCCTCAAGCAGCGCGGCGCGGCGCGGCGTACCATGGCATCGAGCGACTTTGCCTCTCACTCGTGGCCGGCGCAGGTGCGCGCCGTGCGTGGCGCAGTCATCTGCCCCTATTTGATCGTCTACCGCACCGAGGCGGACCTGCGTGCCTTCGACCTGTCGCTCGACCCGTCGGAGCGCGACGCCGGCTCGCTGTTCTCGTACCGGCCGGATCTGACGAACTACATGGAGTTCGGCTTCGCGCGCGTGCAGACGCCGCGGGCGTGGCTCAGCACCTGGTCGGGCCTGTCGTCGCACGCGGATGTCGTGAGCAACGCCGCCAAGATCACCGTACCGTCGATGGTCATTTATTACCGCGGTGACAACGCCATCTTCCCATCCGACGCGCGCGCCGTGTACGATGCTATCGCCGCAACCGACAAGCAGCTGGCCTCCGCACCGGGCGACCACTACGGCTTCGGCGTCGGCACCCAAGAGCGCACCGGCGCGCCGCTGGCGCTAGCGCAGATCGTCACCTGGCTGAGAGAGCGGTTCTGATGAAAGCTGTCTTCAGCGCTCAGCCGTCAGCGATCAGCAAGGGGTTGTAGCCCATGGTTCAGAGTTCTATCTCCGAAGCTGAGTGCTGATAGCTGATGGCTGACTGCTC
>JBGQHM010000127.1:0-15607 GCA_041497995.1 Binatia bacterium | reverse complement strand
CCGATGATCCTTCGCACGTCGTCGTCGCACGAGGAGGGCGTCCGCCGCGACTGGAGTATCAACACGAAGCGCTTCTCCGGCGACGAGCTCGGCAACGTGAAGAAACTGCATGGCGTCCGGCTTGAATGGGTGAAGGGCGACAACGGCCGGCCGGTGATGCGCGAGATTCCCGGCAGCGAGTTCGAGTTGGACTGCGATCTCGTCCTGTTGGCCCTCGGCTTCCTCGGCCCCGAGCGTCCGGGCCTGCTCGCCGATCTCGGTGTGCAGCTGAACGAGCGCGGCAACGTTGCGGTGGACAAGAGCTGGATGAGCACGGTGCCCGGTGTGTTCGCGTGCGGCGACATGCGTCGCGGCCAGTCGCTCGTGGTGTGGGCGATCTGGGAAGGCCGCGAGTGCGCCCGCGGCGTCGACCAGTTCCTCATGGGTCACACCGATCTGCAGGCGAGTCCCGATCCGTTCTGAAGAATTGCGTCCCTGAATCAGGGCTTTTGTCCCGCTGACAGCACCTGTGCGGCGCAGGCGCGTGGGCGGTGGCGAAATTTCTGCGGCGCGCTATAGTCAAATTCTTTGTTCCGGAGGCCCTAACTGATGTCCGAGAAAGACAACCGCGCCGCTCAGGCCGAATCCCCTGAAGACGATTTTGCCGCCCTGCTGGCGGAGAGCGAAGCGAATGCATCAAGCCAGCGTAAGATTGCCGTGGGCGACGTCCTGCGGGGGCGGGTCATCGCCATCGGGCAGGCGGCCGCGTTCGTCGGCGTGGGCGGGAAGGGCGAAGCGACGATCGATCTGGCGGAGTTCCGCGACCCGGAAAGCGGCGAGCTGGGGCTGGCGGTCGGCGACCAAATCGAAGCCACCGTCGTGGACGACGGCAGCGGTGGCGGCTCAGTGGTGCTCAAGCGCACCCTCGGGCGCGGCGGGCATGTCCCGGCCGAGCTCGAGCAGGCGATGGCGCATCGCATCCCCGTCGAAGGAGTGGTGACCGGCGAGAACAAAGGCGGCTTCGACGTGCAGGTCGGCAGCGTGCATGCGTTCTGTCCGGCGTCACAGATCGATCGCCGGCGCGGCGAGGCGGCGCAGTACGTCGGCCAGCGCCTGCGCTTTCGTGTGACGAAGATCGATAGCGGCGGCCGCAACGTTGTGGTCTCACGCCGCGACCTGCTCGAAGAGGAAGCGGCCGTGCTGGCTGCCGAGACGTGGGAACGGCTGCACGTCGGTGCCGTCGTGCAGGGGACGGTCACGTCGCTGCGCGACTTCGGCGCCTTTGTCGACATCGGCGGTGTCGACGGTCTGATCCATGTCAGCGAGCTCGGTCACGGGCGGGTAGGGCACCCGTCGGACGTCCTGAAGGTCGGGCAGGTGGTTGAGGTGCAGGTCGTGAAGATGGACGCGGTCGGGGTCGATGGCGCACCGGCTGCACGGCGCCAGGTCGGACTCTCGTTGAAGGCGTTGGCGCCGGATCCCTGGAGCACGGCGAAGGAACGCTTCCCGACTGGTGCGAACATCCGTGGCGTCGTGCGTCGCCTCGAAGCGTTCGGTGCCTTCGTCGAGATCGCACCGGGCCTCGACGGGTTGGTGCACGTCTCGAAGCTGGCGCTAGACCGGCGCGTCTCGCATCCGCGACAGCTGCTCAACGTCGGCCAGGAGGTCGAGGTGACGGTGCTCGGAGTCGAGATGGAGAAGCGCCGCATCAGCTTGTCGATGGTCGAGCACGCGCGGCAGGCGCGCGACGCTGCCGTGGCGACGGAACGCTCCGACGAGGCAACAGTCGTTGCGCAAACCAATGAACGGCGATCCTTGGGGAGCTTCGCCGATCTCATCGCCGCCAGCCGAGAGAAGAGCAAGTAGCCTCACGAGTGGTCCGCCACTCGCAGCTGACGGCTTTTTCAATCCTTCAACTCGATGACGATCTCGCGGAACCGGGTGTCGCTGCGGTTCACTGCGCGCTCGATGCCGCCGCGTTTGACGTAGAAAACTTTTCCCGGCTGGACCCGGGCGTGGAAGGTCTCGCCGTCGGGTGGGTCCGCATCGATGCTCGTGCCTTCGACGATGCAGAGGATGTAGTTCATTGTATGCTCGTGAAGGTCCGACGATTCACCTGGCTCCAGGAGCATCTCCCAGATTTTCACGCGATCATTCTCCACGAGGAGCCGCGTCGCCACGTTGCCGTACTGCGGTGTTGTGCTCACGCTCCACCTCCTGTGTCGGGACTGTCGGTGGAGGTATCATCGCACGGCCCGGCCCCGCGCGGCTAGTGGAGGAATTCGACAAGCACCAAGGTGGTTGAGCACGGAACAAATGGTTGATAGCTGAGCGTGCAAGGCAGTGACTGGCAGGAGAATGCGATGAAGGAGACGGCGCTTCCAACTCCAGCTCGGCTACTTCGGCGGTCGACAGGCCGCCGCCGGCGAGCACTGGCACCGCGACCGGTCGGCTGGCGCACTACCGACGCCGACGAGATTGCGCTGCGGCGCCAGCGGGCCGGGGCCGAGCAGATGGCGGTTAAGAACCTGCACCCCGCCAAGTCGGTGTTCTCGACCTTCGCGGTGCAGTCGCCGAGCGGCTCACGATACACGGTCGAAGTTCGTTCCCTGGTTGACTTGGAGAACTCATGTTCCTGTCCTGATTTCCGCACCAATGGTCTCGGGACCTGCAAGCACGTGGAGGTGGTGCTGGCGTCACTGCGCCGCAAGCGAGCGGCTGCCGGTGCCGGCGTGCGCTCGCGTTCGCATCGCGCCGAGGTCTTCCTGCGGCGCACCGCCGAGCCCGAGGTCGTTCTTGCTGAGCCGGCAGAGCATGCGCTCACGCCAGAGACCGGCGAAATCCTCAACCGGTACTTCGACGACAGCGGCCGCCTGCGCGGCGATCCTGCCGAGGCGATTCCGTCGCTGGTGCGCGCGTTCGAGGGTGCTGGTGACCAGGTGCGCGTCAGCCGCGAAGTCGTCGAGTGGGCAGCGGAGCGCGGGCGCCGCGCCGCCCGCGAGGTCGAACGCCAGGCGTTCCTGGATGACGTGCGGGAGGGGCGCCGGTCGCTCGATGTGCTGAAGCTCCCCCTGTACCCCTACCAGGTCGAGGGGATGCTGCACCTCGCTTTCGGCGAGCGCGCGTTGCTCGGCGATGAGATGGGGCTTGGGAAGACGGTGCAGGCTGTGGGCGCCTGCGTCTTGCTCAAGGAGTTGCGCGGCGTCGAGCGCGTGCTCGTGATTTGTCCCGTGTCGCTGAAGGCAGAGTGGGAAGAGCAGATCACCAAGTTCGCGGAGTCGCCGCTGCAGTTCGTCCAGGGCGCGAAGCCGCACCGACTCGCTTGCTACGACGCGCCGGCGTTCTTCACGATTGACAACTACGAGCAGGTGGTGCGCGACGTCGCTGAGATCAACCAGCGGCTGCGGCCGGACGTCGTGATTCTCGACGAGGCACAGCGCATCAAAAACTGGAACACGCAGACGGCGCGCATGCTCAAGCGGCTCGAGAGCCGCTACGCCTTTCTACTGACCGGGACGCCCATCGAGAATCGCATCGACGAGATCTACTCGATCGTCGAGTTCCTCGACCCGCAGATCTTCGGGCCGCTGTTCCGCTTCAACCGGGAGTTCTATGAGCTCGACGACCGTGGCCGCCCCACGGGCTACCGCAACCTCGACGAGCTGCAGCGGCGCATCCGTCCGGTGCTGCTGCGCCGGCGCAAGGATCAGATCGAGGAGCAGCTGCCGCAGCGCGTCGACAATAACTACTTCGTCCCGATGAGCGCCGCGCAGACGGAGCTGTACTCCGACTACAAGGACCGCGTGGCGCGGCTGCTCGGCACGGCCAAGCGCCGGCCACTGACACGCGAGGAGCACGAGAAGCTGCAGAAGTGGCTCGCCTGTATGCGCATGCTCTGCGACACCCCGTACATTCTTTCTTCGCAAAGAGACTGCCCGAAGGGACACTGTCCCAAGGTGCACGAGCTGGAAGCGGTGCTCGAAGATCTCGATGTCCGTCGCGCACGCAAGGCGATCATCTTTTCGGAGTGGGAGCGGATGCTGGGGCTGGTCCGCGACTTGGTGCGCGAGATGGGTCTCGACTTCGCCTGGCACACCGGCTCGGTGCCGCAGGCCAAGCGGCGCGAGGAGATCCGGCGCTTCAAAACGGACCCTGACTGCCGGCTCTTCCTCTCCACGGACTCGGGTGGACTGGGGCTGAACCTCCAAGCCGCAAGCGTGGTCATCAATCTCGATCTGCCCTGGAACCCGGCGCGACTCGAACAGCGCATTGCGCGGGCCTGGCGCAAGCATCAGACGCGTAGTGTGCACGTGGTGAACTTGATCAGCGAGGGCACCATCGAACACCAAATGCTCGCCACGCTCGCCGCCAAGCGCCAGCTCGCTGATGGCATTCTGGATGCCCGCGCTGACCTCGCAAGCCTGCGCATGCCAAGCGCCGCGCGGCAGGGATTCCTCGATCGTCTGCACGGCATACTCACGACTGCGGTCGCGCCAGCCACCGCGCCTCTTCCAAGGCCACTGACCCCCATCGAACGATTGCGCGCCCTGCTCGGGGAGAGAATGGCGACCGCGTTGCGCGATATCCACGTCGTCGGTGCCGGTGCGCTGCAGACGCGTACCACATTGATCGTCGTCGATGGCGCCGACGGTGCGCTAGCGGCGAAGGTCGCTGCCGACTGGCAGCAAGTAGCGAAAGAGTGCGCGATGCCGAGTGCGGTGGAAGTCATTGACGTCGCCGCATGGGAAGCGTTGCAGCGGCTGGCGCGGCGCGGGCTGGTTCCGGCGCTGGCTGTGGCGGTGCAATCAGGGTCGGATGGCAGCGCTGCAGCGGAGGCGCGCCGTCGCGAACGAGCCACTCGGCTGATGGAGGAAGCACGACGCAAACTGAAGATGGCCGGAGTCTTGCGCAGCGGCGGCTTTGCCGTAGAGGCGCTTGGCCCGGCGCGCGAGGCCGTGGAAATTGGCATCCGTGCGACCGCGATTGCCCGTGCGCTGCTTGCGGAGAACGAGCAATCCGTGGTGCCCGAGAGCTTGCTGCGCGGCGACTTGTTGGCCCGTGCTTTCGTGAATGATGGGGACGTGAATCTCGTCGTTCGGTTGCGCGCCAACGGCGTGGCCGCGACCGACACGCGAGAGGCGGAAGCGCTCATTGACGGCAGCGGCGTGCTCTTGAGCCGACTCGCCGAGCAGATGTGACCGAGGTGGGTGCCGGGATTTGCCGCCGAAGCGCTGATGGCCCTTGCGCGCATCGGTGACCTCGACGAGTTGACGGAGTGCGGCCGTCGTCTTCAGGCAGTCTTCAGGAGATTGAGGTGCGCGACGACCAGTCGGATCTGCTCGTAGGGCACCTTCCCACCCAGATGCTCGAAGATCGGCTTCAAGTAGGCGGTGCCCACGTCCTTCACCGCGTCGGCGACGGTGTGGTACGTCTGCTGGTCGATCCACGGATCGAGCCGTTGCGGACGGCGGGCTTCGATGAACTCTGCAAGATAGCCCCACGTCGTGCCGAGGGCGCGACCCGTCGTGGCCGTCACCTGTTCCACGGTAGATCCCATAGCGAACAGGTCGAAGGCAGCCTGCTTCGTGTCGTTCGGCTTGCCGACGCGTTCGCGGCGTGGGCGGCTGCCGACGGCGGCGTCCAAGGGTAAGTCGTGGGTACGACAGTAGGCTGCGATGTGTTCGAGGAAGCGCTGCCCGAGGTCGGCCAGCTTGCGCTCGCCGACGCCGCGCACGTTGAGGAGCGTGGCGGCGGATCCCGGCCGTACCCGCGCCATGTCGCGCAGCGTGGCGTCGCTGAACAAGACGTAGGCCGGTACGCTGCGCTCGTCGGCCACGGCGCGGCGTAGCGTCCGTAGACTGTCGAACAGACCACGGTCGACGCCTTCCCACGATTCTTCATCGACGCGAGCCTTGGCGACTTCGGTCTTTGGTTGCAGGAGCCGCACCTCGCGCTGGCCGCGCAAGACGGTCCATGACGCGTCGTTGAGGCGCAGCACCGGCCGCTCCTCGGCCGTACGGTCCAGCAAGCCGTCGTCGAGGAGTTGATAGAGCATGTTCGTCAGCGCTTTGCGGCTGGTGCCTTTCATCAGGCCGTAGGTGCTCAGCTGCTCGTGCCGCCAGCGCCGCACGCGTTCGGTGTTCGCGCCGAGCAAGATGTCCACGATGTGCTCGGCGCCGAAACGTTCACCCGCCCGCGCCACACACGAGAGAATCTTCTGCGCGGTCAGTGTCGCGTCCGCTACGCCCTCGACTTCCTTCAGGCAGACGTCGCACGCCTCGCAGCTTGGCTGAGGATATCCCTGGCCGAAGTATTCTGAGAGCTTACGGTGCCGGCAGTGGAGCCCGGTGCAGAAGCGGCGCATGTGTTCGAGCAACTGACGCGACGCGTTGATCACGTCTCCCGGGGCACTGGCTTCGGCGGCGCTCCGCTCGATCAGCGATTCCCAGCGAATGACATCCGCCGCCGAGTACAGGAGGACGCATTCCGCTTCCAAACCGTCGCGCCCGGCGCGGCCGGTTTCCTGCTGGTAGTGCTCGATCGACTTGGGCATGGCGGCGTGGATGACGCAACGGACGTTGCTGCGGTCGATACCCATGCCGAACGCCACCGTCGCCGCCACGACGTCAACCTCCTCAGATGCAAACGCGTCCTGTGTCCGCCGCCGGTCGTCGGCCTCCATGCCGGCGTGGTAGTGGGCGGCGCGTAGGCTGTTGGCCCGCAAGGCCTCCGCCATCGACTCGGTGTCCTTGCGGCTGATGCAGTAGACGATCGCTGCGTCGCCGGGGTGGCGCCGCAGCACATCCAACACTTGCCCCTGCGCATCGACGCGCGGAACGATGCGGTAGACGAGATTCGGGCGATCGAACGTCCCAACCAGCACGGCCGGGTTCTCCAGGCGCAGCTGTTCGGCGATGTCAGCGCGGACGCGCTCCGTCGCGGTCGCCGTGTATGCATGCACGCTGGCGTGCGGAAAGCGGCTCTTCAACTCGGCGAGTTGGCGGTATTCCGGCCGGAAGTCGTGACCCCAGTGACTAATGCAGTGCGCCTCATCGATGGCGAAGGAGCGGACCTGAAGGCGCTCGACGAGTTGGAGGAAGCGCGGCGTCAGCAGCCGCTCCGGTGCGACGAATATCAACCGATGACGTCCGGCGACGATCTCCGCCTCAATCTTGCGGACGACATCGAAAGGCATGCCGCTGTACAACGCGGCTGCGGGATAGCCGCATTCACGCAGCCCGTCGACCTGATCCTTCATCAACGAGATGAGCGGCGATACGACGATGTCCGTGCGCTGCGCCAGCTCGGCCGGCACTTGGTAGCACAGCGACTTGCCTCCGCCGGTTGGCATAACGACGAGCGAGTCGCGTCGTTCGAGGCCGGCACGAATCGCTTGCTCCTGGAGCGGACGGAGATCAGAGAATCCCCAGTACCGCCGTACCGTCGCGAGGATCTGCGGTGTCGACCACTCCGGTGACGCATGCATTCCGTTTGTACTCATCGCCGTTGAATCAATGCATGATCAGATCACTGTGTCAATGAATCACTGACTCAGTGACTCAATTGTTCGCAGGCGTCGGCGCTGCGAGCAGCAGTCGTGTCGGGGAACCGTTGACCAGGACCGTGGAGCGGTCAACGAGCTGTTGGGCCGTGATGCGGTCGGCGTTCAGCTCAACAATGTCCGGTGTGAGCACATAGAAGGCTACTGCTTCGGGCTCGCCGTGGCTTTCCTTGAGATGCGCATGCAGGTCGGCGACATCGACGTATGGTTTGTGCGTGTAGCTGACGACGACCGCTACGCCATCGGCCGGAACGGACGGCTTGTGGAATTGGCGCAACGTGACTTCGACGATCTCACTCCACGCGCGCGCCGAGCGCTCGGGTGCAGCGACGTCACGGTCGTTGTAGACGATGCCGGTCTCCAGCTTGAACGCTAGGAAGCGTTTGCCGTTCCGTTCCTCGACCCCGGCGACGGAGATGACCGCCTCGAGGATGGAACCACTGCGGATGGCTTGCCCGAGGAGGTGCCCCTCCATGAGAACCGCATCGCTCCCGTACTTGCGTTGCAACGCGTGGAGGGAATCCAATATCTCTTTGCGGCTGGTGCCTTCCTCCGGGGGTGGCTCCTGGTCGTTGGCGCCACGGGCGATGGTGCCGCAGGCGATGACGACGACGGCGACGCTGCCGAGCCAACGCGCGAGGCGGTGCAGGGTTTGGATGCTGAACATTTGTATTGCCGCGGCGATGATGTCAAACTCGCAACCGCTGTGCAACGAAACGCGCCCACAGCTCTACTGCAGCAGATTCGTCGAACGCTGACACGCTACACGATGGTCGTACCCGGCGATCGCGTGCTGGTGGGGGTGTCGGGCGGGCCAGACTCCGTGGCGCTGCTCGCGGCACTGGTGGAGCTGTCCCGTGCGCGCGAGATCGAGGTGTGCGCGGCGCACTTCAATCACCACCTGCGTGGTGCGGCGTCGCTGCGCGATCAACAGTGTGCGCAAGTGGTCGCGACGGCGCTGGGTGTGCGCTGCATCGTTGGTGACGCCGTCGATCTCGGTAGCGGGTCTAACCTGGAGGCGCGCGCCCGCGAGCAGCGCTACGCCTTCCTCAACCGTGCCGCCGGTGCCGGAGGGTGTACGAAGATCGCGACGGGCCACACCGTTGATGACCAAGCCGAGACCCTCCTGATGCGGCTGCTGCGCGGGACCGGATGGGACGGGCTGGCCTGCATCCAGCCGGTGCGCGACGGACGTATTGTCCGTCCGATGATCGAGTGTTCGCGGCGGCAGGTCATGGCGTTTCTCGAGGCGCGTGCGCTCCCGTTCTGCGAAGACAGCAGCAACCATGACACGCGCTTGTTGCGCAACCGCGTGCGTCACGATGTCCTGCCGATGTTGCGCTCTATCAACCCGAACGTTGTGCGCACCCTGGCCTCGACGGTGGAGGTCCTAGCCGGTGAGACCGCACTGCTGGAAGTGGAGGCGCGTTCGCGGGTGCCCGCGTCGCTGTCCTTGCCGGTGGCGGCGATTCGCACGGCGCCGCAGGCTTTACGCGGCCGAGTCGTACGTACCTGGCTGCGTGCGCGCCGCGGTGATCTGCAACGCCTCGGGGCGGCGCATATTCGTGCGATCGTGGATCTCGCGCTCAGCCAGCCGCCGAGCGGCCACGTGCGACTGCCGGGAGTGGAGCGCGTCGTCAAGGAGTACGATCAACTGCGCTGGCTACGGGGCGGGCCGCGCATCCATGCGGAAGCGCGCCGCGAGCTTGTTCCGGGGTCCCGCGTCGCACTTGCGTCTGGCTGGTGTATCACTGCCGAACTGCTCGAGGAGGGCCGGGCGGACGTGCCCCTCGCTCGCGACTTGTTGGAGATGGCTGCCGATGCCGAGGTGCTAGCGAGGCCGCTGGTGGTGCGCAGCGCACGGCCGGGCGATCGGGTCAAGCCGCTGGGTGTGGCTGGCAGCCGCAAGTTGCAAGACATCTTCGTCGACCGCAAATTGCCGCGTGAGCAACGGTGGTCGTTCCCGGTGGTGGAGGCGGCTGGAGAGGTCGTCTGGGTGCCTGGGATGGTCCGTAGCAGTGCTGCTTTAATCACTTCGAAAACGCGCTCGACCCTGCGTCTGATTGCGCAGGAAACGGGCATTGCCGGTAGGTAGTCCCTGTGTTAGACGTACGAAGCTGGCAGTTGAGGGAATGGTGAATCAGTTCTCACGCAATGTGGCTCTGTGGCTCGTCCTCGGGCTGATGTTCTTACTGTTGTTCAACCTGTTCAACAAGCAGCAGGCCAAAGAGCCCGAGATCATCTTCAGCGACTTCATTTCTGCGGCCGAGAAGGGTGACGTAACGGAGGTCACCATCCAAGGCAGCAACATCCGCGGCAAGTATCACAACGGCGAGCGGTTCAAGACCTTTGCTCCCGAAGATCCGGATCTGGTCAAATTGCTGCGCGAAAAGGGCGTGAAGATTGCCGCCAAGCCGGAAGATGGCGACCCGTGGTACATCGTCCTGTTCGTGCAGTGGTTCCCGATGCTGCTGCTCATCGGCGTGTGGATCTTCTTCATGCGCCAGATGCAGGTCGGCGGCGGGAAGGCGATGTCGTTCGGCAAGAGTCGTGCGAAGCTGCTCAGCGAGAATACGACGAAGGTCACGTTCAACGACGTCTCCGGTATCGATGAGGCCAAGGAAGAGTTGGAAGAGATCATCGCCTTCCTCAAGGATCCGAAGAAGTTCACCAAACTCGGCGGACGAATCCCCAAGGGCGTGCTGCTGGTGGGCTCGCCGGGGACTGGAAAGACGCTGCTGGCGCGCGCGATCGCGGGTGAGGCGGGCGTCCCGTTCTTCTCGATCAGCGGTTCCGACTTCGTAGAGATGTTCGTCGGCGTCGGTGCCTCGCGCGTGCGCGACCTGTTCGTGCAAGGCAAGAAGAACGCACCGTGCATCATCTTCATCGACGAGATCGACGCCGTCGGCCGTCACCGCGGCGCCGGCCTCGGCGGCGGTCACGACGAACGCGAGCAGACGTTGAATCAGTTGCTTGTCGAGATGGACGGCTTCGAGACCAACGAGGGCGTCATTCTGATTGCCGCCACGAACCGGCCCGACGTGTTGGACCCTGCACTGTTGCGTGCGGGACGTTTCGATCGCCGCGTCGTCGTCCCGCGCCCGGACGTGAAGGGACGCGAAGGCATCCTGCGCGTGCACACGCGTCGTGTGCCGCTGTCCGACGACGTCGACATGCCGTTGCTAGCTCGCGGCACACCCGGATTCGCCGGTGCGGACCTGGAGAACTTGGTGAATGAAGCGGCCTTGCTGGCGGCGCGGCATAACAAAGAGCGCGTCGACATGGCCGACTTTGAGGTCGCCAAAGACAAGGTGATGATGGGCGCCGAGCGCAAGAGCATGATCATGAGCCAGGAGGAACGCCGCAATACGGCGTACCACGAGGCCGGTCATGCCTTGGTGGCGAAGCTCCTGCCGGGTGCCGATCCGGTGCACAAGGTATCGATTGTCCCACGCGGCATGGCACTGGGCGTCACCATGCAGGTGCCGCTCGACGATCGCCACTCGTACACGCGGGAGTACGTGCTCGATAGCCTGACCATCCGCTTCGGCGGCCGCGCCGCCGAGGAGCTGATCCTCGGGCACATCACCACCGGGGCGGCGGACGACATCGAGAAGGCCACCGACTGGACCCGCAAGATGGTGTGCGAGTGGGGCATGAGCGACAAGCTCGGTCCCATGACGTTCGGCAAGAAGGAAGAGCAGATCTTCCTCGGCCGCGACTTCACCCAACTCCAGGACTACTCCGAGCACACCGCCGTCGAAATCGACGCGGAAGTGCGGCGCATCATCCAGGCCAGCTACCAGCAGGCGAAAGACCTCCTCGCCAGCAACATCGACGTGTTGCACAAGATCGCCGAAGCGTTGCTCGATAAAGAAGTGCTCGACGGCAACGAGATCGACGAGATCATCCGCGCCGTGCGCAGCGCCAACGGCTCAACGCCACTCACCGCTGCCGGCTCCGACGTGCGCGCCTAACCGCGCGCGCTTGGTCCTGCAACTCCCTCACGGCTTTCAACCCTTCCGGGTTGGAGCGGTTGATCTCGAATCAACCAGCCGGTGGATGCGTGTGCCGATAGGTGAAACCGCGCCGCATCGCTGGCAACCAACTGCGGGAAAGGGTAATTCCACGGGGTGGCACAATACGATTGAGAGCGCCGGCATCGCATAGATCGAGATATCCAACTCCAGCGTACTCTCCCATGCGTACCCATGCTTGAGCTGCTGTCCAACTTCCGCGTTCAGGACGCCATCGACATCGCGATCATCACGTTCGTGATCTACCGCATCATCGACCTCATCCGCGGCACGCGTGCCGTGCAGATGCTGATCGGGCTGGCGGTGGTCTTCCTCACCTATCTGTCGTCGCAGTACTTCTCGCTGTACACGTTGAATTGGGTCCTCGACAATTTCCTCAGCTCGATCCTCCTCGTCATCGTCGTCATCTTCCAAGACGACATCCGCCGGGCGCTGACGCAGGTTGGAACCCGGCCGTTCTTCGGTACCGAGCCGCGCCTGCAGGGGCAGGATCTCGAAGAGATCGTCCGCGCCGCGGTGTCCCTGGCCAGCAAGCGCATCGGCGCGCTGATCGTGTTGCCTCGCGACGTGGGGCTCAACCAGTACATCGAGGTGGGTACGTCCCTCGATGCCAAGGTGAGCAAGGAGCTGATTACCAGCATCTTCCTGACCACCTCGCCCATCCACGATGGAGCCCTCGTCATCCAGCACGGGCGCATCATCGCGGCAGGGTGCTTCTTGCCGCTGACCACGAATCCGCATGTCAGCAAGACGCTGGGGACTCGGCACCGCGCCGCCATCGGCCTCACGGAAGAAACCGACGCCATTGTCATCGTCATCTCTGAAGAAGAAGGCGCGATCTCGTTGGTGCGCGAAGGGCGCATTACCCGCGACGTTGATGCCGGGACGCTGCGTTCGACGCTGCAGACACTGTTGCAGTCATGAAGTGGTTTGACCGGGTCCGGGAGGCGGCGGTGTGGGGCCGGATGCGCGACGCTTTGGTCGACCCGGAGCGCCTCCGCCAAGCGCTGACCCGCAATTTTGCGCTCAAGCTGCTGTCGTTGTTGATCGCGTTCAGTCTCTGGTTCTTCGTCAATTTCGGGGAGCGCGACTCCGAAGAGTCGCTCAAGGTGCCGCTGGAGCTCCGCAACATTCCGTCGCACCTGATGATCACCAGCCCGCGCGTCGATTTCATCGATCTGCGTGTGAGCGGTCCCCGCACATTGTTGGGCCGTATCGACCGCAATCGGCTGTCCATCGGGTTGGATCTCAACGGCGTGCGGCCGGGGCCGGCGGTGTTCCGCGTCGATGTCGCATCGCTCAACCTGCCGCGCGGCGTGCAAGCAACGCGCATCAACCCCTCGCAGGTCACCTTGGAGATGGAGCGGGTGGGCCACAAGGCGGTACCGGTGCGGTTGCGCCTCAGTGGCAAGCCGCCTGCCGACTTGCAAGTCGGGGACACGAAGGTGTCGCCGGAGACAGTGCAGGTGACCGGACCGGCGTCCGACGTTCGCGACGTCGCGGCGGTGAACACCGAGCCGTTGGACGTCAGCGCTGCAACGCCTGGCACCATCGAACGGGAGCTGCAACTGGACGCAGCGGGCGACTACATTTCGTTCAGTGCTAACCGCGTCGCCGCGCAGGTGCGCATCGAGGAGGTGTTGACGACGCGCGAGTTCAAATCGGTTCCAGTCGAGGTCCGTCACGCCGCCGCGCCGTATCGTCTGACGCCAGATCGTTTGCGTCTGAGCGTGCGCGGACCCAAGCGCTTGCTCAGCAACCTTGAGCTGGAGCCGGGTGCGGTTTATATCGACGCAGGCGATGTCGCCGTGGGTCAGTATACCGTGAAGCCTTCCGTGGAGCTCCCGCCCGGGGTTGAGGTGGTGTCGTTGGATCCGGTCAAGGTCCAGCTCACCCTCGCGAAAGGACGGCGCTCCGATGGTGGACGCCGCTAGCTCGTCGTGACCGCCGCCCGCACACTCTTTGGCACCGACGGCATCAGAGGCGTCGCGAACGTCGAGCCGATGACGTGCGAGACAGTGCTCCGCCTTGGGCGCGCCCTCGTGTACCACTCCCGCCAAGCCGGCGCAGCATCACCCCGCATCGTCATCGGCAAGGACACACGCCTGTCGGGGGACATGTTGGAGCGTGCGCTCAGTGCCGGGATCTGTTCGGCCGGCGGGCAAGTGCTGTTGGCGGGAACCATACCGACGCCTGCTGTCGCATATCTGACCCGCACGCTGCAGGCGACCGCTGGTGCCGTCGTGTCAGCGTCGCACAACCCGTTTCAGGATAACGGAATCAAGTTCTTCGCCGGTAGCGGGTTCAAGCTGCCCGACGAGGTCGAGCAGGAGATCGAGCGTCTGCTGTTGGCGGAGAGCGCGCCCGGGAGCTCGGTGGACGCCGGTGCGCTTGGCGCTGCCCGTTGCATCGACGACGCAGAGTCCCGCTACGTCGAGTTCCTTGCGAGCCTCGTACCCCACCAGTTCACGCTCAAGGGGCTGAAGGTGGTGATCGACTGCGCGCACGGCGCGGCCCATCGAGTCGGACCGCAGATCCTGCAGCAGCTCGGTGCCGGCGTGGTTGCGATCGGTGTGAATCCCGATGGCCGCAACATCAACCATGAGAGCGGGGCGACGCACCCGCAGCGCCTGCAAGAGTTGGTGCGGGCCGAGCACGCGCATGTGGGCATCGCCCTCGACGGCGACGCGGACCGCTTGATCCTGGTCGACGAAACCGGGGACGTTGTCGACGGCGACGAAGTGCTGGCGATGCTTGCCGCCGAAATGCTTACACGCGGCACGCTGAAGCACGCGACGGTAGTGGCGACGGTCATGAGCAATCTCGGGCTCGAGGTGGCGTTGCGTGAACGCGGCGCGCGCTTGCTACGGGTGCAGGTCGGAGATCGCTACGTCGTCGAGGCGATGCGGCAGAAGGGCTATAACCTCGGTGGTGAACAGTCTGGACATCTGATCTTCCTCGATCATTGTACGACGGGCGATGGGCTCGTGGCCGCTTTGGCTGTGCTGCGCCTACTCGTGGAGCGGCAGCGGCCACTGAGCGAGCTGAAGCGCGCGATGACACGGTTCCCCCAAGTGTTGCTCAACGTGCGGGTGAATGCCCGCCGCGAGCTCGACGCGATCGAGCCGGTGCAACAGACGCTGGCGCGCGTCCGTGCCGCCTTGGACGATCGTGGACGCGTCCTGGTGCGCTACTCGGGGACCGAGCCGCTGGTTCGTGTTATGGTCGAGGGCGAGGATGAAGATCGCGTTCGCACGTACGCCGAGGAGATCGCGGCAGCAATCCGCGCACAGCTAGGTTGAGATGATCAAGCTCGGCGTGAACATCGACCACGTCGCCACGGTGCGGCAGGCACGGCGGACGCCGTATCCCGATCTGCTCGCTGCGGCGCAAGCGGCGGAACGCGGCGGCGCGGACGGAATCACCGTCCACTTGCGCGAGGATCGGCGCCACATTCAGGATCGTGACGTCGATGTGTTGCGGGCGCAGATCGCCACCAAGCTCAATCTGGAAATGGCGGCCACCGAGGAGATGCTCCGCAAGGCGTGCGCGGTGCGGCCCGCGGACGTGTGCATCGTTCCTGAGAAGCGTGCAGAGCTGACCACGGAAGGCGGGCTCGACGCCGCCGGCCAATTGGAGACGCTCGGCCGCGTCGTTGCCGGGCTCCGCAGCGCCGGCATCTGCGTCAGCCTCTTCATCGATCCCGAGACACGACAGATCGAAGCCGCACGGCGGCTGCAGGCCGACGCGATCGAAATCCATACGGGCGCGTACGCTGCTGCGCCAACCGCAGAGGCCCGCGCAGCCGAGGTGCGCCGCATTGAAGAGGCGGCGCGGACCGCGCACGCGGCTGGGCTCATTGTCAATGCGGGTCATGGACTGACACTGGCCAACGTCGAGCCGATTGCCGCGATCCCGGTCATGAACGAGCTGAACATCGGTCACAGCATCGTTGCCGACGCGATCTTCGTGGGGATGGAAGAAGCAGTGCGACGCATGAAGGCATGCATGCTCGCTGCGCGCAGCCGCT
>JBGQHM010000126.1:0-15662 GCA_041497995.1 Binatia bacterium | reverse complement strand
GCTGACTATGGCCCCGACGGTCAGTTCTGCACTGATGATGACCCGCAAAGCGTACGCGGCATCCCTTTCGTGGCGCCGTCCACGACCGGCATGGCGACCAGTGAAGCATTCAACGTCAACGGCATGGATGGGGTGAATGTCGGGCCGTTCTCGGTCAGCGGGGCGCCGTTCAGCTGCAGTGCGCTGGCCAGCGGGAGCACTGGGAGCGCGGTACTGGCGGGCGCCTTCACGTCATCACTAGGTGATTCCGCGGTCACGACCCAGGACGTCCTCGGCGCCGCGCAGTGCGGCAATGGTGTCATCGATGCCACCCAACATTGCGATGGCGACTGCGACGGGAACGGTGAAGTGACGCAGGACGAGGTCGATTTGTGCAGGAGCATTATGGGGGGTGGACGCTCGCTCGTCGTTTGCACGGCCTGCGACCCCAGCTCGGATGGATTCGTCGACGCCACCGAGGTTGCCGCTGCGGACAGCAGCCGCATCAATGGTTGCGGCGGGGAGGAGCAATGCGATGACGGCAATCTGGTGGATGGCGACGGCTGCGATTCGAACTGCACGCTGACCGGGTGCGGGAACGGTATCGTGACTGCGGGCGAGCAGTGCGACGACGGCAACACTGTGGATGGAGATTGTTGTTCGGCAACGTGCCAGCTCGAGGCCGACGGTGTCCGCTGCGACGACAAGAACGCCTGCACCCAAACGGACACCTGCTCCGCAGGCGTCTGCGCCGGTGGGAATCCGGTGATCTGTCTTGATGATGGCAACGTGTGCAACGGTCCCGAGAGCTGCAGTGTCACAACCGGACAGTGTGTGTCGGGTCCAGCACTGTCGGATAGCGATAGTGACGGCCTCTGCGACGTGCGCGACAATTGTCCCTTTACCCGCAATCCCGACCAGACGGATCGCGACGCCGACGGTATCGGTGACGCATGCGACAACTGCCCGACCACGCCGAACCCGGACCAACTCGATTCGGACTTTAACGGCGTCGGTGACGCCTGCCAGCTGTGTCCCGCCTTCGACGACTACGACGGCGACAACATCTGTACCGAGGCGGACAACTGCCTGTTCGCTGCCAACCCTGACCAAGCCGATCGCGATGACGACGGCGTCGGCGACGCCTGCGACAACTGCCCTGCCACACCGAACCCGGACCAACTGGACACGGACTTCAACCGTGTCGGGGACGCCTGCCAAGTGTGTCCCACCTTCGACGACTACGACGGCGACAACATCTGCAACGAAGTGGACAACTGCCTGTTCAACTTCAACCCCGACCAGGCGGACACCGACGGCGACGGATTTGGAGATGCCTGCGACTTCTGCGTGGGAGGCGGCCAGTCCGACAGCGACGGCGACGGCCTCTGTGATCAAGCCGACAACTGCCCGTTCAACTTCAACCCCGACCAGACGGACACCGACGGCGACGGATTCGGAGATGCGTGCGACTTCTGCGTGGGACGCGGCCAGTCCGACAGCGACGGCGACGGCCTCTGTGATCAAGCCGACAACTGCCCGTTCAACTTCAACCCTGGCCAGACGGACACCGACCGCGACGGCGTGGGCGACGCTTGCGACAACTGCCCTGCCACACCGAACCCGGATCAACTGGACTCGGACTTCAACCGCGTCGGGGACGCCTGCCAAGTGTGCCCCGTCTTCGATGACTACGACGGCGACAACATCTGCAACCAAGTGGACAACTGTCTGTTCACCTTCAACCCCGACCAGGCGGACACCGACGGCGACGGATTTGGAGATGCGTGCGACTTCTGCGTCGGGCACGGGCAGTTCGATAGCGACGGCGACGGTCTGTGTGATCTGGCCGACAACTGCCCCTTCGCTTTCAACCCCACTCAGGCGGATTGTGACAAGGACGGTAAGGGCGACGCGTGCGACAACGATCGCACATTTGCGCCTCAGCAGCGCTTTGCCGCGGGCGCAGGTCCGCAGGCGGTGGCGCTAGCCGATCTGAATTTCGATTGGGTACCCGATCTCGTCGTCGCCAACCGAGACTCCAACGACGTGTCGGTTCTACTGGGTCGCGGCGACGGGACCTTTGGGACCCAGCAGCGCGTTGCAGCGGGGGTACACCCCTCATCAGTCGTTGTGACGGACCTGAACTTCGATAGGCTGCCCGACCTCGTCGTCGCAAATCGAGATTCCAACAACGTGTCGGTGCTCCTCGGCAACGGCGACGGCAGCTTTGCCCCGGCGCGCTCCTTTGCCGCCGCGGAGCATCCCCAATCACTGGCGGTGGCGGATCTCAACTCAGATGGGATACTCGACCTGGCGACCGCAAATGGCTCGTCCAGCGTCGCAGTGCTGCTCGGCCACGGTGATGGGACCTTCGCCACGCCGCAATTGTTTGCCGTGGGCAGGCACGCCCAATCGGTGGCGGCGGCCGATCTGAATGGTGACGGGAGAGTCGATCTCGTCACCGCCAATGCATCCTCCAACGACGTGTCGGTGCTCCTCAACCACGGCGACGGCACCTTCGCGCCGGCGCAATTCTTTGCCGCGGGCATGCGGCCCAAGTCAGTACTGGCGGTGGATCTGAACCGCGACTGGATCGTCGATCTCGTTACAGCGGATGCGGCCTCCAACGAGGTGTCGGTCCTGCTCGGCAACGGCGACGGCACCTTTGCATCAGCGCAGGTCTTCGCTGCGGGGACGCATCCTCAATCCGTGGTGGCGGCCGACATCGACGCGGATGGGTTCCTTGACTTGGTGACCGCCAACGCCGCTTCCAACGACGTGTCGGTCCTGCTCGGCAACGGTCAGGGGAGATTTGCAGCGCCGCGGCCCTTTGTTGCGGGTAAGCACCCGCAATTCGTGGCGGTGGCCGATCTGTCCCGCGACGGCTTCCCGGACCTCGCCGTAGCTAACAGCGAATCTAGTGATGTCTCGGTCCTTCTCAGCAAGAGCACGGACGGTGACTTCGACGGGATCCCAGATGCCTGCGACAATTGCCCACTCACTTTCAACCCCGACCAAGCGGACAACGATGGTGACGGCATCGGCGACGCGTGCGCCCCTACCCCGACCCCGACGCGCACACCGACGCCGACCGCTACGGCGACGCGCACACCAACCCAAACCCGAACGCGGACGGCGACGAGGACGATGACACCGACTCGTCCGGCAACTCACCACGAGTCTCGAGAATGACGGGTGCTTCGGGTCGACTCCGAACGAACGCCGAGACGTTCGGCAGCTTCTCCCTACTCCGTCGGTGCCGGCGTCGGCGGGGAGGCAGACTCGACCGTGTCCAACATGAGAAAGCGCGCCGCATCGAGCCGTACGTAACCCATGATGAGAACCTGTTGCCGCGGCGGCGCCGCAACAAAGTGTGCGAGCGCGGTCTTGTCACCCGCGATCTGAAACTTGACCTCGTAGGGGGCGACCGCAGCGTCGATGTCGAGCGGCGTAGCGCGGCCTCCGAGGACCACCAGGTTGAGGATGTACAGGTCGTAGCGCTTGCCGCGATACGTCACCAGCCAGGTGAAGTCCGGTCGCGTCCCTTCAACCTTCTCTCCAATGTAGGCAACCATGCGCACGTGGATCGGCGTCGGACGGCGCATGCGCGCCTCGGCGACTCCAGCCGTCACCAACAGAGCGCACGCAAGCAAGACGGTCCTCATCGCCCGGGCCCTCCGTGCACAGGCTTGGGTGGCAACAACCGCCCACGCAAGTCTTCAATCCAGTTCACCCACTCGGCGACGCCGTCGTCCGTGCGGCCCGACACCGCGATCATCCGCGGCGCCGGCATGAAGTGCGCCAGCGCCTCTTCCACCGCAGCGCGATCAAACTCCGGCAGCGCCGGCAAGAGATCGATCTTGGTGAGCAGGACAAGGTCCGCCTTCCGGAACATCACCGGATATTTGAGCGGCTTGTCCTCGCCTTCGGTAACAGACAGCGCAACCACGTTCACGGTCTGCCCGAGATCGTAGATCGCCGGACAGACGAGGTTGCCGACGTTCTCGATAAAAAGGTAGTCCGCAGCGTATGCGATGTCGCCATGCATGGCCTGATGCACCATCTCCGCGTCGAGGTGGCACGCCGAGCCGGTGGTGATCGCACGTGCCGGGATGCCGGCAGCACGCAGGCGAACCGCATCGCGCTCCGTTGCGAGATCACCGGTGATCGCCGCCAGGCGTCGCTGTCCTGCGAGCACACGCGCCGTGGCTTCGAGGATCGCGGTCTTCCCTGATCCGGGTGAACCCATGAGATTGATCGCGATCAACCCGTGATCGGTGAAGTGCGCACGGTTGTGCGCCGCTGTCCGGTCGTTGGCGCCGAGCAGCCGCTCATGCACGTCGACCGTCACGATCGCGGTGTCGCCGCAACCACACACGTCACACACTCATCACCTCCAGCTCAATGCTCTCGAGCATCAGGTCGTCGCCACGGATCAAGCACGGGGGCGAGGCGCACTGCGGACACACGAGCGCGCCACCGGCGGGCACCATCGATCCACACACGCCGCACCGCCACTCGATCGCCTCGTGCGCAATGATCAATTCCGCACCCGCACACAATGTCCCCGGTCGGAGCACCTCGTACGCCGTGGCGAACAGTTCCGGTTCAACGCCGGAGAGGTGGCCGATGCGAACCTGCACGCGACGCACGCCGCTGGCATTGTGCGCTCGCGCTTCCGCCTCGACCCGCCGCATCATCGCCTGAACCAAGGAGTACTCGTGCATGAATGGCCTCAGCAGATGCGCGGCAGCTGCTCGCCTGACAGCCGGTCGAGACGGCGGTGCGTGCCGATGCGCGTACGCAACACGACGCGCCCCGCATTCTCGGCGGTCACCTCGCCGATGCGGCATGCTTCGGCGCCGCCGGGAACAGCGCGCAACGCGGCCAGCCCCGCATCCGCTCGCGTCGGCGGCACGATGGCCAGAAAGCGGCCTTCGCACGCGACGTAGAATGGATCGAAGCCGAGCACCTCGCACGCCGCCTGCACTTCGCGCCGCACCGGCACGTGCGCTTCGTCGATGCAGATGCCCGCGTGCGACGCGATGGCAATCTCGCACAGGGCCGTGGCCAGACCGCCACGGGTGGGATCGCGCATGACCTTCGTATCGGGAGCGACATCAAGCAGCGCGCGGACGAGTGGCAACACCGGGGCCGAGTCGGAGAGGAGGGTCGTTTCGAGCTCGATCCCGTTGCGTGCCGCCATCACCGCGATGCCGTGGTCGCCGACCGGGCCGGAGACGAGGATCACATCGCCCGGTGCTGCCCGGTCGGGTGCCACGTTCACCCCCAGCCGGACCCGGCCTATTCCGGAAGTGTTGATGTAGATGCCGTCTCCCTTCCCGCGCTCCACGACTTTCGTGTCTCCCGTCAAGATCGGCGCTCCTACCGTACCACTCGCGCCGGCCAACGAAGCGACAATCCGCCGCAGACTCTCGACCGGAAATCCTTCTTCAAGGACCAAGCCCACGCTGAACCCTATCGGTTCTGCACCACAGACCGCCAAGTCGTTTGCAGTTCCGTGAACGGCGAGAGAGCCGATGTCACCGCCGGGAAAGAACGGCGGGCTGACGACGAAGGTGTCGGTTGTGAACGCCAGGCGCTCCCTGCCCACGTCGATCACGGCGCCGTCGCCCAATGCCGACAGCGCTGGACTGTCGAACGCCGGCAGGAAGAGGCGCTCGATCAGGTTCGCCATCTTGCGGCCGCCGCCGCCGTGCGCCATCTGCACTACGCTGTCGTCGTCCAGCGGTAGCGGGCAAGCGAGGAGTGATTCGAGGGGATTGGACATGCACTCAGCGCTCTCCGCCGGCGCGAGCGCTACGGCCGTAGTGGAAATACGCGGCGCAGGCGCCCTCCGACGATACCATCGTCGCACCGAGCGGATGCTCGGGTGTACACCGCGTGCCGAACTGCGCGCATTCGGTCGGACGGATACGTCCCTGCAACACCAGTCCGCTCAAGCACTCGCGCGGCTCCTCGACGGCAACGGACTCCAAGCCGAAGACACGCTCCGCATCGAAGGCGGCATAGGCTGGCGCGAGCGCATAGCCACTTGCCGGAATCTCGCCAATGCCGCGCCACTTCCGGTTCGCCACCACGAACACCTCCTCGAGGACGGCGCGCGCGGCAGGGTTGCCGTCGACGCGGGCAACGCGCTCGTACTGATTCTCCACGCGCGCCTCACCACGTTCGAGCTGGCGCGTCGCGGCCAGCACACCACGCAGCAGATCCAGAGGTTCGAAGCCCGTCACAACGATTGGAACGTGAAAGCGCGCCGCGAGCGGTTCGTACGAACGGTAGCCGGTA
This sequence comes from Binatia bacterium, assembly GCA_041497995.1. Classification (GTDB taxonomy): domain Bacteria; phylum Desulfobacterota; class Binatia; order HRBIN30; family HRBIN30; genus DATKMS01. The sequence goes on along the minus strand of JBGQHM010000126.1, from coordinate 9,371 downwards.
ATGACACAGACGTGCCCGGGAGCGAGCAGGCCCTGGATGACGCACTCAGGATCCGACAGGAGCGCCTCGAGTGCCGGCGGCACGAGCACATGCGCCATGAGGAGAGAGAAGTTGCCGATCCCTTCGCGTACGGCACACTGGACGGCCATCGCATTCGCCGGTGCGGTCGTCTCGAAACCGACGGCGAAGAAGACGACCTGGCGCTCCGGCTCTTGACGCGCGACCTTGAGCGCATCGAGCGGGGAATAGACGATGCGCACGTCGGCGCCCCGCGCCTTGGCGGACAGCAAATCTCCGGAAGAGCCCGGAACGCGCAGCATGTCGCCGAAGGAACAGAGCACCACGCCGGGCCGGGACGCGAGCGCCAGGGCACGATCAATCTGCTCGAGCGGCGTCACGCAGACTGGACAGCCAGGGCCGTGGATGAGTCGGATGTGCGGCGGCAGCAACTCATCCAATCCGAACTTGAGAATCGAGTGCGTCTGCCCGCCGCACACTTCCATGATGGTCCACGGCCGCGTGACCGTCGACTCGATCTGTCGCAGGACGATGCGCACAGCGGCGGGATCGCGGTATTCGTCGAGGTGCCGCATCAGCTGCGTTCCTTCTCGCGCTCCTGGAGCTCGCCCGCCTCGGCAAGCAGCGCGAGCGTTTCCTGCGCGACCTGCTCGTCGACCGTGGCGATCGCAAAGCCGACGTGAACGAGGACGTAGTCGCCGATTTGGGCTTCCGGGACGTAGGCGAGGCAGGCCTCGCGCGTCACGCCACCGAAGTCGATGCGCGCCATACGCAACTCGCTGTCGCCTTCGATGGCGACGACCTTACCGGGCACCGCGAGGCACATGCTTCACGCCTCCCCTTTCCTTGACGACCCTGTCAGCCAGCTTGTCGCACAATCGCGTCGGCGATGACAGCCTGCCCCAGCGCGATGCCCCCGTCGCCTGGTGGCACACGCTCGTGGGAGAAGATTGCAAAGCGCGGCGCCAACCCGCGCCGCAGGCCCTCGACGAGCCGGGCGTTCTGAAAGCAGCCGCCGCTCAGCACAACGGGCAAGCCGCCGGCGTGCTGGGCTGCAAGGCGCACCATCTCGATGCCTGCGGCCACGAGCGTTGCGTGGAACCTGCCCGAGACCGTCGCCGCCGTACGGCCCGCCAGTAGATCAGCAACCGCTTCGCGCAGAGCCGGTCGCAGGTCGACGGCAGCGATGAGTCCGGCCTCCATTTCATACGGATACGCGCGGTCCTCAGCGAGGTCGGCAGCACCAGTGAGCTCGACGGCCACCTGACCCTCATAGTGTGCCTCCGTCCTACCGAGCGCGATGGCGCCGAACGCGTCGAAGAAGCGGCCGACGCCGTGCGCCGCAGGTGAGTTGAAGCCCACCGCGATCATCTGCCGCACCTGTTCGACTTCGCGACGGTCGATGCGCGCGAACAGTGGCAGGCGGTCGAGCGGCGGGTCGCTATCGAACGATTGATCAAGAAGCGCCAGCGCACTGCGCCACACCTGCCGGATCGCGCGATCGCCGCCGGCGAGTGGACTCGGCCGAAACGTCGCGAGGCGCGCGAAACTGGCAGGCGTCGCAACGAGCAGCTCACCGCCCCATGCGGTGCCGTCGGTACCGTACCCCGTGCCGTCCCACGCCAGCCCGATCACCGGTCCGCTGAGACCGTGCTCCGCCATGCAGGCAACGATGTGTGCGTGATGGTGCTGAACACCGACGCGGGGCAGATCGTTACGCTCGAGGGCGTAGCGTGTGGTGAAGTAGTCGGGGTGCAAATCGTGAGCGATTAGCTCAGGCGCAATGCCGACGAAGCGTTGGAAGCGTTCGACGCTTTCCTCGAACGCGCGACAAGCCTCGTCGGTCTCGAGGTCGCCGATGTGCGGTCCGAGCCAGGCCGCATTGCCCTCGGCGAAGCAGACGGCATTCTTGAGATGCGCTCCACATGCGAGCAGCGCCCGAGCAACCGGGCGGGCAAGCGAGAGGCGCGTGGGCACGTATCCCCGCCCGCGCCGCAAGACGACCGGACGGCCAGCGATGACGCGTGCGACCGAGTCGTCGCAGCGATTGGCGATCTCGCGGTCGTGCATGAGAAACGCATCAGCCACCGCGGTCAAGGTGCGCAGTGCGCGCGCGTTGTCGCAGACCATCGGCTCGTCCGCGAAGTTTGCCGACGTCATCACCAGCGGCCGCTCGACCGCGGCAAGCAGCCGCTCGTGCAGCGGCGTGTAGGGCAGCATCAGCCCAAGCCACGAGTTGCTCGGGGCGACGTCCGAGGCAACAGCAGCTTGCGGATGGCGCTCGACCAGCACAATCGGCCGCTCGCCCGCGGTGAGCGTGGCACGCTCGGTCTCGTCGAGCCGCGCCATCTGCTCCGCCGTGGCCAGGTCGCCCACCATGACGGCGAACGGCTTCTGGTCACGCCGCTTCCTACTCCGCAACCGCGCCACTGCCGTCGCGGATGTCGCGTCGCACGCGAGATGGAAGCCGCCCAAGCCCTTCACGGCGACAATCGCGCCGGCACGCAATGCCACAGCCGCAGCGGCGATCGGATCTCCATCGAGCGGGCATCCTTGCGCATCGGTCAGCGTCAGGCGTGGACCACATACCGGGCACGCATTGGGCTCGGCATGGAAGCGACGGTTGCCAGGATCATCATATTCGCGCCGGCAGTCGTCGCACATCGCGAACGCGGCCATTGTCGTCTGCGCCCGGTCGTACGGAACATCGCGGCAAATCGTATACCGGGGGCCGCAGTGCGTGCAGTTGATGAAGGCGTAGCCGTGGCGTCGATCGCCAGGGTCCTGCATTTCGTGCCGGCACTGTTCGCACGTCGCCCAGTCGGGTGGGATCGAGAGCGAGCGATGGCCGCTGGCGCGACTGTCCACCACGCTGAACGTAGCGACCGGTTCGACCGGGATGGGTGCGCAGTGGATGTCGTGCACGCGGGCCGTGGGTGCCGGAGGGTTTCCGAGCATACGGGCAAAGCCATGCAGTAGCTCCTCGCCTCCGAAGGCTTCGATCGTCACGCCCTCGGCGTGGTTCCACACACGCCCGCGAATGCCGGCCGCGCGCGCGAGTGTGAACACCCACGGGCGGAAGCCGACTCCTTGCACCTGACCATGGACTTCGATCCGAAGACCAATCTGTCGTGCCGGGTTGTCGGTCATGTTCAGTGCTCGACACCGACACGGCACGCCGCCCTGCCGCGTCGGCGACGAGATTCTATCCGGTATCAGAGCAGCGGCAAGGGCGGCCGTTCCCATTGCCTGCATAGGCAACGGCACCATCTTGCGATATGGGCTGCAAGGTGCGGGGACGCGCATGCAGAACGATCCTCTTCAATCGCCCGAGGCACCTGTTGTCTCGCTGAAGTTCACCGACCTTCGCAGCCCCAGTGGATGGTGACCCCGGCTTCGTTGATGCCGCTGCAGATCGCTCCGGATCGACGAAGGAGTCCATACGGATCTCCGGCGCAACCGGCTATGTATGCATTTTCGGCAAACCCAGCACGCTCATGAACACCCACGGAAGCGATGACAATCCAGAAGACTCGGTATCTTTACGCCGGCGCACATCCTATGAAGACCCATGAAAGGAAACTCGATGCACCTCACTCCGGTACCGGCGGCGGCACAGCGATGTCTCGCACCTGCTCAGAATCATTCGCAGCGACAAGGTAAGGCGCGTCCCGCCACGGCGCTGGTTTACCGGTGGCTGTCATACCTGGCAACGATTGCCCTCACCGGGCATTCAGCGGGCGCGCAGACACCGCCCGCCATCACCGAGTTTCCACTCGTCCTCCACAGTCAGGCCTCACTGATCACCGGCGGGCCGAATGGCAATCTCTGGTTCACGGAGTTCAACGCCAATCGCATCGGACAGATGACCGTTGAGGGTGTGCTCAGCGAGTTTCAAGTACCGACCGACAGCAGCGGGCTGGGAAACATCACCACCGGACCGGATGGCAATCTGTGGTTCACCGAGTCACTGGCCAACCAGGTCGGCCGGATCACGGCAACCGGAACCATCACCGAGTTCTCCATCGATACGACAAACGGCAAGCCGACAGCGATTACGGCAGGCCCGGACGGCAACCTGTGGTTTACCGAAACTGACGGCAACCGGATCGGCCGGATCACGCCGGACGGAGCGATCACCGAGTTCTTGCTGGCTACGGCAAGCGGCCGGCCGCAAGGAATCACTGCCAGCCCCGACGGCAACCTGTGGTTCACTGAGGTGACCGGCAATAAGATCGGACGCATTGCAACCAGCGGCATCAACCTGATTACCGAGTTTGCGCTCACATCGAGCGACCCGGGACCGGCCGGCATTACCCTCGGGCCCGGCGGCACCCTCTGGTTCACCGAGCAACGCGGCAACCGCATTGGGCGCATCACGCCCAGTGGCACCATCACCGAGTTCCCGATCCCTACCGGCGATAGCCAACCAACCGACATCGCGGTGGGGGCCGACGGAAATCTGTGGTTCACCGAGTTCCGTGCCAATCAGGTCGGACGGATCACGCCGGACGGCGCGATCACGGAGTATCCCTTCCCTACCGCGGCCAGTGGCCCGAACGGCATCGCCGCGGGGTCGGATGGCAACCTGTGGGTGACCGAATTCTTCGGCGATCATCTGGCGCGCATCGAGCCGCCGGCTGAACCCACACCGACGCCGACTCCGTCCACGACGCCGACGCCCTCTCCCTCGCCGCCCACCCCGACGAGCACGCCGCACACGGGACCCTGCGCCGGTGACTGCGATGGGGACAGCCACGTCACCATCGATGAACTGGTCATCATGGTCACTATCGCCCTGGGCGACGCATCGGTGTCGACGTGTACCTCCGGAGACGCTGACGGGAGCGGTCTCATCGAGATCAACGAAATCATCACCGCGGTGAACAACGCGTTGGGCGTTTGCGCGTAACGTGGGCCCGCCCGCCTCGTCGATTTTTGGTTGTCTTGTCGCAAGGGGTATGCTCTCTGTTCTCTGTCCTAGGTCGCACGACACATGAGCGCAGCGGAACCCGACCGCGAGTTGGCGCAGCGACTGCGCGAGCTCGCTACCATCAACGAGTTGATCAAGACGCTCACCTCGACGCTCGAGTTGTCCGAGATCCTGCGCATCGTCCTCGACCGCATCAAGATCCTCACTCACGCCGAGGCACTGTCCCTGCTGCTCTACGATGGCCAACGCGACGAGCTGGTGTTCGCCGCGACCGAGACCTTGCGCGAGAACGCGATCGCCGGGCTGCGAGTGCCGGCGGGACAGGGCGTGGCCAATTGGGTGGCGCGCACCGGACGCAGCGCATTGGTCAACGATGCGCAGAGCGACCCGCGCTTCTACGGTGGCATCGATCGCAAGTCGCGCTTCGCCACGCACAGCTTACTGGCCGTGCCGATGAAGCGGGATGGCCGCGTCGCCGGCGTGATCGAGGTCGCCAACCGCTACGGCGGCGCCGCGTTCACCGACGCTGATCTGCGCAAGTTGGAGCAACTCGCGGACAGCCTGTCCGCCACTATCGACCCCGATCGCTTGTCGCACGACGGTGAAGCGATGCGCACACTCCTCGCCTCGGTTGCCGCGGCGGTGCCGAGTGAAGCGTCGTCGTTGCTGCTCTACGACCCGAAGGGCAACGAGCTGGTCTTCACCGCGTCACGTACACTCCAAGCGGGCGTCATCGACGGTATGCGCTTGCGGTGCGACCAAGGCATCGCTGGCTGGGTAGCACGCAACCGGGAACCCGTGCGCCTCGCGGACGCCACCAAAGACCCGCGCTACTACGCCGGCATCGAAACCGAGACGCATTTCACGCCGCGCAGTATGCTGTGCGTCCCAATGCTCAGCAAAGACACTCTGCTCGGGGTCATCCAGGTGATCAACAAGATCGACGGCAGCAGCTTCACCGAGGACGAGCTGCGCTTGGCGCAGTCCCTCGCAGACCACGCCGCGATCGCCATCGAGAACGCCTCGCTGTACCGGAAGGCGTTCATCGCCTCGATCACCGACGACCTCACCGGCTTAGGCAACACCCGTCACTTCAATCATATGCTGGCGGAGCTGTTGGGACGCGGTGAGCCGCTGTCGCTACTCGTCCTCGACCTCGACAACTTCAAGGCTGTTGTCGACACCTACGGCCACCTCGTCGGCAGCCGCACCATCAGCTATCTCGGCAGGGTCATCGCGCACCTCATTCGTCCGGGCGATGTCGCGGCACGTTTCGGCGGGGACGAGTTCGTCATCATCCTTCCCGATACCGACCCCGACACCGCGATGGGGATCGCCGAGACCATCCGCACCGCCATCGAGTCGTGCAGCATGCTCGAAGGCAACGGCATCGACATCTCGACGGTCACCGCGAGCGTCGGCGTCGCCTCATTCCCCGATCATGCCAGCACGCCTGACGACCTGTTCCGCGCCGCCGATGCGGCGATGTACGCCATCAAACGTCGCGGGAAGAACGCCGTGGCCGTCGCCGGAGCGCGCGTGACCACTGGACATTGACGCACCTCGGCATTTTGGATGTAGAGGAGGCACTCTTATGTGGAAGATCCGAATACAGCCGCCAACGCGACGCCTGCAGCTGGCCGGCGCAGTTGCCGTTGTCCTGCTCGCCAACATACTGATCGCTCCGCGCGCCCACGCGGAGCTTTCCGCTGAGATCAAGACCACCCTTGCCAGCAGCAAGTACGTGTACATTGCCAGCACGCGCAAGAATGGCAGCCTCGGCAAGGCCGCTGAGATCTGGTTTCTGTACCGCAACGACGCCGTCTACGTCGGCACGCCACCAACGTCGTGGCGCGCCCGCCGCATCAAAGCCGGCCGCCCGCAAGCCAAGATCTCGGTCGGCAAGCCGGACGGCCCTTCGTTCACGGCCACCGGCGCGATCGTCAACGAACCCGAAGCACAGCAAGCCATGCTCGAGGCCTACGCCAAGAAGTATCCGGACGGCTGGTCCAAGTTCGACGAGAAGTTCCGCTCGGGGTTCAAGGACGGCACCCGTGTACTGATCAAGTACACGCCGAAGGATTAGCGGGCTGCGCCCAGCGTCTTTTTTGGGACCGCTCCCGTTGGTCGCTAGGGGTTGCCCTCGCAAACTTGATTCAAGCGCGATGAGTTTCTGCCGTCGAAGACATCTACCGAGGCGCCAACCAGCATGTGGGCGCGTTTCGTGCCCGTGGCATGGTGGCATGTGGTCGAAACTACGGAGCTCCCAATGAGTGACCCCGCAACCATTCAAGCCCTCAAACGGCGCGCGACGGCGCTACGCCGGCACATCGTGGTGCCGGCCTCGGTGTACTACGCTCACCTCGGCGGTGCGATGTCGTGTGCGGATATTATGGCGGCATTGTTTTTCCACTTCCTCCGTCTCGAAGACCGCGCGACGCAGAAGCGGGATCGCTTCCTGATGAGCAAGGGGCACGCAGTGACAGCTTTTCACGCGTGCATGGTCGAGCTCGGCAAGATCGACGCATCCGAGCTCGCCACCTCGGGGCAGTCTGGCAGTCGCCTCGCGGGTCACCCAACGAAGAAGGCGCCGGGGGTCGAGTTCGGCACCGGCTCACTCGGTCACGCACTCTCGGTCGGTGTCGGCATTGCACTGGCGGAGCAACTCGACCGCTCCGGATCACGCACGGTCGTCCTGCTTGGTGATGGCGAGCTGCAGGAAGGGACCGTTTGGGAAGCCGCGCTCTCGGCTCCACGATTCGGGCTGGAGAATCTCACCGCGATCGTCGACTACAACCGCTTCCAGGCCGCCGGCAACGTCGACGCGGTGATGCCGGTGGAGCCGCTGGCCGACAAGTGGCGCGCCTTTCGATGGAACGTGCAAGAGATCGATGGACACGACATGGCGGCGATCGTCGATGCGCTCGAAGCGTTGCCCGCACCCCACGGACCAACCGCAATCATCGCGCACACTGTCAAAGGCAAGGGGGTGCCGGGCATCGAGGGCACCGGACGTGCGCACTACACGATGCTGACAGACGAGGAGGTGCAGCGCACTCTCGCGGCGCTGGAGGTGGCCCAATGAGCGGCTACTTCGCAGCCATGTCGTCGGCCGAGGTGTTGGCCGAGCTTGCGGAACGAAATCCCGACATCGTGCTGGTGTCGCAAGACTTCGGTCCGATCGGGTCGTTCACCGCGCGCTTCCCAGAGCGCCATTTCGATCTCGGCATCACCGAACAGAACCTCATCGGTGTAGCAGCGGGGCTGGCACACGCGGGGAAGCTCGCCTTCGCCCTGGCGATGGCACCGTTCGTCAGCATGCGCAGCTTCGAGCAGATCCGCGACGATTGCGGGTACAACCGCAACAACGTGAAGATCATCGCTCCATTCGCCGGCCTGGAAGCGGGTGCGTGGGGCGCCACACATCACGCCATGGAGGACATCGCGTTGCTGCGCACCATTCCCGGGATGACGATCCTGTCGCCCGCCGACCCGAACGAAGCGCACCGTTGTGTGCGCGCTGCAGCGTCAATCGATGGGCCGGTATACATCCGCCTTGGCTTTTTGAGCGGCATCGACGGCTACGATGCCCCGCTCCGCGTCGGTGAAGCTGTGAGTATGCGTGAGGGCAAGGACGTCACCATCATCGCCACCGGTGGCTGCGTGGGCAGCGCACTGACGGCGCACGAAGCGCTGAAGGGCGGCGGCATCTCCGCCCGCGTGCTCAACATGCACACGCTGAAACCACTCGACTGCTCCGCTATAGAGCGCGCGGCCCGTGAGACCGGGCGGATTGTCACAGTCGAGGAACATTCCATCATCGGTGGCCTCGGCGGCGCCGTCGCCGAGGTGATCGCCGAGCTCGGCACAGGCCGGTTGGCGCGCGTCGGCGTGCGCGACGTCTTCTGCACGGAAGTGGAGCCCTATCCTGAGCTGCTGCGCATCCACGGCATCGATGCAGCCGGCGTAGAAGCCGCCGCCCACCGGCTGATTGCGGTGAAGTGATTCCAGCTTTTCTCCACAGTGCGAGTAGCAACAGGGCTTGCCCTGCCCCAAAGCGCCGCGCTACCGTCACGTATGGACCGCGCGCGTATTCTCGCCGCAAGCCGCGCTGAGCTGAAACATCTCGTCGGACAGCGACTCAGTGAAGTCACTCCGAGCCGGCGCGACTTCGCGCAGTTCGTGGACACCCAAAAGCAGGACCTCGCGGCAATCGCACGGCTCGGTGGCGAGCCGCTGTGGCCGGCGGCGCAGCTCATCGAGCGTGCACAGGTCTACGATGACGCAGACGTCGCTGCCCTCGCGGTGGTGACCGGCGCGTTCGGCCAGCCGTTGACTGACCTGGCGGCCGTCGCTGACGCCACCACCGCGCCAATCCTCCGCGATGATCTCATCGTCGATCCGCGCCAGCTCTACCACT
>JBGQHM010000125.1:0-15791 GCA_041497995.1 Binatia bacterium | reverse complement strand
GACACCTGGGAGCAGTATGCCGCGCAATCACCCGAGAGCATCCGCTCGGGCGACGCGTTCCCGTGGAAGCCACTCGACCATCCGCTGCAGTCGACGGCACACATGGTCTTCCCGCAGCAGTGGACGCGCGTACATCCGGAACACGAGCGTTTCGATGTGGGGTTCGACATCCCCGAATGCTATCTGCCCGAATTCCCGCCGGCGCTGTACCTGTCGACGCACCCGGAGCTGGGCGACGTAACCCGCGGCGTCGAGATCACCTACGGCAACTACTTCGACATGTTCAACGGCGTACTCACGCCCGAGCAGCTCGACGGTTTGCGCCTGTTGGTGACGCCTTTCCAGACGACGTGGTTCAACGTCACGCACCATCGCGTGACGCGTGACCCTTCACAAGGCGTCGCCTGCTTCTCCTGCCACGTCAATGGCCACACGAATGGTGCCTTCGAGGTGGCGCCGGACTCGCGCCCGAACTACGCGCGTCTACGGGTCGACACGCCGACGATGCGCGGCAACTACGCGCAGCTCATCTTTTCCTCGAAGCGCTCCATCCGCACCATGGATCACTTCGCCGAAGTGGAGGAATACTTCGACGGCGACACGACGATGCTCGCGGCCATTGGCGGCCGCGACCTGCAGAAGGCAAACACGAATCACATGGGTGACTTCAACGGCATCATCGACTTCCCGCCGGCGCCCAAGCTGGACGTGCTCAACCACCTGATTCCGTCGAAGGCCACGCCGCAGGAGCTGCGCGGCGAGGTGCTCTTCAACGGCAAGGCGCAGTGCGCCACCTGCCACCCCGCGACGACGCAGTTCACCGACAACTCGATGCACGATCTGCAGGTCGAACGCTTCTACGCCGGCCGGCCGGAAGGGCCGATCAAGACGTTCCCGCTGCGCGGCATCAAGGACTCACCGCCGTACTTCCACGATGGTCGCCTCCTGACCCTGGAGGACACGGTGGAGTTCTTCAACATCGTGCTGGGGACCAAGCTGACAGCGGACGACAAGAAGGACTTGGTCGCGTACCTGCGTTGCCTCTGACTCTACTGCTGCAGCTCGCGAGCAATCCGCTCGCGGACCAGCTCGCGCAGCCGGTCGCGGTCGTCGTAGCTCATGCCGCTGGTAACGATCGGCTCCAAGACCACCATCTCGACCTCACCCGGCAGGATCGACAGATACTTACCCTTCGGCATCACGCGTCTCGTCCCCTTGCACGCCACCGGAACGATCGGCACGCCGAGATGAATCGCCGCCACGAACGGTCCTTTCTTGAACGGCAGCAGGTTGCCGTCGCGACTGCGTGTTCCCTCGGGAAAGATGATGGTGGAAAACTGATCCAGCTTGAGGTCGTTCAGCAACTGGATGGCCTCCAGCGGATTGTCGCGATCGATGGGAATCATCCCCATGGTGCGCAGCACCGCACCCAAGACGGGTTCGCTGAACATCTCCTTCTTCGCCGCGAAGCGGTTGTTGCCGGGCAGGTAGCCGAGCAGCACGGCAATGTCGAGGTGGCTCTGATGGTTCGGCGTGAACATGTACGGTCCGGCAGCGAGGCGTTCGAGACCGCGCACGCGCACGGTGACGCCGCACAGCCATATCAGATTGCGCGCCTGCGCTTTCGCGAAACGCCAGGTGACGTTCTTGTCGCGGACGAGCCGATACATCACCACCGCGATCGCTCCCATGGTGAAAAGCATGCCGCGGAAGAGTAGACGGTTGACGACAATCCGCAGCCGCGACGCCTCTATCGGCGGGCGCAGCGCCAGCGGTACTGATTGGACCGAATCGTTGGATTGCAATGATGACGTCCTCACTCAGGGTTGTGGGGAATAGCATGCAGGCAGCAGGTGCGGAAGTCCGTCGTCGCGCGTTGACAGCACCCCATTGAACCTCCCACAATGCCGCGCTAACTCGGTGCAAAGCATGCGTATCTACCTGATCTCTCCGACCCACTATAATCCCGACGGCGCGCTCCACAAGACGACACGGTACTGGACGAGTGGCATCACCCTGCCCTACCTCAAGGCGCTGACGCCGCCGGGGCACGAGGTCTCTTTCGTCGACGAGTTGTTCTACGACGTCGATCTGAATCGTAACTGTGACGTCGTCGGCATCACGGCGATGGGTCCACAGATCAAGCGCGCGTACGACCTCGCCGATCACTTTCGCAGCCGCGGCTGTCGGGTCGTGTTGGGCGGCACGTGGGTCACGCTCACCGCGGAGGAGTCACTGAAGCACGCCGACGCCGTCGTCGCCGGCGAGGCGGAGGAGGTGTGGCCGCAGCTGCTCGCCGATTTCTGCGAAGGGCGCAGCCGCGGGATCTACCGCGCCGCCAGCTGGCACGACCTGCACGCGCTGCCGCGCATCGACTACACCACGCTGCCGCTGTTGAAGTACGACGCGTTCAAGTCGAGCTGGCTCTACCGCATGTACTTCCACTGGCCGGTGGTCTTCTCGCGCGGTTGTCCCCATCCGTGCGAGTACTGCGCCGTACAGACATACTATCGCCGCAGCTTCCGCACCCGACCGATCGCCGACGTCATCGAGGACCTGCAGACGATCAAGGCGCTCGGCGCCAGCCGCATTCTCTTTCTCGACGACAATCCGATCGCTCATCCAGAGGCCGCGAAGGAACTGTTCCGCGCCATGGTCCCGCTCAAGCTGAAGTGGGCCAGCCAAAGCACGATCAACATTGCGCGTGATCCCGAGCTGCTCGACCTCGCCGCGCGCAGCGGCTGCGTGAGCTTGTCGATCGGATTGGAGAGCATCAACGAATCCAGCCTCGACTCCGTCGGCAAGAGCTTCAACCTTCCCAAGCGCTTCGATCGCGACCTCGCGGCGATCCGTCGCAAGGGCATCCAAGTGATCGCGTTGCTTATGGTCGGCCTCGACGGCGACACCGTCGATGTGTTTGGGCGCTCGCTGCAGTTCCTGATCGACAACAAGATTTCCTTCCTCAAGCTGTTCACGCCGTGCCCGTATCCGGGGACCAAGTACTACGACGACATGGCTCAGGCCGGGCGCATCCTCGAGCAGGATTGGGGACGTTACGACTACGGCAGCCCGCTCATCCGTCCGGCCAACATGACCGGCGACGAGATGATGCAAGGCTTCAAGTACGTCTACGAAGGCTTCTACTCGACGCGCGCCATCGCCCAGCGTCTTTTCCCGCCACCGGCAGGCAGTTACCTCGAGACCCTCGCCTATCTAGTCGCCAATCTGAAGGTAAACCGCTTCCTGCGCAGTCACGAGAACGCCTGGGCAACTATCTCGTGACTCGTGTTCGTGACTGGTGACTCGGTGGTCGCTGCTACCGAGTCAAACGCTTGCGTTGAGTAGGTGACACCTCGCCTTCCACATCCTCCATCTGGCGCAACGTTCCACGCACACGGAACAAGTCTGCACCCGGTGCGGCGGCGAAGCGGCCGCGCCGCACGGCTTCCTGCATGCGTTGATGGCGCGCAGCGAGCTCGTGCTCGAGCGCCCCGTCGCCCTCCAAGAGATCACCGCCGCCGGACATCAGGCGCACGAACGCCGTGCGCGCTTCCATTGTGGTGCTGGGGTTCAGAACTTTGCGAGCGGTCCAGAAATACGATTCGCGATCACTGTGGTGGTCGTAGAAGAAATACAGGAAGTTGAGATACCGCTCGAAGGCGGCGCGGTAGCGAGCGTCGTAACGTTCCTGTTCGGCCCGCTCGTCGGCACCACTGAGGATTGCCGCAACCGCACGCGATGACAGGTACCCCGCTAAGCACGCCAGCTGCACGCCGGTGGAGAACACCGGATCGATGAAGCAGGCGGCATCGCCGGCGAGCAGGTAGCCCGGGCCGTAGAAGCGCTGGCTGCAGTACGAGTAGTCGCGGATCACCCGAATCGGCGACACCAGCTCGGCGCGGCGCACGCGCTCCGCCACCGGCGGGCACGCGGCCACCAACCGTAGATACAGCTCGCTCGGATCGCCCGCTGCCTCGCCGGCGAACCGCTTCGCGTCGACGACCGCCCCGACGCTGGTGGTGCCGTCGTGCAGCGGGATAAACCAGAACCAGCCCTCCCCGAACGCCGCTGACAAGATGTTGCCCTCGACCGCACCGCTGAGCCGCTCGACACCTGTGTAGTAGCCAAACACCGCCAGGTTCTTGAAGAATGGGTTGAACTCGCGCAGGCAATCACGACGGCCGAGCAGCGCCTGTTGGCCGCTGGCGTCGACAACATACTGCGCGGTCGCCTCGACCGTTGCGCCGGCCTCGTCTACGGCCGTGACCACCATGCGGCCATTGCGTGCGACCTCCTGCACGCGATGCCCCTCGCGTACATCGACGCCCAGACCCGCGGCGTGGCGCAGCAAGATCTCATCGAACTGCGAGCGCAGCACGTGATAGGCATGCGGCCGCCCGCCCGGGTCTTCGCGGAAGTAGAAGCTCCACGGCTCGGCGTTCCGACCCCAGACGAATGTGCCGCCGGGTTTGCGGATGAATCCCGCGCGCTCGATCGCGGGCATGACCCCAAGCGCCTCGAGAATCGGCATCGTCGCGGACAGCAGCGACTCACCGATGTGGTAGCGCGGGAAGCGTTCCCGCTCGAACAGCAGCACGCGCACCCCGGTCTGTGCCAGGAAGCCTGCAGCGGTGGAACCCGCGGGGCCGCCGCCGATTACGATGACGTCGACGTCAGGCATACTCAGCGCCGTACGCGCATCCGCTCGCGCGGTTGCTCACCCGTCACCTCGAGCCCCGGCGCACCGACGGCGCCGCGCGCCAGCCAGAAGGGTGTGAACTGGAACCACTGCCGGGGAAACTCCCGCACCATCGCCTCGAAGGCGCACACAACGTCCGTCATGACCCGATCGAGGGCGCGATTGTCGCGCGCTTCGCGCGCCAGCTGGAAGCGGCCGCAGACGCGAATCGCGTAGTGACGTGTCCCTAGTCGCGGGATGAAGACCGGGATCAGCGGCGCGCGCGCCAGCCGCGCCAGCACAAATGGCCCGGAAGGGAACGGTGCGGGCGCGCCGAAGAACGGGATCAACCGCGTGCCGCCCGCACCGAGTGGGCGGTCCAGTTGGATGGCGACCACTTCGTTGCGCTGCAGGGCGCGGATCATGTTGAGCGATGAGAAGACCGACGTGTCGGAATAGATCACGCGCACGCCGACGCGCTCGCGCGCTTGGCGGACATATTCGTGTGTCGTCGCGTTGACCTCGCGCGCCATCACGACATTGATCGGCCGGCCGTACTCGTGCAGTCGTTTGGCGGCGATGTCCCAGTTGCCGAAGTGTCCCGTGACCACCACCGCGCCACGCCCGTCGCGCAACGCCGCTGCCAGATCGTCGCGCTGCGGGTCATCGAGCTGAATTGGTCGCGGACGCGGGCCGTAGTACTCCATCGTCTCGGTGAAGCAGTGGGCAAACTGCGCGAACATCTGCAACGCCGCGAGTGTCGCGTTCATCCCGGACCGATCGAGGATGTACCCCATGTTGGCAATCGCACCGCGCCGGTTGCCACCAACCAAGGAAAAGATGATGGATGAGATCACCGGCGGCGAGTAGCGTTTCCACCACTCCGGGCCATAGACGCAACCGAGATAGGCGAACTTCCGCCACCACAACCCGTCGAAGCGCAGATTCTGCAGGACGCGGGCAGTCACCGACGGCTGACTCATCGCAGGGTAGCTAACACGAGTGGCCACCGCGTGCCACTCGTGCTGTGCAGCCTACTTGTGTTTCTTGCTCTTCCCGTGCGCGGCGGGCTTCGCTGCCGGCGCCGGGTCGGGCGTGATCGGCTTGTCCTGTGTCGGTGCGGGGCGGCCGATGACGTTCGCCACGAGGCCTTGGTTGTCGAACTGCACCTTGTATGTGACCCAGCGGTTGTACCAGTAGGTCCACTCGTTGTCGCTCACGGATGCCGTGCGGTGCGCCGGCGGAAAGCCGAGGGACATGATCACCTGATCCTTCGTCATCCCCTTCTCGACCCGCCCCTCGCGGATGGCGTCTTGCGCGGAACGCGGAAACGTCGCCAGCTTCGCCTTCGGGTCGTCGGGAACGAGGATCTTGCTGACCCACTGCTGCATCGACTCCTGGGCACTGCCGTAGCTGTGCACCATCGTCAGCGTCCGTCCGTCGGCCGTGAAGGTCACCGAGTTGCCGGTCATGGCCTGCACCTGCACCGGTGTGCCCGCCGGGAGCGTGCTGCCGACGAAGTAGTTCGCGTCGTTGATCTCGTTGGTCTCGTAGTGGATGTTGCAGCACGTCATGAGGCTCCGGCTTTGATACTCTTGGAGCAATCCGGGCGGCGCGGCCTGCTTGCACGCGGCTACCAACGCCACCAGTCCCACAAGCGCTATCCGTCGCATCCTGACACCTCCGGGCTTTTGATACGGCCTGCGTACCAGACACCTCGCCACCGCGTCAACGTGGTGCCAGCTTGGTGGGCAGTGCCCACCCTACCCACTCCGACGCCGTGATTCCGTAGGGTGGGCACTGCCCACCATTCCTACCTCTCACTCACCAACCGTGCTCGCCATGTCCGCGAAATCCAGTGATCCAACCGCGGGCCCACGACAGCTGCAACCCCAATCCAGCTCGTACCACCCTTTTCGACTACACTGCCGGAAACTGGAGGCCGCCCATGCGTGTGGGCACGTGGCGAGGCGATGCTTCACTGGGTTGTAGTGGATGTAGTCCACGTGCCGCTCGAGATCTTGCTCGTCTCGAATCACGTGTTCCCAGAAGCGTCGCTGCCAGACGCCACTCTCACGGTGTGCGGTCCGCGATGGCGACGCCAACTGTCTCTGGGTTCCCGTGGCGGGTAGGGCTCTGGTGAAGAGAACCTTCATGCGCCCCACGCGCTTCGAGAAGCCTGCGTCGCCGCGAGGCAGTGCCCATATGAAGTGCATATGGTCGGGCAATACCACTGCCGCCACGACCTCGAACGGTTGCTCAGCTCGCACGATTTCCAGCGCCCGCCGAAGTCGCGTGACATTCGCCGTGTCCGCAAACAGCGGGATCCGGCTCTCCGTTGAGATCGTCAGGAAGTACGTGCCCCCTGGCACATACGCGCGTCTGTAGTTGGGCATCTTTGTGTCCTCGTGATCGGTACGCCTCGCACCCCGCCACCTGGTGGGCAGTGCCCACCCTACGATTCGGTCGGCCGTAGGGTGGGCACTGCCCACCAATCTTCTGATCTTGCCAATTCCCACCGTGCTTGTGGCACTCACCGCTGTACACTTGGCAGCGTAAACTCTCAACACGGCCGCATCCATGACGCCGCGACCCACCCGCCTACAGCAACGCCTCAGAAAAGTTTACGGAAGAAATCCTCCACGCCGTGCCCGATCTTGCCGGGGTCGAGATCGCGCAGAATGGTCGTCGGCATGACGTGGATCGATGGCGAGTCGGCGGGCCCGGTGACCTTGGCATACACCAGGCCGCGGCCGTGGTTCACGACCAGATCGAGGTCGAGGTAGTCCGTCGCAAACGTATATCGCCCTCCGCCCGAGATCCTCATGGCGCCGCTGTCGTAGCGCAGGTCGCGCACAGTGAGGGCGCCATTGGCGATCTGGTACGTGGCGGTGATCGAGTCGAAGTCGAGCGGCGAGGAGAACAACGACCACGGTAGGTCCGCGCTCAGCAACGCCGACACCGCGCCACCGACACGTACGATGCCGGCCAGGAGATCGAGCGCCTGTGGGCCCACCACCTGTCCGCGTCCGATACGCAGCTGTCCGACCCCCGATAGCGTACTGGATGCGGCGCCGGCGTTGAACGACAGCGCCCCCGTGAGGTCCAGCGGGCCGGTCACGGCGTGTCCCTCACAGAAGTAATCGACCAAAACCTTTTCGAGTGGGAGGGCCGTGACCGTCAGATCGCCAAGCTCGATACGGACAGAGCGGTCGAACGCCACAACAACGAGATTCGTGGTCACCGTCCCACTCGTGAGCTCGGCTGTCACAGGCCGGCCGATGAAACGGTTGTCCTCCCACGCTGCCGCTGCCTTGAGCGTCGACAGAGTCAGCGTACGCCGTTGCGGCTCGTGACATTGTGGGCTCGTTCGCGTCAACGCCACGCCCGGCATCTCTATGCTGCCGGAGGCCGTGGGTTGTGCCAGGGTGCCGGCAACCGCGAGCGCTCCCTTCGCGCCCCCGTTGATTGCCGGCGCCGGCCCCAGCACCGCCGCGGCGAGGTCCGTGATGTCTCGCGCATTGAGCGTCATGCGCGCGCGCATCGGCGCGTCGCCAATTTTCGGCGCGCCGTCCAATGCAACGGTCCCGTCGGCGATGTCGATCCCGACATCACCGGGCTGCAACCGCCCAGTTCCCTCGAACGCTACTGTCGAACCGGCCGTCAAGGTGAGAGCGACATCCTCGACGTCATACTCCGTCCAGACATCGGCGGCGTCTTGGCTGAGATAGTTAATGACGCCTCCTTCGACCTGCACGCGGGTTCCGAGCAGCGCGGCGGCTTCGGAGGCGCCGCCCCCGGTCTGTGCTGTCTCGGGTGTGCCCGGCTGGGTCTGGCCAAGACTTTCCACATTCACCCGGCCGTCGGCGTTCTGAATGACGCGAACGTGCGGTTGGCGAAGCACGAGAGAGTCGAGCACGACGTCGCCGTGCAGCAGCTCCGTAAGCCGCACGCGGATGTCGGCCTGATCGAGTGTCACGAAAGGCGTATCGCCGAAGGTCGCATCGTCCGCGATCTCGATTCCCTTCAGCCGCACAGCAGGAGCAGGGAAGAGTGTCACGGCGACAGACGACACATGCACTGCGCGCCCCAATGCCTGCGCGGCCTGTTCGGCGAGCGGCGTCGCCAGGCGGGGCGCAACGACCAGCGGGCCAAATATCACCAGGGCAGCCCCGCCGAGGACGATGATGACCATGGCGAGCGCGGCGAACGTGATGACTCGGCGGATCACGGCCTACTGCGCCACCGGCACGATCTCGGCCCCGTGGTAGTAGAAGGCCATGATCTCTTTCACGCTGAGGCCCTTGGCTGCCATCGCCTTCGCGCCCCATTGGGACAGGCCGACGCCGTGGCCGAACCCGCCGCCAGCGAAGACGAACTGCTCACCGTTGTGTTCCACCTTGAGGAGAATCTCGGGGAGCTTCAACGCGCGGCCGAGCGTCGGGCGCATGCGCATCACGTGCGAGCCGTGGTCGTCGAGGATGTCGACACGGACGATCCGCCCTGACGGACACGTCACCTTCGGCTCGATCGCGCGAATTCCGCCAAGGTGCACCCCGATCTCTGCAAGCTTCTGACGGATCGCGCTCGCGCTGTAGCTGCGGGTCCACCGTCCCATCTGCTCACCCGGACTGTACGGGTCCGGCGCCGCTACGAGGTACGGCAATGGTTGATCGAAGATGAAGCCCGAGTCACCCGTGTACCAGCCGGTGTTGGCTGTGAACATGGCGTAGATGGGACGACCGCGGTACGCGAGGATCATCCCGCGCGTCGCATCCACGGCGCGCCGGCCCGGGGCACTCTCGCCGTCCACGCCGCCGTAGACCTGTGACCCTTCGTCGTCGACCATGTCCCACTCGCGACCCTGCCGGTGCTGCACCTGGTACAGCGCGTAGGTCCGCGAGGCGATCGCCTGCGCCTTCAGCGCTTCCTGTGGCCATGATTGGACCGACTCCTTGGTGACCACGCCGTAGAGGTACTCCTCGATGCCGACGCGGTTGATGACCTGCAGCGTGTTGCCGTCGGCACGGACACTCAACGCGCCCCGGTACTGACGCTTGGCATTTCCTGCGCGGATCTGCAGCGGCCGTTCCCCACTGATGGTCAACTCGCGGACGCCGGCTTGGCCGTCGGCGACGACCAAGCCGCTGCGCGCCGTCAGATCGACGGCGCGGCCAGCTGGAGACCCGGGCGTCACAACCAACAGGCCCTCCGTTTCAATGCGCAGGGTGCTGTGGCCTTTCTGTATCCGCACTCTCACTTGCGTGGTCGATGGCGCCAGCGGAGCTGTGGGCGCGGCAGGCGCCGCGGCGACGGGCGTCGGTGCCGCGCGCGGCGTGGTCGGCGCCGACGTCGGGGCCGGGCCTTTGGCGCGGCTCTGTTGCAGCAGGAATTCCACCGACCCGCGCGAGGCGCCGTTCGGCCGCTCCTTCAGATAGCGCTCAAAGTATTGTGCGGCGCGGTCGTATTGCTCGCGGTCAAACAGCACCATGCCGGCACGATACTGGGCCGCTTCGGCCGCCGGGCTGTTGGGGTATTGCGAGAGCAGATCGTCGTACACACGGATCGCGTCATCCGGAGCATCGAGAAAGAGGGCGAGCGTGTTCGCCTTCTGTAGCAGCGCATCGGTGCGCACGTCGGCATCGTCCGTCGTCTCGAGCGCGGTATCGAACGCCTCCAGCGCCTCGAGGTACTCCCCGATGTCGACCAGGTATTTCCCATGCGTCAGGTTCCAGCGCGCGAGAAAGATGGACGTGAAGTTGCCGGCCTGTGCGCGTACCTCGGCTGCGGACGCCAGGAGTACAAGCAACGCGATGGTCGCCGCAGTCTTCATGCGGACGTGCCTTCGACACCTGGCGAAGCGGCAGGCAGCCTTCGCAATCGTCTACAGCACGAAGACGACCTGGGCACCCTCCAGAAAGTTGCTCCGTTGGTTCTCCGTAAAAATCACCGTGGCATCCGCCTCTGATACCGTGGCATCCGTCGAGCGGGTCACACCGGCAGCCTTGATCACCAACGGGTGCTTGGCGCCGTGGCTGGCAGCGATCGCCTTCGCCTTCCCGAGGTCGCTGGTGTAGTCACCGCACCCCTTCTTTGCCAGGATCTCAGGCGGAATCTTACTCGGCTCGAAGAGCACATTGCCATTGTTCGCCACGACGCGGTTGATCAGCGCGGGACGGAGGTTCTTCCCGGTCGCATCGATGATGAGTGCGTCGGCCGGCTCGGTGGACGGCGGCGGTGCCTGGGCCGGTGGAGCGTACTGCTTCGCGGGCGGCGCACCGGCGACTTTCTGCTCGATCATCTTGGGCAGTAACGTCTGCGTCAGCCCACTCGGCCCATCGAGCCCCAGGCGCACGTAGACGGTCGCCACTTCTTTGTGTTCATCGTACGACTCGTGCACCACCTCGGCGCCCTTGATGAGTCCATTGACGCTCGCCTTGATCTCATCGCTGTGCGCCGCCGCGTCCTGGATGCAGGTCTCTCCCGACACGCGAACGCCGGAGAGGATCTCCGCCAACTCGCGCAGCGCCACCACCTTCGCGGCGCGCAGCGCCAGGATCTCCTTCTGCCCCGTTGACAGCGGCCGGTCCGTCGGCGCGACCCCTTGGCCGCGTACAACGATCATGCGTTCCGTGAACACTTGGGTAGCGTCCCGAACCTCCTTGGGGGCGGCGGCATTCTCCTCAGACACCCCGCGCCCGGCGGCAAGGGCTCCGGCGAGCACGACCAGCGGCATCCAGCTGCGGTTCATGCACCCTCCTTTCTCTCACTCTGCGACGCTGCGTCTTTGCGCCTTCGCGTCGATTTGTTTCGTCTCCGCGGTTTGGACATCCCAAACGCCAATGCCGGCACGACGACGAACAACAGCCCGCTGCCGCGGTCCGCGGTCGTCTGGGAAGACTTGAACGGCATGCAGCCCTTGAGGTTGACGTTGCGGTTGACGTAGTCGCGCACCTGCGCCCACTCGGCTTGCGAGAAGTTCTTCATGCCGATGGCCTGCGCCTTGAGCGTCGCCGAGTCGATGCCGGCGAGGGCATTGTCTCGCGACTCCTTCGCACGCTTGGCGGCGGGCGAGCCCTTCTTGGCTTTCTTCAGCTGCTTATTCAGCTCCGCCACCTTGTGCTCGTTCTCCTCAGTCTTCTTGCGCGCGTCGCGCAGTTCCAGGGTGGCTTCCTTGTCTTTGCGCAGCGCACCGATCTTGTTGGTGACGCTGCTCTTGTCGACCTTTGCCTTCACGATCACCGTACAGCGCAAGGTCGGGCCGATCATCTCCCACTTCGGCTCGCCCTGCTCCTCCACTGCGATGATACCCGCGGTGTACGTCTTGATGTCATCGCGCGTGAGTTGGAAGTCCTTCACCTCGGTGATGCTCTCAACGTACGTCCCCACCTTCTCGAGTGCGTTACGTTTGGCGTCCATGAGCGCCAACCGATGACCGTCAATCCGTGTGTCGTTGTCACCCAGATGATAACGGCCGGTAGCGTCGATCTCTTGCACATCGGCGTCGGCCGCGTGTGCTCGTACGAACGGGAAGACGGCCGACAGCGCCACGACCAACAGCAGGCACCGCATCCCCATCGAGGGCTGCGCGGTCCCTCCCGTCATTGGCTCGCCCCCAGCTGGGCAGCGCTGCTCGCAAGCTCATCGAGCTTTTCCATCAGCGCACGGGTCTGCTGCGCGCTGTCCACGTTGTTTATGACGAAGTTCAGGAGAGTGAGCCCGATGATCACAGAAGGCATCGTCCAACGACTTCGCGCCGTGCTCTCAGCCGATTCTCGGGCCTTCGTAACGCTCTGTATCACCGTTGGGCCTAGAGCGGTCAGCAGCGCCAGCACCGACACCCAGTTGTTCGGAACCAGCTGCGCGAGTTGCCCGAAGACCGTACGACGCGAGCGCTGCTCGGCCGCCAGCATCTCCGCCGCCTTGGCCGCAAGGAACTTGGCGCTCTCCTCGTGCCAGCTGTCCGGATAGCGCTGGGCCAACGTCGTGAGATGCGCCACCGCGGCTGTGTAGTCGCCCCGCTCGATCTCCAGCCGGGCCAGGTGATAGGTGACGTCACCGGCCTCGGGATTCGTGGGGAAGCGCCGTAGAAACTGTGCGTAGACGAGGCGCGCCTCACGCGGCTGCTGCAACAAGTGACCGAACAGCGAGCCCGCTTCGAGCATCGCGTCGGGTAACACGGGCGAGGTGTCACAGTCGCTCAGCAGCCAGAGATAGACGAGGCGCGCCCTGTCCAGCGCGCCGCTTTTCGTCAACTGCCGCGCCGTGCCGATGGCCTCTTCGCACGAGCGTCCCGCAATCTCCGCGGGTGCTTCTACAACCGGCAGCGCCTGCTGACGCCCGCGGTGCAGCCGAACAGCGAACGTTCCAGCGAGCACCAGCAAGCCCCCAGCGAGCACAGCGTACCAGACCCGCGCGATCATGGTTGACCTTCACGTAGGCGCATCACTGCTCCACGCCTCGGATAGTTGTTCGCCCTCCCGCCGCCTCGCTTGACTGGCGCAGAGCCTAACACAAGTCGGGGAGTTTCTGTCAATTGGGCGCGCGGTCAGCAACGTAACCCTGCGCGCACCTCATTGTTCAACGCGCGGAGCCAAGGCGACGCGGTAGCGACGCGGCAGGTGTCCGACGAGGTACCGCCCGAGGGCGAACTTGCCGCGCAGATAGACGACCGACGAGGCAGCCAGCCGCCTCATGTACTTCGGCTCTTGCGCCAGCAACTTGGCCAGTCCCCACAGAATGTCCGAGCGGTGGTAGAAGGTCCGATAGAGGTAGTCAAAGTAAGTTTCGAGGATGTCCACCGTGAGGCCGGTGGGAACGAACGTGAAGTTCATCGCGTTCATTTGTTCCCAGTCTTCGTCGAAACTCCCGTGGCTCCGAACCGTCGGATAAGCGGGAGTACCCGGATAGGGCGTGAACTTGGTGATCTGACAGAGATCGAGCTCCACAACCTTCAGGAACGTGGCGGTCTCGGCGAGGCTGTCCAGGCCTTCGGTCGGATGACCGATCATCACGTAGCCCTTGGTGCGAATACCAGCGGCGCGCGTCATACGGAGGGTCTCCCGCATGCGCGGAATGCGCACCTCGCGCTTGACGACATCGAGTATCCGTTGCGAGCCCGACTCGATGCCGTAGGCGATCTGCCAGCAGCCGGCGCGGCGCATCAGCTTCATGGTGTCGAGATCGAGCAAGTTCGGATGGCTGTTGCAGCTCCACGAAAATGTGAAGCCCTCGTCGAGGAACGCCCGGCACATGTCGATGACACGTTGCTTGCGCACGGTGAACAGGTCGTCGACAAAAATGATGTGCCGCACGCCAAGCCCGACGAGGTGGCGGCACAGACGCACGATGTACTCCACACTGTGCATACGGCCGCGCTTGCCCGAGGTGGAACGATCGCAGAACGAGCAGGAGAACGGACAGCCGCGTGACGTGATCAACGTGGCCACCGGCGTGCGCGGGTAGCTGAACAGTGAAGGCTGGAAGCGATGCGGGAAATCCGGCAGCAGATCCCACGCCGGCAGCGGCAATGCATCAAGGTCGTCGATGTACGGCGCACGTGGATTGGCGCGCACGCGCCCGTCACGGCGATACGCCAAACCGGGGACGTTCGCGACGTCGCTGCCGCCGTCCAAACGCGCGAGCAGCTCGAACAACGAGACTTCGCCTTCACCGACGATCCCGAAGTCGACGGACGGGAACGCTTCCAGCGTGCGCTCGGGGATGGCGCTGACATGCGCGCCGCCGAGGATCGTCACGACATTGGGCACGAGCGCCTTCACACGCTCGGCGATGCGCGCGGCATTGGTGACCGAGATGGTCGTCGCCGACAGGCCCAAATAGTCTGGACGCAACGCGGCGATCCGTCGCGTCACGTCGTCAACCGACACGCCTTGCTGCTTGGCATCGACAAGATGCACGCGATAGCCGCGCGTGCGCGCCACGGCGGCGAGCACGAGCATGCCCATGCCCGGAATGGTTTCCTCGCCCTGCCGCAGCTTGTCCATGCTGCGATCCCAAAACAGGAAGGGCGGCTCGCACAGCACCAGCGTCCGCTGCGGCGCTGCGCCGTGATCGGTGCCGACGGCGACAGGCATGCGCGGACGCTACACCACTCCTCCGTAGCGGGGCAAGTAGGCTGCGCCTTGACGCTAGCGCGTGTGTTGAGTAAGCAACCCACACTTTTCGGAGGAGGAACCCTATGCGACGGATGGCAGGACTCGTAGCGGTCTGTGCGTTGACGATGGTGCTCGGAGCGTGCGCGAAGCAGACGGCGCAAAGCGGCGGCAGCGGTGCCCCGGCAGCAGCGACGGAAAAAGGGGTTCCCGCACCACCGGGCAGCCCACTGGCGAAGGTCCAATCTGGAATGACCAAGAAGCAGGTGAAGGATCTCCTCGGGGCACCCACCGATGAGAACAGCTACGCGACCGGGAAGGCGTGGATTCCGTGGTACTTCGGGAATGACGCGCGCCGTACATCGTACTACTACAAAGGCGTGGGTCGTGTTGTGTTTGCTGACGGCAACATCTTCGGCGGCGGCGGCACGGAAGTGATCCGCGTCGATTACGACCCGACCGAGAGCGGAACAGCGAGATAGAAAGCAATCAGCCGTCAGCTCTCAGCCATCAGCACAGAATTCAGGAGCTGAGAGCTGACAGCTGATTGCTGACCGCTTTCCTCTCACCACACGAACGGAATCAGCCGCTTCACCTCGCGGCAATAGGCATCGTACGAAGCGCCGACCTGCGCGCGCAGGCGGCGCTCTTCTTGAACGGCGCGCACCGTCACCGCCACACAGCACGCGGCATACGTGAGCACGAAGAGTACTCGCGGGGCCACCGCGAGCGGGGCAGCCGCAGCGAGCAGATAGCTCGAATACAGCGGGTGACGCACAATGCCGAAGGCACCGCGCCGCTGCAATCGCAGCGGCGGCTCGTCCGGCAGCCGGCGCACCCGCAACGGGCCAATCATCGTCCGGCCCCAGAACCAGAAGGCAACCGCCACGCCGAACAGTGACAGACCGAGCACCGCACGACTCGAGGAGACGACGTGCATGCGACTGATCGCCGCGCACACGCAGGTCATGTGGACCGCAAGAACGATCGGGGTCGCG
>JBGQHM010000124.1:0-15819 GCA_041497995.1 Binatia bacterium | reverse complement strand
CTGTAGTAGAGGTGGTGCATCGGGAGCGTGAGGTCCGGCAGTTCGACCTCCTGCAGTAGCGCGCCGAAATTCGCCGCGTCCGGATCCAGCTCCACGATGGCAACGCTGTGAACGGTGCCCAGCGTGGGCAGGCCACGCAGCAGCACCAGGGCCTGACTCTCTTCGACATTGCGCCGTGCGGCAGGCTGCGGTGATCCGACTGGCGGAGCAGCGACAGCGGACGACTGCGCGCCGCCCGACCGGCTCCCTGCAGCGCCCTCTTGCATGTAGGAGCACGCCGCCATCGTCAGTAGCAGCGCGGCATACAGGGAAAGGAACTTGAGCTTCGTAGATTGGGTCATGGTGGATCTCCTGTAATTGTCTTTTGAAGAGCCTCGGTCGCTTGTTGCGAGCAGATCCCCCAGCGGCCCAGGAAAATCCTCTTGTTCGCGCCCCCACACGCCTCACCTATAAGATGGGCTGGATGAGACCGTCAAGGAACACCATCAAGAAAATTTGGACGCCGAATCACAACCTAGCCCAACTCCGCCTTCGGTGTGCCCTCTGTGCCGCACCTGGACGATGAGATACCAGACGATCGCGACGTTGAGCACGAACAGCAGCACTCTCGTGATGCTCACTCGGCTGATGATCTCGTAGACTTCCACGGGAATGAAACCCGCCGTCGCGACGATGGTCAGATACTCGGCCCATGTCTGATCAAACCACAGCCCGATGCCCTCGACCGAGAACAGCAGGGCGTACAGGACCGTGCCAACCGCGAGTAGGACGAATTGCTTCGGATCGAGGTCGAGGAGCGCCGCAAGGATAGAGCGCAGGTAGTGGTTGTGTGGGTCGACGTGCAGGGTCAACGCCCACGTGATGATGGTGTGCGCCGGATCATCTTGGCGGATCAGGTTGAAGACGGTCGCCAACGAGGCGAGCAACGCCAGCGCCTTCACCAGCTTGAACGCGGCGATGAGACGCAGCAATCCGACGCGAGAGTTGCTCGCCATGCGCGGGGCTTCTATCCCTCGCCGCATTCGGCGGTCAAACAGCCCGACGGGTGTCGGCATTCCGGTCCCTGGCCGCAACGCTCCGTCACGCCGGCGGCGTGGTGAATCACGGTGCAGATGCAGAAGGGCAGCTTGGGTAGCGTTCAACAATACGGCTTTGTCATCGACATGCGGGAAGAGGAGAATACGCCCACATCCCCGCGCGGCTTCCCGCTTACGTGGAGACGTGGCATGGTGCCGCGACCATGACCCTACCACTCTCACAACTGCGCATGATCGATCTCTCCCGCCAACTGCCGGGACCATTTTGCTCGATGCTGCTCGCCGACTTCGGCGTCGACGTGCTGGCCATCGCCAACCCCACCGACCCGATGGGTATCGGCATTCCGTTCCTGGCACGCAACAAGCGGCACATGACGCTCAACCTGAAGAGTGCAGCGGGGCGGGACGTGTTGCTGCGACTAGTCGAGGAATCCGACATCCTCCTCGAAGGCTATCGGCCCGGTGTGCCGGCGCGCCTGGGCATCGACTACGAGACGCTGCGCGCGCGCAACCCACGACTTATCTACTGCTCGATCTCCGGCTACGGACAAGACGGGCCGTACCGCGATCGTGTCGGCCACGATGTCAACTACCTCGGCTACGCCGGTGTGCTGAACTTCGTCGGTGAGGCGGGCGGCCCGCCGGTGATTCCGGGCGTGCAGATCGCCGACATCGCCGGCGGCGCACTGATGGCGGTGGTCGGTATCCTGACCGCAGTGATCGCACGCGAGCAGACCGGCAAGGGTCAGTTCGTCGACGTCTCGATGCTCGACGGCTCGACGGCCTGCAATGCGTATCACGTGCTCATGTACCTGCTCACCGGGCAACTCCCGCAGCGTGGCCGCGAGCAACTCACCGGGCACTACCCATGTTACGCCGTGTACGAGACGCGCGATGGCCGCCACGTCACCGTCGGCGCCTTCGAGCCGCACTTCTGGGCGACACTGTGCCACCACTTCAGGCGCGAGGACTTTATCGAGACGCAATGGGATGAGGACCCGCGACGTACAGAGATGTTCGCCTTCTTCCGCAACGCGTTCCGCCAGAAGACGTTGGCGCAATGGATGCAGGAGCTGGGCGACAAGGACATCTGCTTTGGCCCGGTCAACACGCTCGACGAGACCTTCGCCGATCCACAGCTGCGGCACCGCGGTATGATCGTGGATATGGAGACGCCTACCGGCCGCACGCTCGTACTCGGTCCACCGATCAAGCTCTCCGACACGCCGGCGTCGTTACGCACACCGCCGCCCACCTTCGGCGAACATACGGAGAGCGTGCTCGGCACCCTAGGGTTCGCTCCCGACGCAATCGCCGATTTGCGGGCGCAAAGAGTGATCTGAACTCCAGCGAGTTGATGGACGACGCTGCGCTCCTCGAGGCGTTCGAAGACTGCACGCTACCGAAGCCGGTCTGGACCCACGAGAGTCACGTCCGCGTCGCGTGGCTGCACCTGCGCCGCGATCCCTTTCCTGAAGCGCTGCTGAAGATGGGGGCCGGCATCCGCAAGCTCAACATGGCGCACGGCGTCGAGAACGGGCCGTCGTCGGGCTATCACGAGACGCTGACGTGCGCCTTCATGAGCTTGGTCTGGGCGACGATCCAGTCTGCCGGAGCTGGTGAGACTTCTGCGGAGTTCTGTGCAGCCAACCCGCATCTGCTCAGCCGCACGCTCCCATGTCTGTTCTACACGCGTGAGCGCATGGGCTCGACGGAAGCGCGGCGACGCTTCGTCGCGCCCGATCTCGCGCCATTGCCGCGTCCGCCCGGCTGGGACCCGACGGATCGCGGCGGGTAACAGCTACTTCAGCAGCTCGAGCACGCGCTCGGGCGGGCGGCCGACAACGGCACGGTCGCCGCGCACGACGATCGGCCGCTCGATGAGGATCGGATGTTTCGCCATCGCGTCGAGCACTCTATCCTCCGCGCTCTTCGCATCGAGGCCTGCCGTCTTGTATTCGGACTCGTTCTTGCGAATCCACTCACTCGGGGCGAGCCCCAGCTTGCGGCGCAGGGCAGCGAGCTCCGCGCGCGTAGGCGGGTCCTTCAGATACTCGACGACGCGCAGCGGCACTTTGTGCTCTTGTAGTAACGCCAGCGCAGAGCGACTCTTCGAGCAACGGGGGTTGTGATAGATGGTCAGCGTCTCCATGGGACGGGGATACTAACTGTGGAATTCGACAGCGTCCAGATCGGCGCCACCGACGTTGCGGAGGCGACGCAAGCGTACGGACAACTCCTCGGCATCGCGCCAACTCGCGGCGACAGTGGCGGCGTGCGCTTTCAGCTGCGGCGCGGCGCCGTCGAGATCGAGCCCGGCGCCGCGGGTCTGCACGGTATCCGCTTCTCCATCGCCCCCAACGCCGATGCACTCCCGGCGGACGCCTTTCACGGCCTGCGTGTCTCCTGCACGACCGCCGCACCGACGCCGGCAGGCGCTCCGGCCGCCGGTAGCATCGAGGCGATCGACCACGTCGTCATCCACTCACCCAACCTCGACCGCGCCATCGCTCTGTGGCGCGATCGTCTAGGCGTGCGTCTGGCCCTCGACCGCGAGTTTCCCGGGCGTGGGCTGCGGATCGTGTTCTTTCGTAGTGCCGGCGTGACGTTGGAGTTCGTCGGCGCACTGACGCCGGCGTCCGATGCCAAGGCACCCGACGTCTTCAATGGCATCGCCTATCGCGTCGGCAGCCTGGAACTCTGCCGCGATCGCTTGGTGCGGGCGCAGCTGGACGTCAGCCCGATCCGCAGTGGCCAGAAGGCAGGTACGTTGGTCGTCACCGTTCGCAGCGCCACGGAAGGTGTCCCCACCTTGCTCATCGAGGACCCCAGTAGAACGGGATGAGGCGGTCGCTCCCCCAGCGCGTGCGCCCGAGCACAGCGACAGGCAGCCCACGCAATTAACGACGGTTTCCGCGGTTCTGGCAGATCCGTCACTTGTGTGATTGCGCTGCCAAGCATGCCCTGACCGATCCGGCTGGGCGGCACACCAATTGCGCAAGCGTACGAACACCATGGCGGAGCTAGGGACACGATTTCGCCGGGTTTCGGCGTGTGCGGCACGCGGCTTCACCCTGATCGAGTTGGTCGTCGCACTGTCGGTCTCGGCGATACTGGTGGGGGTCGCGATCCCTCGCATGCGACCGCGCACCGTGAACATCCTGGCGACGCAACGGCTGCTGATCGCCACCCTGCGCGTGGCGCGGACGAATGCCATCAGTAAGAGCGTGCACTACAAGGTGTCGTTTCCTTCGACAACGCAGCTGCAGGTAGCACGGCTGCGGGAGACAGCGGCAGGCTCCGGCGTGTGGCAAGCCGACCCGGCAAACCCCGCGCAGACCATCACACTGCGCCCGTCGACATCGCTCAAAGCGAGCTTGGTGGGCACGTCGGTCGAGTTCAACTCCCGCGGCATCGCGCTTGCCCTCACCGGGGCGTGGCAAGTGGACGCGCTGGACACGTTCGGGGTGACCAAATCGCTCCAGGTGTGGCCGTCGGGCCAGGTCAATGAACTATAGGCTCCGTGACTCGGAACGTGGCGTGACCCTGATCGAGTCCGTGGTGGCTCTTGGACTCTTCCTCATTGCCGCCGCCGCGATCAGCAATCTGCTGGTTGGACACATCCGACAAAAGGGGTCGAACCTTACCGCAACCACCGCGATCGTGGTGGCGGAGCGCGAGCTCGAGGACTTGCGGGCACTCGACTATGGCGAGATCACGACCCGCTCGTCGACGAAGACTGTGGGAGGACTCACGTACTCGCTCGCCACCACCGTGACGCGTGACTCCCCGGCTCCCAACATGAAGACGATTCAAACCCGAGTGACCTGGTCGGAGCCCACAGGGTCGAAGAGCTATGTCCTCGATGCGATCTATACCGCGATCAAGCGCTGAACGGGGTTTCACGCTCGTCGAGTTGCTGGTTGCCTCGACCGTGATGCTGGCGGCGCTCGCCGCGGGTGGAACCTTCTTCGCCGTCAGCCGCAACACGATTCAAGACCAGATGATCCAGATCGAAACCACACAGGGACTGCGGACTGCCATCGACAGCATGGTCCGCGACCTGCGATTGGGGGGCGCCTGCCTGCCGGTCACCGGCAACTTCATTGTGCTCGACGGTGTGAATGCCACAACGGACCAGATCGTCACGCGGACCGGTCTCGTGCGTCCGAACGAGACGTGCGTCCGCACGGTACTCACCGCGGACATCGCGGCCGCCACCAGTCAGCTTCCTGTGCAGTCTGCGTCGGGCTTCCAGGTCGGCATGCGCGTGTATATCAACAACGGCAGCAACACCGCGGGCGAGGTCGTGACCCTGACGGGCGTAGACACGGTCGGGAATACGCTCACCAAGACCACGACTCTCTCGCAAAGTTATCTGGCGGGCAGCGGCGCGTATGCCACCGATGAGCGGTCGTACGCCATCGACACGTCGAATGCCGCGCTGCCGGTTCTGACTCTGGCCATCAATGGTGCGACACCGATGGCCTTCAGCGATGGAATCGAGAACCTGCAAGTGCAGTATCAGCTGGCCCGGAACTGTACCCCGACGTGCGACGTCGTCGACCTGCCGGCCGACGATTCGGAGTTCGCGCTGGTGAACCAGATCTACATCACCCTGAGCGCGCGTTCGCGGACAGTGCAACGCAACGGCCAATACTTCCGCATCAGCCGCACGGTCGCCGCGAAGCCGCGCAACCTGCTGCCCAACTAGGAGAGGTGATGGGCCCCACACGCAATTCCTCGGAAGCGGGAGTCGCACTCATCGCGGTGCTCTTGATCTTGGCACTGCTGATGGGTCTGGGCGCCGCGCTGACGACTTCGACGACCATGGACATCGGCCTGCGATCGGCGTTCGACCGGACGACCAAGGGCTTTTACGCCGCGGAGTCCGGCCTCAATCGCGCCATGGGCAACTATCGCGACATCTTTCTCAGCTTCAACGTGCCGGCCGGCTCTGATTTCAACCCGCCGCCGATCACCGTCGGCAGTCGGACCGTGACCTACTCGATCCGCGACGCCACGACCTACGATGCACTGCACAACCCGCCGGCCATCACTATCCCGCCTGGTCAACTCTTCGGCGGCTTGAACTCATCGGAGTACGACTACATCGTCACCTCGTCCGCCGTGCTCACTACCGACGCCGAGGCCACCGTCAACGCGGAGTTCAAGGTAGGAAACATCCCCATCTTCCAGTTCGTCGCGTTCTACAAGAAGGATCTGGAAATCGCCCCCGGCGCCAACATGACCCTCAACGGCCGCGTGCATACCAACGGCGATCTCTATCTCAGCGCCGACAATGCCACGCTGGTGATCGGCGACAATCCCCCCACTATCACCACCGTCCAGGTGAGCACGCAGGGCAGTATCTACCGTGGCCGCAAGCGCACGAACACGTGCGACAGTCCTGGGACCGTGACGGTCGATATGCTGCAAGACAAGGTCGCTCCGCTTGGCAACCTCGACCCCAAGAACTTCAACTGCAGTGGAGCGTCACGCTACAAGGCAACGACGGCCGACCTGGCCGCGTGGAAGGGAAGCATGGTCGACCACGTCGAGAGTCTCTCCGTTCCCGACCCGGACAACGGGCCGCGCGGCAGCGGCATCTACTGGAACCGTGCGGACCTGCGGATCGTCTTGAATCTGACCAGCACGTGGACGCCGACTGCGCCGCTGATCGGTCCGACGCAGTTCTCGATCGAGGTGCAAGACGTCTCCGGCAACGCTGATGCTGCACGGACCACAATTCTGCGTAACTTCATGGCCGATACCGCGTGGAATACCGCGAACGGCTCGCTCCCCGGAACGCGATCCATCTTCTATACCGACGTGCCGGGGCCAACGACGGGGGCGCCGAACAACTGCAACTGTACGGACAGCACCGCTACGGGCTGCACCAATGCGGTTGCCTCGTGTTACAACCCGACTTTCGCGGGTGCGGCCGTCGGCACCACTCCCAGCGCTGACCAGAACAATCGCGTCTACGCAACCGGACGTACCATGACGAGCACCACCGCCAGCCCTGCGCCGGGCAGCAACGCCGACGATGCGGACTACCGTCGCGGTGGCTTCTACAACTGGCGCGAAGTGAAGTGGATGTACCTGCTGAACGTCAATGTGCGCGACCTGTTGTCGTGGAACCGCACCAAATACACCGCGAACCCGGCAACGGCACTCTTCGACCCCAGCGACCGCACGGACGGCGGCATCGTCTTGTATCTGTCTGTGCAAGGTCCGTCCTCCAACGCCGCCGCGAACAACTACGGCGTGCGCGTCTTTGGATCAGCGACGCTGCCCTTTCCTAACATGGGCGCGGATCCCACCGGGATCACGGTGGCGAGCGATCAGGCGATGTACGTCGCCGGCAACTACAATAGCGTGACCAAACAGCCCGCAGCGCTCATTGGCGATTCCATCAACGTGCTGTCCGAGGCCTATTTCATCAACGCCACCACGGCGGCCGGCCAATTCAACGACAAACAAAGCACCGCGGCCACTGCGGCCACGGCGACTGCGACGACCGTCAACAGCGCCTTCCTCGCCGGCGTCGACGACACGATCACAGATTCAGGGACTGCCGGCTACAACGGTGGCCTCGAGAACTATCCCCGCTTCCACGAGACCTGGACAGGCGTCGCCTTCAACTATCTCGGGTCGTTCGTGAGTCTCGGTACCCCCCTGCACGTCACCGGCAAATGGAGTGATCAGAAGTACAGTCCCCCGACGCGTAACTGGAATTTCGACTCCGACTTCATCAACGCCGCCAACCTGCCGCCGCTGACGCCGCGCTTCGTCTACGTCCAGCAGGTGCTGTTCACCGAAGAGTTCAAGTGAACGGAGCGCATCACCACGTGTAGCGCACGCGGTAGCGTACCGCCGCCTCGCCGTCCTTCTTCACCTGCACCGGAAACTGGATCGTGCGCGCGTCGACCTTCTCGTAGTTCTGACTCTTCTGCACGATCTCCCAGTTCACCCAGCGGTAGAGGTTCTCTTTGACGATCACGGTTACCGGTTCGTCCTTGTGGTTGCGGAGTTTGATCTCGATCTCTTCCTCCAGCCAGTCGCGCACCGTGTCGATCTTGAAATCGACCTGCTTGCGCTCGCCGACCACGTCGAAGGCATCACCTAGTTTGATCAGTACCCGCTCGTCCTTAGGCGTGTGATCGATCGTATCCTCGCCGATGAACTCCAGGCTCTTATCGGCTGGGTCCAGCTTGCTTACCCGGATGCGTCCCGACGGCAGCGGCATACCGAGGCCGTTGTCCTTCGCGTTCTTGAACCGCAGGTAGATGTCGACTTTGGAATTCGACTCGGTGCCGTAGTTGCGGTCGGTCAGGGGATTCTGGAATACCCCACGGAAGCCGGTAGGCAGCCCGTAGTACACGAGCACCTTCTCGCACGGCACGCCGCGCGCGTCGGGGAAGAGCTCGATTTGCTTTGTCGAGTTGTCCGGAAGCGTGGTGGGGCGGCCGAGCGTATACAAGTGGTACTCAAAGAAAGCCTTCTCCTCGAAGCCGCGCTGCTCCATGCGCGCAGCCTTACCGAAGGCGCGCCCGTCCGCCATCGCCTCCGCCGGTTGCGGCGCGCGGTGCACGTCGCCGGCGATCAGCTTCAGCTTGGCCTCGGGGTAGCTGGCGCCGGACTGGTTGATGATGCTGACCCACGCCCCGAGGTCGAGCACACCGCTGTTGGCGTCCTTGCCCTCCGCGAATATCACGTTGTAGTCGGCCCACCACGTCATGCCGCCGGTCTGGTAGGTAACGCGCGTCCGCTGCGGCCCGCCCTTCTCCGCCGATACATCCCAGACCAGCGTCGGCTTAGTAATCAGTCCGCCTGGCAGCTCGGGAAAGCGCACGTTCGAATAGCCGTTGATGATCTGCACGCCGCCGTTGGCGTCCTTCAGGATCACGCCGCCGGCCGTACTCGTTAGTGTACCGGTGAAGCTCGTAATCTTGTCACCGCTGCTCTGCTCGACGGTGATGCTGCGATCGAGGTAGCGCTGCATCAGCTTGTCGGCGTTCACCAGGTCGAACTCGTAGTTCTGCTCGACCACCTGCGTGCCGGCGGGATCGGTGAGCGAGGCGAAGGTCACCGTGGTCGGATCGATGAGGGCCGCGACGTCGGAAAACCGCACCGTGCTGTGACCCTTTTCCACTGACAGCTCGCGTTCCTGCTTCACCACGGCGTAGCCGGGGATCGCAACCGGCGGCGGGCTGTACCCGCCGCGCGCCGGCTGCGGCCGGTAGAGATCGGGGGAGATCGCGCCAGGGCCGGCGGTGCTGTAGATCGTCAGCGCCACCGCACCCGGTTCGTCGGCTGCAACTTGGCCGCACCACAGCCAGACACACGTCGCGACCGCGGCCACAATCACGCACACGTCGGATCGCTTGAACATCGTCATGAGCCCTCCTTTCGAGCGGCCACACGCTCACGCTACCGCCGATCAACCTGGCAACGGTCCGCCGTCATCGAAGTTGCGGCGCGATTCGTCCTTGCCTTATGGCACGCCATGGCCGCGACGCAACGCTTCGACGACAATGAAATTCAGACCAATTGAATTGTCATGACGAGCAATCGACGGCAGTGAGGCATTGGCGTGACCAGCCACCGCGGTGCTTGACGATCACAACCTGCTCTGTGTACGCTCCCACCATCGACAACCGTCCACACCACGACAGGGGGGAATCCGATGGCTAAGTTTCCAACCGAGGTGGAACGTTCGGTCACCGTGAAGGTGCCGCTGGACAAGGCGTATAGCTACCTATGGGACGTGGTTGGCTCCGCCGCCTGCATCCCTGGCCTGGACAAATGCAAACGCGTCGGTGACGACACGTACCATTTCCTCTACGAGGAGCGCTCCACCGGTCCGGTGAGCATGGTGGTGCGATACACCGCGCGCTACGAGGGCAACGGCAAGGATCGGATCCGCTTCGAAGGCACTGGGGCAGACGGCGACAACACCGACGTCACCGGCCTCATTCGCCTGCAGCCCAGCGGACCCGACAGCACGCGCGTCGTGCTGCGCCAGACGCTGGCGCCGGATACGCCTGTGCCGCGGCTGTTCCAGGGCCTCATTCGATCGTTCGTCGAGAGCGAAGCGGCGGACGCGGTGAAACAGTACCTCGCGAACGTGAAGCGCTCACTCGAGAAGACTGCGTGACTCCGTGTCCCCTCCGCCGGGGAGCACCGCGGTAAACGACGGAGCCTCCGTCTTCTTAGCCAGGACGTTCTTGAAGTAGTACCCGTACAAATGGACGGTCCTCTTGAGCAGTCCGAGGAGGCGCAGGTGTTCGGGCGCGCGGGAGATCCCCCCCGTCGCGTTTGGGTCGTATTCGTGTGCTTCTTCCTGTCGGGGTTCACTGGTCTGCTGTACCAGACGATCTGGATGCGCCTCGCGCTCGGCGGCTTCGGGGTAAACTCGGCCGTCGTCGCGACGGTGTTGACCGTGTTCATGCTCGGGCTGGCGTTGGGGACGGTGCTGGCGGGACGCTGGACCGAAGCGATCGAAAGGCGCCTCAGCTGGCGCGGGCTGCAGACCTATGCCGCCGCCGAATGTACCGTTGCCCTCGGGGGATGCCTGGTCCCAATCCTACTCGGACGCGGCAGGGCGGTGTTGCTCGCGGCCGGCGCGTCGACAAGTCTCACCTACACGCTGGCGAGCACGCTGCTCATCGCCGTCGCCCTGCTACCGTTCTGCATCGCCATGGGAGCCACATTTCCGGCGGCGCTTTCCTACCTGAAGCGCGCGGCGGGCACGTCGCGACGGTCGTACGCCTTCAGCTATCTGTATCTGGCAAATGTCAGCGGGGCGCTGCTCGGGGTGCTGTTGACGTCGTTGGTGCTGATCGAAGTGTTCGGCTTCAGAGCCTCGGGGTACATCGGGGCGCTGGTCAACGTCCTCATTGTGATCCTGGCGCTCTCCGTGGTGCCGGCTGCCGCTGCGGGGCACCCATCGACTCCCCGAACGCAGAGCGCACCGCCCACGCCGGCGGACACCGTCGCACTTGCGCGTCTGACGGCGCTCTTCCTGACGGGATTCAGCGCATTGGGGATGGAGGTGGTGTGGGCACGGCTCTACCCATACTTCATCGGGACATTTGTCTACTCCTTCGCGATCATCCTGGCGACTTACCTGGTGGCGACAACGATCGGATCGCTGCTCTACCGGCGGCGCCTGTTGACGCGGCGCACGGCGAGTCCGTGGTCGTGCTGGCACTGGCTCTGTGTGACATCCGTGCTGCCACTACTGAGCGCGTCGGTGCGCTTCGAGGCCCCTGGTCCGCTGCGCGTCATCTTCGGACTTGCTCCCTTCTGCACGATTCTCGGGTTCCTGACGCCGTTCCTGCTCGACGAACACGCCGGAAACGACCCGGCCAGAGCGGGCAGAGCATACGGGTTGAATTTGCTGGGGTGCGTTCTGGGGCCGCTACTGGCTGGCTTCGTGCTCATTCCAGCGGTCGGGCAACGCAACGCATTGCTGCTGCTCGCCGCGCCGTTGTTTCTGTTCTTGCTGGCGGCGCCGGTGCGCACCATACGCCGCGCGTGGACGCTGGGTGCCGTGTTCGCTGGTGCACTGGCCGTGTGGGCCGGCACCACAACATTCGAGGACCAGTTTCCCAAGGAACAGGTGCGCTTCGATCATACCGCAACGGTGGTCGCCAGCGGCGAAGGCATACACAAGCGGCTCTTCGTAAACGGCGTCGGCATGACGACCCTCACGCCGGTCACCAAGATGATGGTGCATTTTCCGATGGCGCACCTCGACGCGCCGGTGGCCACGCGGATTGACGGCTTGGTGGTGTGTCTGGGCATGGGAACCAGCTTCCGTTCACTCGCCTCGTGGGGCGGCAATACTACGGTCGTAGAGCTGGTGCCGTCCGTGCCGACGTTTCTGACCTACTACTTCCCCGACGCCGCCGGGTTGCTGACGGCAACGGACCGTACCGTACGCATCGAGGTGGACGACGGCAGGCGATTCCTCGATCGGACGGAACAGCGCTTCGACCTGATCACGGTTGATCCGCCGCCACCGGTCCAAGCATCGGGCACCAGCCTGTTGTACTCGAAGGAGTTCTTCGCGAGCGCGCGGCAGCGGTTGAAGCCGAAGGGCATTCTGCAGGTGTGGCTGCCGTGGGGCGACAAGGAAACAGTCGCTGGTGTGACGCTTTCGCTACTCGACTCATTCCCCCATGTGCGCGTGTTCAAGTCGGTCGAGGGCTGGGGCTATCACTACCTTGCCTCAGCGGCGGTGATCCCCTCGTTGTCTGCTGAGCAGCTGTTGAGCCGCATGCCGGCGGCGGCCGTACGCGACATGACGGAATGGGACGACACCTTGCCGCTCGAGTATTTTCAGAAGATGGTGGCGGGCGAGGTCAATCCCCTGCAACTGCTGTTGCTGAGCCAACCGGGCGGCGGCACGATTCTGACCGACGATCGTCCAGTCAACGAGTTCTTCTTCGTTCGCCGCTTTCTTCGAGCCAAGAGGTCGGATAGCTGAGACGACGGCGCACGTTCTGCCTTGGGTAAGGATGGGGGACGCACCTCACCGCACGCGCACGCTCAGGATCTGATACGGCTGGTACGCGAGCGCGAACGTCCGCCGGTCGATGCGATCAGGACGACTCGATGCCACCGAGGCGCAAGATCTGCGGCAAGCAGGCGGAGTAGCCGAAGACGTCGGGAATCCAACACACGCGACTTGGCGCTGTGCGTCTGGGCGCACCGCGCAGCGTAGCGATCTTGCGCTGGCCGTGAACGAGCGAGCGCGCCAACGCCTCGCCGCTGGGCAGGTTGGTGTCGGGCTCGACCTCGAAGCCGCCCATCACCTCCCATCGGCCTTCCCGGATACGCCTCTGGATCTGGCGCATCAACGCAGGCGCGCGGCGCTCCACCGCACGATAGAGCGCCGGTTGGCTTTGGACGAAGGTGATCTCCGGATAGCGTTCCATCAATCGCAGCTGGGTCGCGAAGCCGTGCACCCCCTTCCGTTCAGTGGCCATCTCGGGCCACAACCAGACGAGATCGAGATGCGCATGACCGCACAGCGCGGCGATTGGCTGCCACGTCTCGGCGGGTAACGCCCGGGCGAGCCGCTGCAGTGCCTCATGCAGCGGGCGCACGCCGCCGTCGACAAACGCATCGCAGGCGTCATCCAAACCGCGCAGGATACCACGCAGAAGCGGCGAGCACGATTCCAGCGGTGGGACATACCCGAAGCCAGTTGTGAGGGAGACGCCGTCGCGACGCAGCAGCACCTGCACCAACTGGATGAACACGTCGAGGTCGCAACTGAGACTCCAGGCCAGCGAGTCGCGCACCCGCAACTCGCAACCATCGAAGCGCAGCCCGTACCGGCCGACGTGATCGAACCCAGGGCCGCGCAGCCAGATGCCGGTTTGCCACGTCGAACAATCCAACCACAAGGTCGTCCGTTTGTCGGGCAGCGGGCACGAGCGGTGCGCCAGGTCGAGTCCCGCCCATGGCTCCCCATCGACGTAAGCGGTGGTCTCGCCTTCGCACTGCCAGTGCAGGAAACGGCGACGGCTCTCGCCAGCGCGTACCGCCGGCACTTGGACTTTGAACCAGCGCTGATGCCATCCGCCACGCGGCGGTCCGAAGTGCTCGCCCGGTCGCACCGGTCGCAGCGCCTGCCGCCGCCCGGCGGCCAGATCGATCGGCTGCAGATTCACCGGTCCGCCAACAACCTCGAGCCGCTGTACGTGCTGCCACAGCAGTGCATCGACCTGCGCCTTCAACTTGCCGACACGCCGCGGGATGAGCTGCGGCAGAGGGTTCTGACTGCGAGTCACGCGTCCTTGGTCGCAGTGAGCGAGAACATCAGCGGGATGTGTGCGGCGCCTCTCGGAAACTGCCAGGCACCATCCGGCCGCTCCTCCATCCACGGGAACATCGCCCACGCCACGTAGGGATACTCCTCGAACGACGTGAGGCGCAGCCCGGCGCGAAGGAGTGCGCCGAGGATCTCGGCCATGCTGTGCAGCCAG
This sequence comes from Binatia bacterium, assembly GCA_041497995.1. GTDB lineage: Bacteria > Desulfobacterota > Binatia > HRBIN30 > HRBIN30 > DATKMS01. The sequence continues at coordinate 1,775 of JBGQHM010000124.1, read as the reverse complement.
GCGTGCTCGACACTGTGGAGCGGTGCATCCGGTGCGGCGTAAGAACCGTCGTGCTCTTCACGTATCGGCTCTGGACCTTGGAAGTATGGATACATTAGGCGCAGCTCGGGCTGCTTGCAGCGATCGTCGAAGATGAACGCGAACGGGTGACCTTCGATCAAACAGAACACGCCGCCTGGCTTGAGGAAGTGCGCGACGACCTCGGCCCACGCATCGAGGTCGGGCAGCCAGGGAAGGACACCATGCGACGTGAAGACGATGTCGAACTGGCCGTCGAGGTTCGCCGCTAAGTCGTAGATGTTGCTGTGCACGAAGGTTGTTGGAACTCCCATCTCGGCAGTGAGCGAGCGCGCCGCCTTGATGGCTGCACCGGCGAAGTCGACGCCGGTAACGACGGCGCCGCGCTGCGCCCACGCGATGCTATCGAGGCCGAAATGGCACTGGAGGTGAAGCAGCGACTTGCCGGTCACATCGCCGAGCAAGCGTGTCTCGAGCACATCGAACGCGTGGCGGCGGCGCTGCCGGCCGGCTTTGAATCCCTCGACGTCGTAAAATTCCGACTGCACATGGTACGGTGTCCAGGCGTTCCACAGTCGCTGATTCGCCCTCATGTACTCGTCCGATTTCCTCATCGCTGTTCCCGGCGCGCGGTGAGAGCATCGGGATATTCGCGCCATGAGTCAATGCCTCACGGCTGGCGGGAGCTCTCGTCAGCGGGACTCCTTCGCTCGCCGCGACAGTGCCATCAGCACGGGGCACTCACGTTCGTCGTGTCGCTGCCTTGATCGTTGGACAGGTTGCGATCGCCTGGTGTCGAGACCGTGGCCGTGTTCGTGATCCTGGCACCGGGGGGCGCATCGACCTGTACCTCGATTCCGATCGTCGGCAAGCTGTCCAACACTGCCAACGGACCTGAGTGAGTGCATGAAACGTGACTCGCCTCAGTCGCAGAACAATCCCATCCATCGCCGCCGACTGAGATGAGACTGATGCCGGCTGGTAGATCGTCAGTGACGGTGATGGGCCCGGGTGCAGCTGCCTGTCCGACGTTCTTCACAGAAAGAAAATACGAGCCCGGTTGCCCAGCGGTGAGAGACTGGATGCGGAACACTTTGATCGTGAGATCCAGCCCGCTCGCTGGTCGAGGAGTGCCCGTAGGCGTTCGGGTCGGGGTCATCGTCCCAGGTGCGGTTGGTGTGACGGTTGGCGTCGCCGGACGGGTGGGGGTGACCGTCGGCGTCGCCTTGGGCGTCAGTGTCGGCGGCCTCGGAGAGGGCGTCGCGGTTGGGCTCGGCGATGCAGTGGCCGATGGCACCGGCGTCACGCTGGGCCGCGGTGTTGCTGACGGGCTGGGCACCACGGTGACCGTCGGTGTGAGAGTCAGCATCACCGTCGGCGAGGGTGTCGGCGTTGGCGTGAGCTGCGGCCTACATCCGTATAGCGCCGCGTTTACAGCACGAAGAATCTCATCGATGGTGACGTCGCCGTCGTTGTTCCCGTCGCCTGCCGGGCACTCCACGAAGGGCAGCGTTCCCAAGTCTATGTTCACCAAGGTGATAAGCTCATCGATCGATACCTCGCCGTCAGCGTTGCAGTCGCCGATGCACGGGTGCGGCGTCTCCGTACGCGTCGCCGCGGGCGTGGATGTCGGAGACGCGGACGGGGTGACGGTTGGCGTCTCAGTCGCCACCTCGATCGGATTGGGCGACTTCGTGGCTCTCGGCGTCGGCGTGGCAGTGGTGGTGGGGCCCAGCGACGCAGTAGGGGTGGGTGTT
>JBGQHM010000123.1:0-15864 GCA_041497995.1 Binatia bacterium | reverse complement strand
TTCCGCGCGCTCGAGCGCGATGACTTCGAGGCGGTGGTTGAGATGCTCTCAGAGGGCGTCGCCACCAGCCGTGGCCGGCGCTCCGCGCATCTGCACCGCGACCGCGTCCACCATAATCTACGCCCACGGCGCGGCGCGCGGCTCGCCGCCATCACCAGCGGCGGCGCGATTCCCGATACCGCTGACTACGACGTCATCGAAGAACCCGCTGGAACGTTCGTTGGTAAGGTCAACGAAGACTTCGCCGTCGAGAGCATGGGTGGCGACATCTTCCTGCTCGGCAACCGCTCGTGGCGCATCCGCCGCGTCGAGATGGGTAAGATCCGCGTGGAGGATGCGCAAGGCGCGCCGCCGACCATCCCGTTCTGGTTGGGCGAGGCACCGGCACGTACGGCGGAGCTGTCGGCCGCGGTGGCGGAGCTACGGGAAGAAGTGGCAGCACGGCTGGATGCGCAGCACGCAGAGCAACCTCCCCCTTTCCCCCTCCTTGGTAAGGAGGGGGAAAGTCTTCCCCCCTTTGAAAAAGGGGGGCAAGGGGGGATTTGCGGCGCCTCGAATTCCGACGCTGCTGCTCAAATCCCCCTCGATCCCCCTTTTTCAAAGGGGGAGGCCTCTACAACTCATTGCCAAGGTCAGCCCGCCACCACCTGGCTCATGGCGGAGTGCGGACTCGATCAAGCCGGCGCCGAGCAGATCGTCGCGTACGTCGCGGAGACCCGCGCTGCGCTGGGCGCGGTGCCGACACAACAGACAATCATCGCCGAGCGCTTCTTCGATGAAGGTGGCGGCATGCAGCTCGTCCTCCACGCCCCGTTCGGCGGGCGCATCAACCGCGCTTGGGGGTTGGCGCTCCGCAAACGCTTCTGCCGCACCTTCGACTTCGAGCTGCAAGCGGCAGCCACCGACGACGGCATCGTCCTGTCGCTCGGCGAGCAGCACAGCTTCCCGCTCGAAAATGTCTTCGAGATGGTACGTCCGGCAGCGCTCGAAGCGGACCTGGTGCAGGCTGCACTGGTGGCGCCGATGTTCGGTACGCGCTGGCGCTGGAACGCTACGCGGTCACTGGCGCTGCTCCGTCACACCGGCGGCAAGCGCGTGCCCATGCCGATCCAGCGGATGCGCTCCGAGGACCTGCTGGCGGCAGTGTTCCCGGCGCAACTCGCGTGTGGCGACAACCACCCGGGCGGACCGACTGAGTTACCGGATCATCCGCTGGTCAACGAGACGATCGACAACTGCCTGCACGAAGCGATGGATGTCGACGCGCTACGCGAGCTCATCGAGTCCATCGAGAGCGGCGCGGTGCGCACGCTCGCTGTCGACACCGCAGCGCCGTCGCCGATGTCGCACGAGATCCTCAATGCCAATCCGTACGCGTTCCTCGACGACGCCCCGCTGGAAGAGCGACGCGCCCGTGCCGTATCCCTACGGCGGCTCGACCCGAATCTCGCCGGCGGTGTCGGCGCGCTCGACCAAGCCGCGATCGACGAAGTGCGGCGGCAGGCGTGGCCGGACGTGCGCGACGCGGATGAGCTGCATGATGCCCTGTTGAGCCTGAGCGTGTTGCCGGCAGAGCACCTCCTCCCTAACCCTCCCCCGCTCGCGGGCATGCTGACAGAGGAGGGCACACGCGAGAGCTGGGCGACCTTGGCCCAGCAACTCGTTGACGATCACCGCGCGACACGGGCGCGCTGGGGTATTCACGAAGCACTGGTTGCCGCTGAACGGGTCACTCTGGTCACCGCGGCGCTTCCAGACGTACGCTTCGAACCGGTACTGCCCCCCTTGCGTGGCGACACGCACGTCGAGCCGGAAGACGCGCAGCGGGCCATCGTGCAGGGCTGGATGGAATGCTTGGGGCCGGTAACGGTCGGCGGGCTCGCGTCGTTTCTCGGTCTCCCCGAAGGCAAGGCCGAAGCCGCGCTGCTACGCCTCGAATCCGAAGGCATCGTGCTGCGAGGAACCTTCATGCTAACGCAGCCGCAGCCTCACGGAATGAGCGAGGACGCAAACCTACGCCGTCCGCAGGACCCGCAGGACCCGCAGGACTGGTGCGAGCGGCGGTTGTTGGCGCGCATCCATCGCATGACCATCGGCCGGTTGCGCAAGGAGATCGAGGCAGTCTCGGCCGCGGACTTCGTGCGCTTCCTGCTGCGCTGGCAGCACGTGCAGCCAGCCACGCAGCTGCACAAGCGTGACGGTGTCGCGCAGGTGATCGCGCAACTGCAGGGACTGGAGTTGCCGGCGCCGGCGTGGGAACGCGACGTGCTGCCGGCGCGCATCAACTTGTACGACCCCGCGGATCTCGAGCACTTGTGTCTGGCGGGCGAAGTAGCGTGGGGCCGCTTGCGCCTCAGCCCAAACCCGAGCGCCGATGAGGAAGGCCTCGCGCCCGTCCGCGGCCGGCGGCGCGTGGCGCCCACGCGGGCAGCGCCGCTGGCGTTCGTCATGCGTGAGGCGCTGCCATCGCTACTCGAACCAGGCACGCCGGATACCGACGCCGCCAGCGACCTGTCACCGGCGGCGCGCGCCGTACTCGATCATCTCGAACACCACGGCGCCAGCTTCCTTGCAGACATCGCCCGCTCGACGGGTCGGCTACCGTCACAGACGGAGCAAGCGCTGTGGGAGCTCGTGGCCCGCGGTCTGGTCACGGGCGACGGCATCGCCGGGCTGCGGACGTTGCTGTTGCCGGACGTGAAGCGGCGACAAGCGCGGCAGCGCCTGCGTGGTATCCGTGGCGGCGCGGCGCGTCGACTCATGCCCGTCGGCCGCTGGGCAGTCCTGCGGACGGCGTCTTCGAAGCCGAGAGATAACGATGTACCCGATGAGATGTTCGCGCGGCAACTGCTCCGCCGCTACGGTATCGTGCTCCGCGAGCTGTTGGCGCGTGAGGTACGCGCGCCAGCGTGGCGCGTACTGTTGCAGATCTATCGCCGGATGGAAGCGCGCGGTGAGATCCGCGGCGGACGCTTCGTCGCCGGCTTCATCGGCGAGCAGTTCGCCCTGCCCGAAGCCGTCGACACCTTGCGTGCCGTGCGCCGCGCACCCGAGGATAGCGAGCCGGTGCTCGTCGCGGCTGCCGATCCTCTCAACCTGGTCGGCATTCTCACTCCTGGCGCACGCGTGTCGCCGTTCTCCAACCAGGTGGTTGCCTACCGCAACGGCGTGCCCGTCGAGGTCGGCGAGCTGGGTGCGGTGATGAGCCGCCTGCAGCGGGGATTCCCGAAGCTGCACGTCGAGAGCTGATCGCCCCATCGTCCCTGAGCCGTCGATGACTCCTCCGCCCTTGCTTGCGGTTTCCGGCGTCGTCGTACGGTATGGCGCTACCATTGCGCTGCAAGGCGTCGACTTGGACATCCATCCGGGTGAGGTCCATGCGGTGGTCGGGGAGAACGGCGCCGGCAAGTCGACGCTGCTGCGCGTGGTCGCCGGCGTTGTACGGCATGAGGCGGGCTCCGTGCACTTCGACGCAGGGATACGAACCGCCTGGGTGCCGCAGGAGACCGTCCTCCCTCCTGACCTCAGCGCAGCCGCGTGGATCTTCCTTGGCTGCGAGCTGCGCGGACCGCTCGGAACATTGCGAGAGCGAGAGATGCAGCGGAGCGCTGCGGTTGCGCTACAGCAGATCGGCTGCACCGCGCCGCCGAACGCGCGTCTGGGCGCGCTGGCGGTGACGCAGCGTAAGCAAGTCCAGTTGGCGCGGGCGCTGCACGCCGCACCGGATCTGTTGCTCCTCGATGAGCCCACCGCGGTGTTGGGCGACGCGGAAACGGCACAGCTCTTCGCGCAGGTTCGCCGGCTGAAGGAGCACGGCAGCAGCGTCTTGTACGTGAGCCATCGTCTCGATGAGGTGCTCGCGATTGCCGATCGTGTCACTGTCTTGCGTGACGGGCAGCGTGTGTCGACCGACGCCGTGGGCGCCGTTGATGTGCGCACGTTGGTGCAGCGCATGGTCGGTCGCGACGTGCAGCGGCACCGCTACACCACACGCGCCCCCGGGGCCGAGGTTTTGCGGCTCGTCGATGTTGCAGCCGCTCACGTGCACGGGCTCTCGCTCAGCATCCGTAGCGGTGAAGTCGTGGGCCTTGCGGGTCTCGTCGGCGCCGGACGCAGCGAGGTACTGGAAGCCATTGCCGGCTTGCGGCCCGTGCGCGCCGGGAGTGTCGACCAGCGGACGGCACCCGTGCTCGTGCCGGAAGACCGGGCGAGCAAGGGTCTGATACCCACGCTGGGACTGCGGGAGAACCTGCTGCTTCCCGCGGACCGCTGGTTCCTCCGTCACCCCGCGGAACGCAATGACGCCCGACGATGGATTGAGCAACTGGGCATCCGCTGCAGCGGCACCGAAGCTGCGATCGATTCGCTGTCCGGCGGCAATCAGCAGAAGCTGCTGCTGGCGCGCGCGCTGCGGCATCAACCGCGGCTCTTGCTGCTCGACGAACCAACGGCCGGCGTCGACGTGGGCGCGAAGGCGGAGATTCACGATCTGATCGCCGCGCTCGCCGCGAGCGGCGCAGCGGTCCTGCTGGCGTCCAGCGATTTGCCGGAGCTGCTGGCGCTGTGCGACCGGATTGTGGCGTTGCGGGAGGGAGTCGCGGTGGGAGTGCTGGGGAGTGATGACGCGACGGAGCAGCGGCTCGCCGGGTTGATTACAGGGGCCGCAGCGTGAGCCTTCACCCCGCAGAGATCGCGGGTTTGAAACCCGCCAGAGAGCTCCCGTGAAGTGGCGATTGGTGTCGGGCTGGAGTGCCGCGCTCATCTTGCTCCTCGAGCTCGGCTTCTTCGCGCTGTTGTTGGCGCCGCGCGGTGGCGGGCTGCACACCTTTGCGAACGCCGCGAACATGGCGTTGGTGCTGAAGTACTCCAGCATCTACGGCATCGGGGCCATCGGTGCGGCGATGATCATCGGCGCCGGCGGGATCGACCTGGCACCAGGCGCGGTGATTGCGCTGGCGTCGGTGATCACCGGACATCTGTTCGTCATCGAAGACTGGCCGCTGTGGGCGGCGTGCAGCGTCGGACTGAGCACCGGGTTCGCCGCCGGCGCGCTGGCCGCACTCCTCGTCGTGGGCGCGCACCTGCCGCCGTTCATTGCAACGCTGGGGGTGATGGGCATCGCACGCGGCGCCGCCTTCTTGATCACCGAGGGACGCTTCTACGATCTGTCGCAGCGCCTGCACGCCGGCACCGCGCCGCTCGGCATCCCGCTGTCCGCGTGGCCTGGCATCGTGATGCTCGTGCTCGCCGCCCTCTTCCAGTTCGTCATGGTCCGTACCGCTATCGGGCGCCACATTCTCGCGACCGGTGGCAACGAGGTCGCCGCGCGCTACGCCGGCGTGCATGTCGGTCGGGTGAAAGCCTTTGTCTACATCACCGGCGGCGCGCTGGCCGCGCTGTCCGGCGTGGTCCTCGCGGTGGTGCAAGGACAGGGCAAGGCAGACATGGCAACGGGATATGAGCTGGACATCATCGCAGCGGCGGTGGTTGGCGGGGCGTCACTCTCGGGTGGCCGCGCTTCAGTCGTCGGTGCGGTGATCGGCTCCCTCATCTTCGGCGTGTTGCGCAACGCGCTGGCGCAGATCCCGGGCGGCACGTTCGCGGACCGATTGATTCTCGGCGTCGCCGTCCTGGTGATTGTCGTGATGGACCGTATGGCAACCCGCCAGCAGGAATAGCTCGCCGCTCGCTACGAATCATTGGCGCGGTCGTCGCCCAGGCCGGCGTACACCGAGAGCGAGGATCACGAGCCCGTACACCGCAAGGGCACCCGATCCGGGGCTCGAAGGCGAGACGTTGCAGCCGCCGGTCGTCGTCTGCGACCCCGCGCTAAACGCCGTGTGACCGGAGCTGTCTCCCGCATCAGACGTACTGGTCGGGGACGGTGTGAGCGCAAGGACCGCGGTGGGGATGTTGGTCGCGGTCGGGGCAACCGAAGTCACAGACACGCTTCCGTCGACACCGATAGCGGGAAGCAATCCACCACTGGGATCGCTGACGTGCACTGCACTGGTACGCAGCGCGAAAACCCCCACTGCCGCGGTGGGTGGCGCCTCGACGACGCAGGTGTACAGCACGCTCTGGTCCGCAATCGGGTTGACGTCGTCGAGTGAAAGCACGATGGCGCGCACTCCGGTGCAAGCGCGCTGCGCAGAGTCGCAACCAGCCGGCACGAAGGCGAAGCTGGTGTTGGGCTTCCCAATCGTTGGGTTCACCGCGCACTGCGGTCTACCGGGTGCAGTGGCAGCGATCGGCGCAGTCGCAGGAAAGCTGACCTCGTTTTGCGCAGCGACGACCGTGGCCCCGTTCGCGTGGAGGGTCACGGCAATCGTCGCTTGTGATCCAGCCGCGAGTGTCGTCGAGCCGACCTCAATCACAACGGGCGGCCGCGTGGGCGTCGGCGTGGGAGACGCCGTGCGCGTCGCCGTCACTGTCCGCGTCCGTGTCGGACGCGGTGTAGCCTCGTCACGCGAGAGGACGTTGATCCCGCTTTCCGCACCGAAGACCGGTAACGGATTGCCTGCAGCGTCAGCGGCCGTAGCGCGATCGATGAGGATCGGGCTCCGCGAGGGTTGATACGGATAAGAGATGCGCGCCGTGCAGGTATAGAGGATGCCTCTGTCCGGTAGCGAGCCGCCCGGCTCGGTCGCGTGGATGCGCACATGCACACGGTCGCAGGTCACCGTGCAGGTCTGGCCGATCTCGAAGGTCGCCACCGCGGCCACGCCCGGAGCCAGCCGGCAATCGGGTCGCTTCGCCTGCGTCCCCTGGACTGGCGAGTTCCACGTGGTGATCAAGTCGTGTTCGATTGAGGCCACGGCAAGGCCGCCGCTCTCTATGCCTACGTTGATGGGCACGTCGTCCCCCAGAATCCCGGAAACGTCTTGGGCGCGAAGGATCACGCGCGCTCCGCGAGGCGTCGGGGAGGGAGCGGCAGCATCCGGCACCGGCGCGACGACGACGTCGCCGGCGCCCCCCGTGGGGAGCAAAGTCGTCAGCTGTGTCTTGGTTTGGGTGTCAAGGACGGCAACCGAACCGACCGTGACATATGCCAGTCGGCCGTCCGGGGTCAGCGCAACATGCTGGCTCCGGTCACTGCCCGTCAGCGAGACTGTCTCAGACGTGCCTGCCGTCAGGTCGACGACCGACAAGAACGCGCGACCGTTTGCGTATGAGCCATCGGGGTTTGCGGAGTACGAGTAGTACGAGTGCGTGATGTAGGCGCGTGTGCCGTCCGCCGTCACCGCCAAGTTGTCCGGGGTTTGGTCGACGGTCACTCGCCCGGTCACTGAAAAGCTGGCGAGGTCCACGACGAGCAGTTGGTTCGTGCAGGCGTCGACCGCATATGCGCGAGTCCCGTCGGTGCTGACAGCACCTGCGGTCGCGGAACGGCCGGCTTCGGTGCTGCCGACGACCTCCGACGTCAACAGGTTGCTCTCGACCAGCCGACTGGTCGAGTCGCACGGTGCGCCACTGGTAGAGGTCGAGAACACCTGCGTCCCGCTCGGGTCGAGCCCGAATATGCGTCCCGCCTGGCTGGGGATGCTCGTGGCGAGACCCGCGTCTGCGTCGACGAGAATGATCCGAGGCCCTCCGGTCGTCGAGATCGATGCACTGACGAGTGCAGTCGCATTGTCCGGGCCGGCAATGATATTGACGCCGTACTCGCCCAGCACGACGCTTCGGACGACTTGCAGGGCTGCCGCGTCGATGACGTCCACTTTGGAGTCTGCAAGAACGAAGATGCGCCGGCCATCTGGAGATGCTGCCAAGCCCGTCGGGCGGTGTGAGACGATGATACTCGCGAGCAATTCTTGAGTCGCGGTGTCGATCACCATCACCCGGTCGCCGGCGACGTCGCTGACATACGCGCGGTATGGCCCGGAGCCGAGGACAGGGGGCGCGGTCGGCGTTGGTGTGGGCGTGTTGGATTGCGAGGTTGCCGGCGCGGCTGGCGGCACGGGGCAATGCGCGGAACCGTCCGGCGCGGGTCCGACTAGCTCGACGAGAGCAGCGGTCTCCCGCGTCGAGTACAGCGCGATGTTGCCGCGGTCGTTGATCCCGAATGGCATGACGTCGGGCGTGTTGGAGAGAAAGCTCCCGCTGGTCCCGTCGGGGTTCAGCACGCCGTAGCCGCCCGCAAGGCGTTGCAGGATGCGGCCGCCCGGAGTGAAATCAAGAATGTCGCTTGCCACGACGGCGGCGGGGACCTCACGGGGCTCGGCGTCGCCGAGCCGGTAGAAGTAGGAGCGGTCGGGCTGGCCCGGATCGCCCAACGCTGTAAAGAGCACCAGCTCGCCGCGTACGGCGAGATTCGTGAACCCGCGGAACGCACTCGACATCGAGCTCTCACGTTGAGCGACAATCTGCGTACGCCCGTTGCTCCACACGATGATCGCATTCCCTGTCGGGCGGTCGGTGGTCGGATAGTCGGGCGGCTGCCAGCCGCCGAGACGGGCGATGATGGCGACGTCGTCGTTGTCGGCGAGCGCCCACTGCAGCACGTCTCCGTACCTCACGACGTCCAGACTCCCACCATGGCGGAGAAAGAGTCCATCGTTCACCCCGCCAGCGAGCGCGAGCACGCTGCCCCGCGCGTTGGCAACGAAATTGGTGCCCGAACCATTGTCTGGAATTCTGGTGCCGTTGCTCACTGTGTCACCGTCGCCGTAGAGGCGCTCGATGCCGGTTGCGTCAGCGCGGTAGACTGCGGCTTGCGAGACCAGTTGCTGGCTGCTGTACATGGGCACGGCGCGACTGCCGGAGAAAATCAGCGCGCCATCGTCGGTGAAAGTGCAACCAGCAAAATCGGTAAACGCAAAGCCGTCCGGAGCGAGTGTACCGCTCTGGACAACCAAGTGCCGTCCGTCGGCGTCGACGCACACCACCCCTTGGTGGCCCGTCGTGGAGTTGGCCGCGGTTGCAACGCGGCCATCAGGCGCCAAGCAGTGCAGGTTCGAATACCAGCTGAGTCCGCCCTCGGCGACGACGGTGGCATCGGGGCCGGCATCGCCGCTCGCCAACGCGGTCACGAGTGTCCCCTCCGACCACGTCACCCCGCGCAGCGCGGCGTCGCCATCATAGGCGCTCACGGTGAACGCCACCGCACCGTGTTCGTTGAGTGCGAGGCTGCCTGCCGCCGTGGCGTAGCGACCGAACTCCGTGTCACGGCCGGCAGCGAACAGCACGATCTCGCGTCCGTCCGCCGAATACAACACCACCCCTTTGCCGTCATCGTAAGAGCCGTCGCTCTTGTGGGTGGACCAATCAGCGCTAAAGGCAATGTCACCAGCATCGTTGAACCCGGCGAGCCTATCGAGGTTCCGGTAGAGTGAACCGCTGGGGGCCTCGAGCAGCGTCGCGACCGGAACGATCCGACCCGCCTGGGTCCGATACAACCCGTAGTTACCCTCGCCAGTGGTGAAGGCAACGTCTCCCGCAGCATTCGCCACCACCGCTTGCAGTGACAACAGCAGCTCACCCGATGGACTCACGTCGCCAGTTCCGACGATGCGGCGGACGGTCCCGGACTTCACGGAGATGACAGCGACATCACCCCTTCCAGATGGGAGCCGCTGTTGGTGGGTCGCGACGACCGTGCCGTCGTCGGTAAGGCCGACGAGCGCGACGAAGTCCCCTGCCGCCAGACTCGTGGAGAAGTCCAGTACGGTGATCGCCCGCGTGATCTGATCGCCTCGGGCGACGTAGATGGCCGACGGTCGGATGGAATCGCCGTACGAATCGCAGTCGCGTCCCGGCGGAGCGATCTCCGCTTGGAACGCGATATCGCCGCTCGCATTCACGCTGGTGCGTCGAGTATCGATGCCGCACAGGTTGTTGCCACCGCGGTCGGGAGAAGACGGGTGGACGACGTGCACCTCGCCGGCAGGTGTGAAGACGTAGAAGAATGGCAGCGCCGCGCCAGGAACCCATGCGGGCACGACAACCGCTCCGCTCGCCTGGGCTGTCGCCGCGAAGAATCCCACCCTGACTCCCGGCGCTTGATCGCTCGTCCAGATCGGCGTGAGCTGCCGGTGGTCTGCATAGAACAGGCCCTGGCGTCCGTCGCTCAGCGTCGCGGCCACCAGCAGGCGACCGTCGTCCGTGAGTGCTTTGATGTCGAAGCCACCACCACCGATCGCGCCGAATTCCGGCACGCGGTCCCCGGTGGCGAGAATGGTCTGGCGGGAAATATCAGCAAGGCTCGGCGCGACGAGAGCGGCCAGCAAGAGCAGCGTCAACATCGGCCACCTACGGAACGCTACGAACATCTGGTGCCTCCCCTGCTAGCGCCCCCGTCGCCAACGCCCCCCGGCGCTTGACCTCAGTAATTGTCCTTCACCTATTGACCAACCTCGATACGAAGTCGAGCGGAAAATGCATGGCTCCACAGCGGCGTGCAAGCCCGGATCAGGAATGGTAAGGGGGCGCCGTGAACGTCCTCACTCGAATGGGTAGCAACCTTCTGGCGGCGGCGCTTCTGTTGCTGAGCATCGGCGGTTGCAGCTCTCCCGCCGACCAACCGCACCCGCTGCGCTTCGCATTCATTCCGAAAGCCCTGCACATTCCCGTCTTCAGGTATGCGCGCACCGGTGCCGAACGGGCCGCCAAGCAGATCGGCGGCATCGAGATCATCTGGCGCGGACCCGAGAGCACCGACGAGATCCGGCAGAAGGAAATCCTGGAGTCGTTCATCGCCCAGCACGTCGACGGCATCGCCATCTCCTGCCTCAACGGCGATCTGCTCACCGACGCGATCGACCACGCCGTCGAGGCCGGCATCCCCGTGGTCACGTGGGACTCCGATGCGCCGAAGAGCAAGCGGCAAGCGTTCTACGGAGTGAACGACATCGAAGCGGGGCGCGCCCTCGGTGACGGGCTCGCGAAGCTCCTGAACAACCGCGGGCGCGTCGCGATGATCACCTCGCTCGGCGCCGACAATCTGCAGAAGCGTCTCGACGGCGCCAAGGACGCGCTCAAGGCGTATCCGGACATTCAGGTCGTCGAGGTCTTCGATGTCCGCGACGATGCGGTGCGCGTCGCCGAGGTTATCGCCTCCGCCTCGCAGCGCTATCCCGACCTCGACGGCTGGCTGTCGGTGGGCGGATGGCCGGTGTTCGTGCGCAACGCGCTCGACCCGGTCGATCCGGCGCGCACCAAGGTCGTCGCCTTCGACACCATCCCGCCCGCACCCGATCTGCTGCGTGCCGGTAAAGTGCAGCTGCTCATCGGGCAGAAGTATTTTGGATGGGGCGAGGAGTCGGTAAAGCTGCTGAAGCGGATCATTGCGGGTGATCGCCCGGCGGAGCCGTATCAGTACTCCGGCATGGATGTGGTGACGAAGGACAACGTGGCCGCGTACGTCGACCAATGGAATCAGTGGGAGAAGGGTGGGTGACGGCTGTCGGATGCAGATGGCACGCGCGATCGCGAGACTATCTGCGCAGCCTCGGCTTGACGAGGCAGTCGATCCAGTTCCGCGCCTCGAGGGTGCGCTGCGCCTCGTCGAGGAGCGCCGGGTCGATCCCCAGTGCCTCCCTGATGTCTGCACGGGTTGGATCTCGATGCAGCGTTTCAAGTTGCTCCACGAACTTCTCCCCGTCGTCACGATCGCGGAAGGTTCCCTGTCGAATCAGCTCGTCCATGCGGAAGACGGACAGGCGCGCGACTTCGTGCAGGTTGTATTCGGGATGGTACTGCACCGCCCAAAACACCCCGCGCTGCTCGACCGCAACGGCCTGCACGCGAGAGAAATCATTCGACGCGAGCAGCTGGCCTGTGGAAGGCAGGACAGTCACCTCGTCGGCATGGCTGGTGAACGCGTCAAAGACGGCCTGCTTGCCGCGGTACATCGGATGCCTGCGGCCCTCCGCAGTGAGCGCGATGCGCCGGGAGATGCCGAACTCGCGGCCCTTGGGGTTGGGAGCGCAGCGCCCGCCGAGGGCGACGACGGAGAGCTGCACCGCCCAGCAGCTTCCAAAGCTGGGGATGCCACCCTCGAAGACGGCGCGCGCCAACTCGATCTGGCGCCGTACGCGCGGGTCGTCGTCGTGATAGATTGTCAGGCTCGAGCCCGTCCACACGACGCCGTCGTAGTCGGCGAGTGCGCGGCCGGGCGGCAAAGCAACATCGACGTCAGCGGGGTGCAGGACATCGACAGCCGCCTGCGGTTCGAGGCGGCGCAGGAGGCGTTCGAACAGCGTGCCGGCGAAGGTGGCCGCTGCTCGCTGCAGCCCGTCGCGACCTTCGCGCGGATACGCGTCGCAGACGAGAAAGCGTAGGGGACGCGACAGACTATTCACGGCGCTCAGACGGGCCGGTCGCCGCAGATCGTCACGCGGTACATGAGGCGCTCGAACTCCTGGTAGTCATCGACCGCGTAGTGCTGCACCGAGCGGTTGTCCCACATCGTCAGCGTGCGCGGCTGCCAGCGTACGCGGCAGGTGAATTCGGGGCGCACGCAATGCTCGTAGAGGAACCCGAGCAGCGCGCGGCTCTCCCCTGCCGACAGGCCGGCGAGGCGCTGCGTGAACATCTGGTTGACGTAGATGCCCTTGCGTCCGCTCTCCGGGTGGGTGCGGATGACGGGATGCTGCACCTCGGCGTAGATCGCCTGCTCATCGAAGCGGTAGGTGATCGGCGCTTCACCACGATACTTGTGCTCTCCGGTGGTCTTCGGATCGTAGGCTCGTGACGCGCTGTGCACGGCGACCAATCCGTCGAGGAAATGCTTCATCGGTTCGGAGAGCGCCGCGTACGCCTTCTCCATCGAGGCGTAGAGCGTGTCGCCACCGTACGGCGGGATGGTGACACCGTAGAGCACCGAGCCGAGGCTCGGCTGTTCGAAGAACGAGTTGTCGGAGTGCCAACCCACGCCGAAGCTGGCGGACTCACCGGCCGGCTTCAACACGCGCACGAGCTCGGGGATGTCATCGGTACCGTTGACGATCGGGTGTACGTCGAGCGCGCCGAAGCGGCGCGCGAAGGCCACCTGTTGCTGCGACGTGATCTGTTGCTCACGAAAGCAGAGGACGCCGAAGTCGACGAAGGCGCGGCGGATGGCAGCGAAGGTCAGGTCGTCCAGCGATCGGCTCAAATCGACGCCGACGATCTCCGCGCCCAGGGCGCCCGACAGCGGGCGGGTCTCGATCTTCGCAGCGGTCATCAGAAAGCTCCGGTCAGCCATACTGCATGCAAGCGGCGGCCGGAAGCAAGGCGGTTCGCACTTCGCGCCGCCTGCAGGAAGAACCTAACCCCCTGGCCCCCTTCCCTGCGAGGGAAGGGGGTGCCATTTCGCTCTCCTCTGCCTTGTCGGCGCTCGGTAATGATGTTGACATAGCTACCTTGTGTGTAGTACATAGATAACTGCGTTCTCGGAGGCGTGACTCACACAACAACCAAGAGGTTCAGCAATGACAGACGACAAGATCAAGCTCGGCGTACTCTGGAAGAATCTCAGTCGGGAGGGCAAGAAGCCGTACTTGTCCGGCCGGGTTCAGGCAGACAACCTCGAGGCGGCCGTGCAGCTGCTCCGGGACGGCGGGCGCTTCTTGATCCTTACCAACAAGAAGCGCCCGGACAAACAGGACCCCGATTGTGAGATCTTCGTCGTGCCCGAGCCCGCACGGCGCGAGGAAAGCAGTGCGTCTACTCCGGTCACGCAGAGCCGCGCGCAGTCCGGGGGCCAACAGAGCGGGCAGCGGCCGAGGGTGGGATCGCCGTCTCGGCGTTGACGCGCCCCCGTCGCGCTGCGCCCCTGCTATTGATGAACACATCAGCGCACGTGACGCGGCGGGGCGGCTCTGCGCCTGCTTGTCGGCCGTCTTGGTTCTTTGCCCTCGCCAGGGAAGACGGTATAGTACGCGGGCCATGATTGCAGAGACGGCCTTCCGCTCGGACGAACACTTCGACCAGAAGCAGTTTCGGCGCTGGCTCGACGCGCGGCCAGCGTCGGACATCAACCACTACGAGCTGATCAATGGAAGAATCGTCATGACCCCACCGGCCGGTTGGCCACACGGGGGCGTTGAGGCAGCTTTGGTGGTTCCCCTCGGACAGTACGTGCAGAGCCGAAAGCTGGGGGTTGTCCTCGGGTCGAGTGCCGGCTACGACCTGCCCTCCGGCGATACGGTGGAGCCGGACGTTTCTTTCATTGCCACCCGACGGTTTGCTGCCGGTCCAAAACCCGTCGCGGGAAAATTCCTGCGCATCGTTCCGAACCTCGTCGTGGAAATCCTCTCGCCCACAACGGCCCGCAAGGACCGCATCGACAAGAAGGGTGTTTACGAGCGCAACGGCGTCGACGAGTACTGGATCGTGGATCCCGCCCGGAAGCAGGTGACGGTATTCCATCGCGGGAAGCGCGGTTACGGTGCGGGGACCACCGTCACCGCCGGTGCCATCCGCTCACGTGTGCTGCGCGACATTGGCCTTTCCGTCAAGGATCTATTCACTCTCTGATCGTTGGTCATCTGTCGACCCCCCGCTCCGCCCGTTCACCAGGCACTCTTCGCCCTTCCGGCGTAGCTCTCCAACGCGGCAAGCGCCTCGCCCTCGCCGGTCGGCACAGTGGCGTGCGCGAACAACCACCAGTCCTCCGGCAACACGATCTCCTCGCCCGGAGCAATAGTCGTCAGCGGACCGAGGTTCTCCAGCTCGAGGAACTCGTGGCTCGAGTAGACCTCGATCGTCGCGCCGCCGTCGGGATAGCTCGCCTTGGGATCGTGCGGAAAGCGCTTGAAGAAGAGCGTGCCGTCGAGCAGGTACCCCGCCCAGCCTTGCGCCGAGTCGACGCCGATCTTGCTCTCGTCGGCGTGGCGACCGGACTGGCCAAGAGGTCCTGGCTTCACTTGCGTGTGATCAATCTCGATCAGACGGTCGCCGACGTGATAGCGCGGGTCGGCGATCTTCGTATAGCTCCACAAGAGAAGCCGTCGGACCGCATCGAAGGCGGTCAACGAACCAACGTCCTGCGGCACAAAGGCGCGTCCGCCTGGGCGCAGCACGGGTAAGCTCCATGCGGCGTACGAGACGGAGTGGTCAGAGACGTTCTTCATGCGCGACATGATGCGCAGGCGCGGCTCACCCGGAAGCAAGCTGACCTCGATCGCCTTCTGAATGCCCGCACTGGGCTGTGCGGGTCCGGTGACTTGCACGGTGCTGTCGCCGATGACCTCGGCGGTGCAGGCTAGATTGTCTAGCGCGTAGGTCGTCTCGCGCCGTTCCGGCGCGATCCACAGCCGCCAGCCGCCGCGTTGCATCCACTTGTCTTCTCCCTGTTTGCCGGCCTCTGACTCGCGCACGTACAGGAGGTTGGCACCGCCCATGGTGTGGAAGTCCATGATGCGCGGCCCGACGTCGGTGACCACGCGCGCTTCGACGAGCCCGTTGCTGAGCCGGTAGGTGTTCGGCCAGCCGTGAAAGTCCTCTTTGATGATGTGGGTTCGCTCCATCTTAGTCTTGTCCAGTTCGGGCATCTGCGCGACAACGGGACACGAGAGCACTCCAAGCGCCGCCACTAGCCACCGAATATGTCGCCCAGCAAGCTTCATCGTCGGGTGTTAGAGCGCTTTCCTACGCAGCGCTCAAGCACCTGCCGACGAGGGCTCGTTCATCCACGGAACCTGGAAGAGCGTCCGCGTTCCCGAGAGCCCCTTCAACTCGACGGCGCGGGCCGCCCCGAAGTGAATATCGCCGCCGCCTTCAGTGAGCTCCTTCAACACCGACGATACGAGAATCTCACCGCCTTGCGCGGCCGCGGCGATGCGCGCCGCGAGGTTCACCGTTCCGCCGAAGAAGTCCTCGCCCTCCTTGATGGTCTCGCCGGTGTGCAGTCCGATGCGCACGCGGACCGGCTCTTCGGGA
>JBGQHM010000122.1:0-15895 GCA_041497995.1 Binatia bacterium | reverse complement strand
GGGAGAACTCTGAGTACGGCGGCGTTCTCTTCGCCTTCGCTCACGGGACGTTGACCGGGATCGCTGTGCCGCCCGGAACCTGCTGATTGCACTCCGGGCGAAAGTGGTCGTACAGGAACTTCTCGATCCCGTCCCGGTCGCTCTGCCGCGCCACCTTCGCAAACTCAAACCCGCAGATGTGGTCGCGAACGTGGGTCTGGATGCAGGTGTTCGGATTACTCGGCGAGAGGTGTGTAAGCAGGCGCTCCTCCAGGTCCAAAGCCTGGCCTACGTAGAAGCACCGCCACTTCCCGTTCTGGAGCTTCACCCATATCAGGTACACCCCCGGGCTCTTCGGCACGTACGTCCGGATCTCCTGCTCTGTCAGTAAGTGGAACGCCGACCACGTGATTGTGGTCCCTTGCCCAGAAAGCCCCACGCTCATCTTGCCTCCTTCGCCCCACCCCGGGGGCATTCATGGGTTATCGGCGCTGCCATTGGACGCAGCGCCTCTACCCCCTACTACGAGGGTGCGTTACAAGGGTGCTTCGATCGTGGGAGGGACAGCTATGGTGGAGAGGCCGCGCTGCGAGCAGATCCGGGCCCTGGCCCGGAAGTTCGTCGCGAAATACGGCATCGCCACGCCAGGCACGCCCATCGCCGACATCCTCGCAAGGGAACGGCTCGAGGTAGAGTTCCGGCACTGGGGCAGGTCACCTGTCGGGGGGCTTCTCTACCGCGAAGAGAGGGTGGTCGCCATCAACGCGGACGACGACCCGAAACGCCAGCGCTTCTCAATGGCCCATGAGTTCGGGCACTACGTGCTCGGCCATAACTATTTCGAGGGGAGGGGCGTCATCGACATCGATCATCCGCCGGACGACATCCATCCCGAGCACGACTCGGACTCCGAGGTCGAAGCAAACAACTTCGCGAATGAGATTCTCGTCCCTCGCCCGATTCTCATCGGGCTGAGGCCCAAGCCATCTCGACCGAACGTGCCCGAAGGCGATCAATCCCAGGCTTTCAACACTCCCTTCGCGGCGCTCTCAAAGCGGGCGCCCAACCGCCGCTGTCCCCCGAACAACTCGCGCAGCGTTTCCTCGTCACCTCTTCCGTTGTCTATGTAGCGCTGAAGTACCACAACCTGCTCTGAACGGGTCCGCTCCGTCAGAGGAGCGACTCGAGCCCCCAACGATCGAGCACGGCACGGACCCGTTCAAGGAATCCGTGAAGAACCCTCTGTTCCTTCTGGAGGCGCTTCTCCGCTAACACAGCTTCCATATCTGCCATCGCGACTCTTCTCGCCGACGCCGCAGCCGCACCTGTTGACCGCGCCAGCGGAACACTTGGCGCCTTCGCTGCGGTCCGGAACTCAGCCGTCGCGCTCAAGCTGCGCTCCACGAGGGCTAACGGCATTGAGAAGGTCTCCATGAGCCTTGCCATCTTCTCGGGTGACAACCTCAATGGGTCCACACTCCCCTGCTCCAAGCCAAGAAACTCTCGAGCATCCACCCCCGAAGCCAGGGCCGCTTGTCCGGCGTCGATACCCACCCGCTCACGAAGACGCGCCAGTAGCTCTCGAAAGGACAGCGTCTGCTCTGCCAGAGCCCTCTGCGCTTCTCTCATCCGCCGATGCAATTCGCGGTTCCCCCGCACCTTGGCCCAGACGCGCTCACCAGCGCCGGCAGGAGGCTCCGAACCACCGACGGCGCTTGACTGGTCCTGACCCAGCTCCACCAGCAAAGCCTCGATCTTTTCCAGCTCGGCCTCTTCGGAGGGCTGTTTCTTTTTCCTCTCGGTCATCAAGTGGTCACCGGTCCTTTTCTTCTTTGACGACTTCGCCTCGTGCGCGCAGCGTCTCGACCTCTTCCCGAAGCATCTGTTGCGCCCTGAACTTACGCTGCCGAGCCGTATTCTCGCTGGTTCCCATCCACTTCGCCATGTCAGCAAGTTCGTTGCTTCCAGAGATCCACGTGAGGATCTCGCTGTAGCTCCAGCCTTCGGCCGATTTTCCCTGCTTCTCCTCCCTTTCCCGGATTCGTGCCATGGCTTGCCGTACCAGGAGCTTCGAATACGGCACCACTGACGCGCTCTCGCCTTCCGAGCCCGGACTGGCCAGCATCAGTTCCTCCGCAACCGCGGCCTGCCGCTTGTCTTCTGTCCCCCGCTCTCGCAGCCAGTCTATCACGCGGTTCTTGGTGACCTTCATCAACCACGGGCGAATGTTCCCCTTCAGCTTACCTGCGTGAGCGTTGTCCAACATGGTGCAGAGCACGGCGCTGGCCACCTCCTCGGCGTCTGCTTCCACGAGGCGTCCTCGCATGGCTTCCCGAAGCACGCCGTGTTGGTATTTCCAGAACAGGTCGGCTTCCGCGGCCTGATCGCCGGCTTTGATGCGCTGGAGGAGAGTGCTGTCGTCGTCGGGGGAGGGAGTCATTTCGCCGAGGAGGTGGCCAGCGCCGTGCTCTGCACCATTCGCGCTCGTTCTCGACTAGAACTACGGAACCCTGTTACGCACCAGTTGTGCCTCCCCAGAATGCGCGGGTCGATCCCTTCTGGGGTCCCTACTCCGCCTATGGCGGGCACCGACGGCGGAAAGTGAACCCTCGCCGCTCAATTCCCCCGCATCCACGAGAAGAGACGCGCGAAGATCTCGGCTTGCTCCCGCGCGTCATCGATTGCCTTGTGAGTGTGCGGGCGCTCGATGTCCCCGAGGACACGCCGCAACTCCTTGCGGCTCGCACCCGTGATCGGCCGATGGCCCTTGACCGCGAATGCCGTCTTCATGTCGAAGCAACGGGAGTGATTGAAGGGCGAGCCGCTGCGAGAGAAGCGCACGAAGTACCAATACATCCACATCCAATCGAAGCTGAGTGGGTAGGCTACCAGCACCGGCGAGCCACCCGCGGAGTGGCTACGGATCCACTCGGCCGCGTCCGTCATCGCATCCGCAGGGTCGCTTCCTTCACGCAGGAGCCGATCGCGGTCCATGCCGTTCACTGCCAGGGCTTCGCGCTCGAAGGATTCCGAGATCGGGCACAGTTCCGCGTGGAAGACCTCCGAGGAAATATCCGCAGCCGTGAAGCGGACGCCGTCGAACGTTCCTGCCTTTACTATGGCAAGCGCCAGCATAGAGAACGGGCCTGGAATGGGACCATCGGTCTCCACGTCGGCGGAGAAATACACATCGCCTGGCTGCGAAACCAGCGGCGTCTCCCGCGTCGTCGGGCGCGGCGACGGTGTTGCACCTCCGGCTCGTGCAGCCTCGGCCAATGCAGCCTCCCTTTGAACGGTAGAGTTTGCCAACCTGTTGCCAAGAATACCATCCCAGGCAGAAGAAACACCAGGAGCCAGCGGCCATTGCGAGAGGGCACTGCCCGGCGCCGAGCTGTGCGCCACCTACGGCGCGAGCATATCGACGCCGCTACCATCTGTTTGATAGGCATGGTCGCGCTGCGCGGCGGAACCATGGGTCTCCGGTGCATCCGCGCCGCATGCGAGCCGAATGCTCTTTGCCACAGGAATAGCCCGTGCCATCCGCAGCAGCCTCAAGCTCAAGCTGGTGCTATTCATCATCGCGCTCCTCGGGCTCACCATCGGGATTGCGCCATGGAGTGCGATCCGCATGCAGCAGGCGCAGCTGCTGCGCGCGTCGCACGAGCACCTGCGGACGCTTCATGAGATGCTGCGCGATGCCATCGTCGACACCTGCATGCTGACCGGAAACCCGGACTCTGTCCAACAGCTGCTCGAATCCGTCAGTCGGCACCAGGAAGTCGAGGCGGCGCGGCTCTTCGACACCGCCGGCTTGATTCGTTACTCGTCGCATCTGCAGGAACGTGGCGGGCGCCTCAGCCCCGCGGAGCTGTCACGCTTCTTTGGTCAGCCCGACCCCATGCTGGTCAGCGGCGAGGGCGGAACGACGGTCCACACCCTCGTCCGGCCGATGTTCAACCAACCCGCTTGCACCAAGTGTCATCCGGCTGACCAAAAAATTCTGGGCATCCTCCAGGTGAGTTTGTCGCTGAACCCGGTCTGGCAACAGCTGGCGACGCTCAAGCGGTCGGCAATCGTCGCCACGCTGATTGCCCTGGCGGTCATCGTCGTTGGCGTCTGGTTGTCGCTCACGCTCTTTGTCGACCAGCCGTTGCAGCGGTTGGTGGCGGTGATGGCGCGGGCCGAGGGTGGTGACCTCAGCGCACGGGTGCAGGCCGACAGCTCCGACGAGCTCGGTCGGCTGGCCCGCAACTTCGACTCCATGATTTCCAAGCTGGATACGGCGCAACAGGAACTCGCGCGCTACCACCAAGAACAGTTGGCGCGTGCCGACCGCCTCGCCACGATCGGCGAGATGGCGGCGGCCATCGCCCATGAGATCCGCAATCCACTCACCGGCATCAGCGGCGCGCTGTCGGTGCTGAGCCGCAACTTCGCCGCCGACGACCCGCGGCGCGACATCGTGCGCGAAACCCATCTGCTCATCGACCGGCTCAACAAGTCGGTTGAGGAAATCCTGCACTACTCGAGACCCTCACAGCCGCAGCTGCACATCGTCCACCTCGCCGACATCATCGAGCGTACGGTGTCGCTCCTCGAGGGCGAAGCCCGTAAGGCGCGCGTCTCCATCACCAAGCAGTCCAACGACCCTGCTGGCAGCGCGCTGCCGGCAGTCAACGCCGACCCGTACCAACTGCAGCAGGTCCTGACGAACCTGGTGCTGAATGCCATTCAGGCGAGCACGGGAGGCGGTGAGATCCGGATTCGCGCATTCGCCGCCGACAACACGGCGGGTCAGCCTTGCGCATGCGTCGAAATTGAGGACAGTGGGAAAGGGATGAGCGCGGACGAGATCGCCAAAGCGTTTCAACCGTTCTTCAGCACCAAGGCGCAGGGGACTGGGCTAGGGCTGGCGATCGCCAAACAGATCGTCGAGCAACACGGCGGCTTCATCGCCCTGCGCAGCACCCCGGGCACCGGTACGTGCGTAGAAGTGGAACTGCCGGCGTACTCGCCAGCCGACCCTCGTCAAGCATGATCCTACGCGCATGACAACGGTGCTGGTCGTCGATGACGAGCGGATGATTCGCTGGTCCATGGAGCAGACCTTGCGGGCGGCGGGGTACGTCGTCGCCGTCGCGGAAACCGCGGCAGAGGGCCTCTCCATGTTTCACCAGCTGCTCCCGGAAGTGGTGTTCCTCGACGTGCGGCTACCGGACGAGGACGGGCTCGCGCTGCTCAAGAAGCTGAAGGACGAGAGCGGGTCGGATACCGCTGTGATCATCATGACCGCTTTCGGCGAAATTCGTACGGCGGTCGAGGCGATGCGTCTCGGCGCCTACGACTATCTCAAGAAGCCGTTCGATTTCGACGAGCTCGAGGTGATGGTGGGCAAGGCGCTGCAGGCAACGCAGCTGCGGCGCGCCGTGGGCGAGCTGCGGCAGGAGCGCAGAAGGATCTTCGGCGTCGAGAACATCGTCGGCCATTCCGAACAGATGCGGCGCGTGACCACGCTGCTCGAGAAGGTCGCGCAGAGCGATGCCGCCACCGTTCTCCTGCAGGGCGAGAACGGTACCGGCAAGGATCTCTTCGCACGAGCCATTCACTGCCGCAGTAGCCGCGCGGACGGACCGTTTCTGGATCTGTCGTGTACGGCGATGCCCGAGACCCTCTTCGAAAGTGAGCTGTTCGGCTACGAACGCGGTGCATTCACCGATGCCAAGGTGAGTAAACGGGGACTGCTGGAATGCGCGGACCACGGCACCCTCTTCCTTGATGAAGTGGGCGACATGCCGATCGTGTCGCAAGCGAAGCTGCTCAAGGTCCTCGAGTCGAAGACCTTCAGGCGCCTCGGCGGAACAGTCGACCATCACGTCGACATTCGCATCATCGCCGCCACCAACCGCGACCTGGAGGCCGCAGTGCGAGCTGGCCGCTTCCGCGAGGATCTGTACTATCGCCTCAAGGTCATCCCGATCGCCCTGCCACTCCTGCGCGAGCGGGCCGCCGACATTCCCCTCCTCCTCACCCACTTCATGGCCAAGTACAACGCCGAGTTCCGCAAGAGCTTCCGCACCATCGCGCCGGATGCCCTCCGACTGCTCATGGCCTACCCCTGGCCCGGCAACGTGCGCGAGCTCCGCAACGCGGTCGAACGCATCCTCATCTTGGAACAAGGCGAGACGATTCTCGCCGAGTACTTGCCGCCGGAGATCACCGCCGCGTCCGCCAGCACGCCGGCGCCCCAAACGCCGGCCGCCGAACCCGCGGCACTGCCGGATGTGCCGGCGGCACCGCAGTATTGTCTGCCGCCGACCGGCATCTCGCTCGAAGAGGTGGAGAAGGACTTCGTGCGCCAGTCGCTCGAGATCGCCGCGGGAAATCAGACTCGCGCCGCCCAGCTCCTGGGGATCAGCCGCGACGCCCTGCGCTACCGAATGCAGAAATTCGGCCTGACCGGCTAGCCCGCCGCGCCGCCGCTGCGGAGAATTCCGCATCACGGTGCGCAAAATTCCGCACCCCTCACAC
Organism: Binatia bacterium; assembly: GCA_041497995.1. Classification (GTDB taxonomy): domain Bacteria; phylum Desulfobacterota; class Binatia; order HRBIN30; family HRBIN30; genus DATKMS01. Next base: position 9,388 of record JBGQHM010000122.1, on the reverse strand, counting down.
GCGAAAGCGGAAAATTCCGCACCCACTCACACGCTGCGAATGGCGCGCCTGCTTTGTGAGCGCGGCATGCCCCTTGCGTTGCTCCGGCGCATGATTGGTGGCGTTGCATGCGCTGCCAGCTTTCCTTGGACGGAAAGGAGTGGGGGCGCCGATGGCCAAACATTCCAGCAGCACACATCATCATTTGATCGGTGCAGGTCTTCTCGTACTCGCGCTGACGGTCGCAGGTTGCGGCGGCGGCAGCGATGGGGCGCAGGGGTCTCAAGGTATTCAGGGCGCTCCAGGATCACCTGGACCAACAGGAGTTCCCGGAGCACCCGGTCCGACCGGGGTGCCAGGGACACCTGGTCCACAAGGCCCTCCGGGGTCGCCCGGTCCGACAGGAGTGCCAGGAGCCCCCGGCCCAACGGGAGTTCCAGGATCACCTGGCCCGACAGGAGTGCCGGGAGCGCCTGGTCCAACGGGAGTTCCGGGATCACCCGGTCCAACAGGAATACCGGGAGAGCCTGGCCCAACGGGAGTTCCAGGATCACCCGGTCCGACAGGAGTGCCAGGAGAGCCTGGTCCAACCGGAGCTCCAGGGACGCCGGGCCCGGAAGGACCTCCAGGGACGAGCACAGGCACGGTGTCTGGTACCGTCACGAATACCCTCACCTCTGGGGCGGTGCAGGGCGCGACGGTAGGCATCGATCCGATCGTGCAAGGAGTTAGCCCCGTGACGGGTGCCGACGGTACGTACTCCGCGGTGCTCCCGACCGGTGTCTACGTGCTCACCTTCAAAGCGACCAACTTCACCAACGGCACCGCCTCGGTCAGCGTGATTGCGGGAGGTTCCGCAACCAAGAACGTGGCCCTCGCGCCAACCGCACCGGTCATTGTGACGACGAAAGTCACCGGGACAACTGCGCCGGGAAGTACGCTCTCCGTAACGGCGACCGTGGCCCCGATGGATGGTTCCAGCGTGACAGGCACCTCGTGGACGCAGAAGAGTGGCGCCTCAGTGGTCATCGCGAGCGGCGGCGCAGCCGCTCCGGTCCAAGGCAACGCCATCCAGGTGACCGTGCCGAACGTGACCGCGTTCAAAGACAAGTTCTTCGACATCGTCGAGAACGAGCGCCACTACCTGCTCAACCGCAACATGGTGATGGGCGTCGACCCACTCGACATCGAGGAGGCGGGCGCGGTTGTCCTGACCGTGAAGGTCGACACGAGCAAGGGCAGCTACACCAAGGACGCAACGATCAGTGTCCCGTTACCGTTCGTTTGGTCTGGCGGCATTCGCAATGTGTCGGTCGGTGAGACCATCTTGCTGCACGGCAAGGACCAAGCGTCAGCTGGAACCTACAACTGGCAGGTGACCGCGCCGAATGGATCACAGGTCAATGCCCTGCAGGATGCGGCGACACAGAACCCGTACTTCGCCCCCGATGTCGCTGGCAAGTACACGATCACCGAGTCCACCGTCGGGGCGAGCCTTGAGGTGTACGCCGGCGGGTGGGTCGGGGCCCTCGGTCCCAACGGGCAGCCGAGCTCTCTGTGTACGACCTGCCACGACGGTGATATCGCACCGGACGAGTTCACTCCGTGGAGCCATTCGGGACACGCCGAGATCTTCAAGGACAACCTCAACGCCGGCGGTCACTACAGCAGCGCATGTTTCTCCTGCCACACCGTCGGGTACGACACGAAAGTGAACGACGGTGGGTTTGACGACGCCGTCGGCTACACCGACTTCCTCAATGAGTTCTTCCCAGGTGGTCGGTCGCCTACACCCAACCCGAACAACTGGGTGAACGTGCTGGCGAAGTATCCCGCGGTGGCGCGGCTCGCCAACATCCAATGTGAGAACTGCCATGGACCAAACGACAGCCAGGCTCACAAGGGCAAGGGCCCGATCGATGCGCGTCCACGCTTGAGCCTCGCCTCTGACGTTTGCGGGGTCTGCCACGGCGAGCCGTTGCGTCACGGGCGCTTCCAGCAGTGGCAGGAAAGCGGCCACGCCAACTACGATCTGTCGATACTGGAGGCAACCGTCGAAAACCGTGGAGCAACCGCCGGTCACTGCGGCCGTTGCCACTCGGCTCAAGGGTTCGTCCAGTGGATCCAGCAGCCCGACTTGACCAAGCAGATTCAAGGCGCGAGCGGCAACGCCACGGTTGCTGAGTTGACCGCTCTCGGTCTCACCGTGGATACGGTCCATCCGCAGACCTGCGCGACCTGCCACGATCCACACGCCGAAGGCACGACGACCGGCAAGCCCAACAATGCGACCGTGCGCATCAGCGGCAGTACCCCGCTCCTACCCGCGGGATTCGCCGCCGTCGGCGTGGGCCGCGGCGCGATCTGCATCACGTGTCACAACACGCGCAACGGCGCCCACAACGACGGCGTCGGGATTCCGACTAACTACTCGGCACCGCATTCCGCCGCACAGGGCGACGTGTTGATGGGTCAGACCGCCTACTTCGTCACCGTTGGCGACCGGTCCCCCCACTCCTTCATCGATGACACGTGCGCCACGTGCCACATGGAGCTGACGCAGCCGCCGGCCGAGTTCAGCTTCGAGGGCTCCGGCACGAACCACAGCTTCAAAGCCAGCCTCAACATCTGCGGTCAGTGCCACGGCGTGTTCGACGGCGGGACGTTGCAGCAGAGCGTCGAGGCCGAGCTCGAGGACCTCGCCGGGTTGCTGTCGGCGGATCTCCAGAACAAGATCAACACCGCCGGGTCGGTCTCGATCCTCGACTACACACCGCACACCTTCAACGGCAAGTCGTACGACATGAAGAGCGCCGCCGTTGTCGTGCAAGCCACCAATATCGCTTCGCTGGCGCCAACCGAACCACATGGGCAGCAAGGATACCTCGTGAACTTCAAGACCGCAGTCACATTCACGTACAGTCCCGCGGGTGAGACACCGCACACCCAGACCCTGATGCAGGCGCAGGTCCAACTCGGTGACTTCACCACCGACGGAACGACGAAGGTAGTCGCTGCCAGCGACATCCTGGTCCGCGCGGGATGGAACTACTTCCTGATCCACGGCGATAACAGCAAGGGCATTCACAACCCGGACTTCATCTGGAACGTGCTCGAAGCGTCGAAGGCCGCGGTGGAAGACGCGATGAGCCAGTAAGTCCCCCTCCACCTTCCACCGAGCCTCGCTCGGCAGCGGCGGGCGGCCCCAATCGAAAGGGCCGCCCGCCGTTGCGGTAGGCAGCAATGGCAAATCAAACACCCCCCGCAATCGTGCTCATCATCGATGATGAACCGATGATTCGGTGGGCGATGGAGGAAACTCTCCGGACAGCGGGTTACGACGTAGCGGTTGCCGCCACAGCAGCCGAAGGCCTGGCGCAGTTTTCCGCGCGCCGGCCCAGGGTCGTTTTTCTCGACTTGCGTCTTCCCGACGAAGATGGATTCGCCGTGCTCAAGAAGATCAAAGCGGAGTGTGGCAATGCCGTCGCCGTGATCGTGATGACCGCCTTCAGCGAGTTGTGCAGCGCAGCCGAGGCGCAGCGTCTCGGGGCCTACGGCTACCTGACGAAACCCTTCCCGTTCGAAGCGCTCGAGGAGTTGGTTGCGCAGGCTCTGACCGACACGCGCCGGTGCACTCCTTAGCAGTCACCCACCGCGCAGCACGTGTCCCGGCAGTCGCCCCGGGTGCTGCCCTCCCTCCATGACCACCTCGCCGTTCACCAGCACTGCTACGTAGCCGTCGGCATCGATGACGTATCGTTCGCTGTCGGCAGGAAAGTCGCGCACCAAGTGCGCGGTGCCACAGGCGAGGCGGGCCCGATCGAGCAGCACGAGATCGGCGAAGGCACCTTCGCGGATGACACCGCGATCGGCGAGCCCGTGGACCGTAGCCGGCATGAGCGTGAGGCGCGAAATCGCGTGCTCGAGACTGAGCGGGTCGGGCACCCATTCGGTGAGCAGACGCGTGGTGCGCGCCGCCGTCGCTGGAGCCGGACATCACGATCGGATCGGTCACGCCGGCCTGCTGCGGCAGTCTACTTGAACGCGGGAAGGACGTACTTTCCCATCAGCTCGATCGATTGCATGACCTTCTCATGCGGGATCTTGTACGGATTGACCAGGCACAGCAGCAGGTCGCAGCCGGCGGCCTCATAACGTTTGGCGATCTCAATGCATCGGTCGGGATCGCCGACGACGGCCGAGCCGCTGTCCTTGAGGAAATCGAAGGTCAGGTGTTCCATCCCGCCACTGTCGACGACGGCCTTGAGCTGCTCGGCGTAGGCGTACGTGCCCATGTCCTTGCCAGCCATCCAGTCGGCGAGCTCACCTATGCGTTTGACGGCGGTGCGCACGTACCACGGAAACGATTCCTCGGCGTCGGCGAACGCCGCGGCGTTGGTTGCCGCACAGTGCACCATCGTGAAGGTAGCAGCCTGCTCGTTCTTGAACTTGCCGACGGGTGTGGTGCACTCAGCAAGGCCTTCGCGGTATAGCGCCAGGCGGTCGCTGAGGTCTTCGGGCGGCACGCCGACAGTGAACGAACACAAGCCGAGCCCGTGGCGGCCGATCTCCTTGTGGCCGTCCGGACTGCTGGTCGCACCCCACAGCGGCGGATGCGGCTTCTGCAGTGGCTTGGGCTGCACGCGACGCGGACCGCCCATGTGCCAGTATTTCCCGTCGGCCTGATACTCCTCGTTCGTCCATGCGCCGACGATGTGGCGCAGCGCTTCCGACCACATCTCCCGTGTCGCATGGGGATTGACGTCGAAGCCCTCCAGCTCGACCCGCGTGGACGAACGGCCGGTGCCGAACTCGACCCGCCCGTTGCTGAGCAGATCCAACACCGCCACCGACTCCGCGGTACGGATCGGGTGGTTGTACGGGCTGGGCAGGAGGCGGACACCATAGCCGATGCGGATGTTCTTCGTGCGCGCCGCAATCGCGCCGTAGAGAATCTCCGGGTTGGAGCAGTGCGAGAACTCTTCGAGGAAGTGATGCTCGACCGTCCACACGCTGTGGAAACCAAGCTGGTCGCCGAGGATCGCCTGCTCCAGCGTGTGCTGGTAGGCCCAGTACTCGCTGCGCGGGTCCCATGGCTTGGCGACGGGGATCTCGTAGAACAGGGCAAACTTCATGAACACTCCTTCCTCGACATCAGGCGTACTCCGCTTCGGCGTCGTAGGAGCTATGTGAACAGACGTGCGTGAGTCAAGCACTCTCCGCCCGGCGTCAGCGGAGGGTGACGATCACGCGCCGATCGCGCGGGCCGTCGAGCTCGACGAGCATGATGGCCTGCCACGTGCCGAGGACGAGCTGGCCATCGCGCACCGGGATGGTCTCGCCGGGTCCGAGGATCGCCGACTTGATGTGTGCGTCGGCGTTGCCGTCAACGCGATCGTGCCGCCACACGCCGGCGGGGATGAGCTTGGCGAGCGCGTCGAGAACATCCTCGCAGACGTTGGGGTCGTCGTTCTCGTTGATGACGATCGCGGCCGTCGCGTGCGCGACGTAGACGGAGCAGATCGCCTCGGGAAGATTCGCTGTGCGCACGATGTCCGCAACCTGGCCCGTGATGTCGAGCATCTCGTGCTTGCGGTGGCTGCGGATATGAAATTCAGACTGCATGGACTAGCTCTCAGCCATCAGCTCAGGTCGGATTTCCCCTCTGGCTGATTGCTGACGGCTGAGTGCTGACGGCTTCGCCTCACATCCACGCGCCGCCGTCGACGCGCAGGATCTTGCCGGTGACGAAGCTGGCATCGTCGCTGGCGAGGTACACCGCGGCCTTGCCGATGTCCTCGGGCTGCCCGGCACGTCCGAGCGGGATGCCGGCGAGCAGGGCGTCGCCGTAGAACTTCATCATACGATCGCCCATGTCGGTCGCGATCAGCCCGGGGGCGATACAGTTCACGCGCACACCGGCCGGCGCGCATTCCTTCGCCAGCGACTTGGTGAGCGCGTTGACGCCGGCTTTGGCGACGTAGTACGGCGCGCCCATCGGGGCGCAGGCGTCGGCGCCGATCGAGGAGATCAGGATGACGTTGCCGCGCTTGCGCTCGACGAGGTGCCCGACGCTCGCGCGGCAGGTGTAGAAGACACCGTGCAGATTGACGTTGATCACCTTGTGCCAGTGATCGACGTCGAAATCCCACACCGGTGCGACGCGGGAAGCAACGCCCGAATTGGCGACCACGATGTCGAGATGGCCGAAGTGCCGTAGCGCCTGCTCGACCATGGCTTGCACGGCGCCCCATTCGCTGACGTCGGCTTGCACCGCGATGGCGCTGCCCCCGAGCTCTTGGATGGCATACACCGTCGCGTCGGCGGCGGCCGCGTTGCGGCGGTAGTTCACCACGATTTGCGCGCCTTCACGCGCAAACTCCAACGCAATGCCACGCCCAATGCCGCGCGACGATCCGGTAATCAACGCAATCTTCCCGTCCAGCTTACCCATCTTTGTGTCTCATGTGTCCTGCCTACGTCTGCTGATAACTGATCACTGCTTCGGATGCTCGATCAACTGCAGCAACACACCGTGCGTTGCCTTCGGGCTGATGTAGGCCAAGCGCCCCTTGCCGTCCGAGGACGGCGTCACCTGGCCGACTCGGATGCCCTTGGCACTCAGGGCTTGCAGCGCTGCATCGAGGTTCTCGGTTTCCAGCGACAGGACATACATGCCCTCGCCGCGCTCGGCGAGGAATTTGGCGGGTGGGTTGTCTGCTGCCGTCGGCTGGAAGAGCTCCAGATCGGCGTCACCGATTCTGAGCAGCGCCAGCGCGATGCCGATTGAGGGGACGTCGGCGCGGCGCGTCACCGGAAAGTCGAAGTTGCTCGAAAATGTCTGCACCGCCGCATCGAGGTCCTTCACCGCGATCGCGACGTGATCAATCTTCTTCGCTAGTGCCATTGGTCCTCCGCGTCACGAATCACCAGCCACGACTTCCGCGTACTCGATCAGCACCCCGTTGTTCGCCTTGGGATGGAGGAAGCAGATCATCCCCGCCAGTCCCTTGCGCGGCGCTTGATCGATCAGTGCGATACCTTTGGCTTTGGTCGCGGCCAGCTCGGCAGCGACGTTGTCGGTCTCGAAGCAGATGTGATGTAGTCCCTCGCCGCGGCGTTCGAGGAACTTGGCGACACCGCCGTTCTCGTTGATCGGTTCGAGCAACTCGATCTCGCTGTTCCCAATCGTGAGCAGCGCGGCTCTGACGCCTTGGTCTTCGACCACGGCCTCTTTGTGGACGTGCAACCCGAGCGTGTCACGGTAGAACCTGTACGCGTCGTCCAGGTTACGAACGACGATGCCGACGTGATGGATCTTGCGCAGCATGGCGGTACTCCTGTTCGAGATCTGCTGCTCGCGTCTTAGTTCACCAACCGGGCTGGCACAAGGCGCGCCGCCGGCACGCTACTTGGCGTGGCGGTGCTGCTCGAGGTCGCGCACGGCGCCGCGGGATGCGCTGGTGGTCAGGAAAGCATACGCCTGCAGAGCCAGCGACACCTCCCGTTTGCGCCCGACTGGCTTCCACGCATCGGCGCCCCGCGCCAACATGTCGAGCCGCCGACGCTTGAGCTCTGGCGCATCGACGACCAGATCGAGGCGCCGGTTCGGGATGTCGATGCGGATGCGATCGCCTTCCTCGATGAGAGCGATGGCACCACCATCGGCTGCTTCGGGTGAGATGTGACCGATGCTGAGCCCCGACGTCCCGCCGCTGAAGCGGCCGTCCGTGATCAGCGCGCAGACTTTCCCGAGGCCCTTCGACTTGATGTACGAGGTTGGGTAGAGCATCTCCTGCATGCCGGGGCCGCCCTTCGGCCCCTCGAAGCGGATGACGACGACGTCACCGGCCTTGATGCGATCATTGAGGATGGCGTTGCACGCATCGTCTTGCGAGTGGAAGATGCGCGCCGGCCCTTCGAAGTGCCAGATCGACTCGTCGACCCCGGCGGTCTTCACGATGCAACCGTCCTCGGCGATGTTGCCATGGAGCACCGCGAGCCCACCGTCCTTGCTGTAAGCGTGCTCGATCTCACGAATGCAGCCGCCCGCCGCGTCGGTATCGAGCTCGACGTAGTACTTGTCCTGCGAGAATCCGACATTGGTCGGGACACCGCCAGGCGCCGCGAGACTGCGTTGACGCGCGGCGGCTGTAGCGGTCGGACGGCGGACATCGTTTTGATCGACGGCTTCGCCCATGGTTTTCGCGTGGACCGTGGGCACCTCGCGATGGAACAACCCGGCACGATCGAGCGCACCAAGGATTGTGAAGATGCCGCCGGCGCGGTTGACGTCTTCGACGTGATACGCGGCCGACGAGGGCGCGACCTTGCAAAGATTCGGCACCCGGTGCGACAGCCGATCGATATCGCGCATCGTGAACGGCACGCCGGCCTCGTGCGCAATGGCGAGGATGTGCAGCACGGTGTTGGTCGATCCGCCCATGGCGATGTCGAGGGTCATCGCGTTCTCGAACGCTGCGAACGTACCGATGCTGCGCGGCAGCACACTAGCGTCGCCATCGACGTAGTGTCGCCGTGCCAGCTCGACGATGCGGCGTCCTGCAGCCTCGAAGATCTGCCAGCGCGCCTTATGCGTGGCCAGCAGCGTGCCATTGCCCGGCAGTGCGAGGCCGAGCGCCTCATTGAGGCAGTTCATGCTGTTGGCCGTAAACATGCCGGAACAGGAGCCGCAGGTTGGACACGCCGAACGCTCGACTTCGAGCAAGGTCTCGTCACTGATCTTGTCGTCGCCAGCCGCAACCATGGCATCGATCAAGTCGAGCTTCGGAAGCGGCTTGCCCTGTGCGTCGTGTGTGCCGGCCGCCTTGCCGGCTTCCATCGGGCCGCCGGAGACGAAGATGGTCGGGATGTTGAGGCGCATCGCGGCCATCAGCATGCCTGGGGTGATCTTGTCGCAGTTCGAGATGCACAGCAGCGCGTCCGCAACGTGCGCTTGCACCATGTACTCGACGCTGTCGGCGATGAGGTCGCGGCTGGGCAACGAGTACAGCATACCGCCGTGGCCCATGGCGATGCCGTCGTCGACGGCGATGGTGTCGAACTCGACGCCGACGCCACCGGCGGCATCGATCACTTGCTTCACCTGTTGTCCGACGTCGTGCAGATGCACGTGGCCGGGCACGAACTGGGTGAAGCTGTTGGCGATGGCGATGATCGGTTTCTCGAAGTCCGCATCCTTCAAGCCGGTGGCGCGCCACAGCGCCCGCGCGCCGGCCATGTTGCGGCCGTGGGTCGTGGTCCGACTGCGATATGGGTTCATGGCCGAAGTCTATCCGCGGTGCTGTCGGGTCGCAACCAAATGCCCGCGAGGCTCCGGTGGCGCGGGCCTCCGTGCCCGCGAGTCTACAGGCTTCGACGCTGGAGCGATCGGTTACGCGGCTAGACG
>JBGQHM010000121.1:0-15913 GCA_041497995.1 Binatia bacterium | reverse complement strand
GATCTTCAGCAATGCGGGCGAAGGACTGGCGCGGCAAATCAAACACAACGTGCGCGCCGAGGGCGGCCACTGGACGTACCTGCTAGGTGAGGTCCGGCGTGCCTTCTGGTACTACTTTCCGCTCGCGCTCACCATCAAGCTGAGTCTCCCGTTGTTAGCCATCCCGGTGATGCTCGCGACGATCCGGCCGCGGACGCTACTGAACTGGGCGAATCTTGCAGCCGCGGCGCTGCTCATTGTGAGCCTCACAATGCGCATCCAGATCGGCATACGACTCGTCCTGCCGCTGATCAGCCTATTGGTCGTTGGGTTGGCGGCTGCGGCAGTTCAAACCTGCAGCGAGTGCGCCCCTGGATGGAGACGGCACCTGCTGATCGCAGCGCTTGGCGCCGGCGGTGTCTGGACGGTTGCGGCCGCCGTGTCCGTCTGGCCGAACGGGCTCTCGTACACCAACGAGCTCTGGGGCGGCACGCAACGCGGCTACCTCTATCTGAGTGATTCCAACTACGATTGGGGCCAAGGGCTGAAGGAGCTGGCGCGCCGGCAGCGCGAGCATGGCCTCGTCCCACTCGACGTGTGGTATTTCGGCAGTGACCCTCTTCTGGCAACAATGCCGGTACGCAACCTGCCGTTGCACGTCTTGCCGGTGACCGGCGCCGGTGACGTAATCGCTCAGGTGCACGGGCATTACCTGGCCGCCAGCACGACGTTCCTCTACGGGGCGGCGGTAACAGAGGCCCATCAGCAAGCCGCGGCGTTCCTGCGAGCGCGGCGTCCTATCGACCGGACGACGACCTTCTTCATCTACGACTTCACGCGGGACCCCGATGAACACTGAGGCACTGCAACAACCCAGCAGCCGTGTCGCGGCCTACCTGGTCTTGGTCATCGCGAGCGCGGTAGCGATCATCAGCGCCCGCGGCTACGCCGGTAGCTGGAATGACGGCAGCCGCCTGGCGGCGGTGGAGAGTCTCGTGGATCGGCACACCTTCGTGATCGATGACTCGATCTTCGTGCAGGTTCCACCGCGTGCGGATCCAGCAAGCCCGGCGCCCTACCCGCTCGACGACCAGCTACTGCTGCAGCACGGCACCGGCGACAAGCTGCTCATCGACGGCCACTTCTATTCCGACAAGTCGCCGGTGCCAGCCGTGCTACTGGCCGGTGTGTACCAAGTCCTGCAGTGGAGCACCGGGCTCACGGCACGGCAGCAGCCAGCCCGTTTTTGCTACTGGCTGACGCTCGCGTCTTCGGGTCTGGCGTACGTCGTAGCGGTCTGGTGCATCTTCCAACTCGGCGCGCCGCTGCGGCTGCCCCTGTCGTTGCGTCTGTCGCTGACTGCCAGCTTCGGCGTCGCGACGGTGGCGTTGCCGTACGTGCGCCAGGTCAACAGCCACATACAATTGCTTGCCGTCACCGCCGCGCTGGTGCTGTGTCTCGCCTGGTTGGCTGAGGAAACGCGCAGCGCGCGCGTCCCTCGGAATCGATTGTTCGCGCTCGGGGCGCTCGCGGGCTTGGGATACACCCTGGACCTCGGCGTCGGGCCGGTGCTCCTCGCGTGTGCATTCGGCGTGGTCGTCTACCGCTGCCGCACGCTGACCGCCGTCGCCGTTTTTGCTCTCGCAGCATTGCCCTGGTTGATCCTCCATCACGCGCTGAACTATGCCATTGGTGGCACGTTTCAGCCGGCGAACGCAGTCCCCGAATACTCCGCGTGGCCAGGTTCCGCGTTCCGGCCATTCAACTTGACAGGTTCCTGGAAGCACCGCCTCCCCGCTCTTCTGGTCTATGCGGCAAAGCTGCTCGTGGGAGGCCGTGGCTTCATCAGCGACAACCCAACCTTGGTCTTGGCGCTGGTTGGCTTCACGCGACTGTCGAAGCGGAGAGTTGCCGAGTTGCCCGAGATCCTCTTCGCCGGCGGGTGCTGCGTCGGCGCCTGGCTGGTGTATGCGGTCGCCTCCAACAACTACTCCGGCGTGTGTGCGTCCATACGTTGGTTCGTGCCGCTGCTCGCGCCCAGCTATTTTGTGTTGGCCGTCTTTCTCCGCGAGCAGCCGGACTTTCGTCGCGACTTCCTGCTCCTCAGTGGGTGGGGCGCTGTCATCGCAGGGTTCATGTGGTGGAAGGGCCCATGGTCGGGAGACATGGTGCCGTTCTTCATTCCGCTGCAGGCCGCCGCCTTCGTGAGCTGGTTTGTGTACCGCGAGTTGCGCGGATGGTAGTCAGGGCGCGTGCTTGAGTACCAATGCCGCTGTGGTTTGCCGTTGGCTGGATCGCCGCCGCCACGCTCGTCTTGACCGGGGGTGAGCTGTTCCTGCGCGCCGTCCCACCCACCGAGCTGTACGCCTATCTCGGCGAGTCGTCGCCGCTCACGGGTCCCTACGTGCCGGACCCGACGTTCGGTGTGACGTACCGCTCATGGGACGTATTCTCTGCGGAGAACGCCGAACACTTGCGAGACTTCGGAGCACTTTCCGACAGCAGCGGCGCACTACCGATCTGGGCGTTCTTCGGGAACTCCTTCGTGCAGGCACCGGGGATGCTCGCCGACGTCGCCCGCACCCGCGTCCGCACTCGCCGCATCTTCAACCTGGGGCGCAATGAACCGCTGCCTGTGCGACTCGCGCAGATCAGGTTGTTGCTCGACCATGGTTTGCATCCCGAGCGCATCTTCGTAGAGCTGATGCCGGTCGACTTGCTGCTACTGGGTGAGCAGCCGCTGGCCACCACCTGCGTGACCAGCAAGGGTGCGCTCACGTACGAGCCGCGGCTGCCGGCACCGCCGGCGGATTGGCTTGTCGGTCATAGCGCACTGCTCAGAACGGCGTGGTTTCGTACCGGCCGGCACCGCGGCAACCCGCGCTTCAACAAACACACCCTCTACGAGCGTATCGACGAGCCGCTCCTGAGCGATGTGCGGCACCTCTTCGCAGGCGTGGCGCGATCAGCCCAGGCGCACGACGTGCCGGTCACCGTCGTCCTCATCCCGTCGTACCACCAGGTGCTGTTTGGCGCGAGCTACGGCTTCCAAGACACCATGACAGCAGTGCTCCATGCGCAAGGCTTCGACGTTCTCGATCCGCGCGACGCGTTTGCCAAGCATCCAACTCCCGCCACGCTGTTCATTCCGGACAAGCACTTGAGCGACGAAGGCAACGCACTGCTGCTAACGGAGCTGCTGAACCACGTGCATGCACGCGAGGCATCACCGGGGGCTCTATGACCTTCACCGGCACACCCTTCCTCATCCTGTTGCTGGTGACGTACCCGTTGTGGTTGCTGTGCAAGCAGCGCTACTGGCCCAAGCTGTTCGTGCTGCTGGCGGCGAGCCTGGTGTTCTACGGCCATGACGATTGGCGCCTCCTGCTGCTGCTCGGCGCATACGGCGTCGTCGATTGGGCGGTCGCGCAATCCATCGGGCGCGCGCGGCAGCCGCGGCTGCCGCTGAGTCTGGGGATCGTCTTCAACCTCGGCGTGCTGGTCTTCTGGAAGTACACTCCGATGCTGTTGCGAACTCTGGCCCCACTCTCGCCGCGTCTGGCGCAGCTGCGTTCCCTGACGGTACCAGATGTCTGGAGCGTTCCGGTTGGCCTGTCCTTCTACAGCTTCACCGGCATCGCCTACATGGTCGACGTCTACCGCGGCATCACCCCGGCGGAGCGCAACGTCGTTCGCAGCGCCCTGCACCTGAGCTTCTTTCCACACCTCATGGCCGGACCAATCCTGCGAGCCGATGAGTTCCTCACCAAGCTGCGGCCGGAGCGGTTGCCGCAACGGGCCGAGGCGCCGCGCGAGGCCGCCCTGCTGCTGGCACGCGGGTACTTCAAGAAGATGGTGCTCGCCGACCGCATCGCGCTGGCCATCGATCCGTTCTTCTTGCACGTCGGGGAACCGGCGACCGCCGGGGTCTGGAGCCTGCCGTTTCTCTACCTCTACGCCTTCCAGATCTACTTCGACTTCTCCGGCTACACCGACATCGCGCGCGGGCTAGCGCTGTTCTTCGGCTTCCGCTGGCCCGACAATTTCAATCTCCCGTACCTGGCCGCCTCGCCGCGCGAGTTTTGGCAGCGCTGGCACATGACCCTGTCGCGCTTCCTGCGCGACTACCTGTACATTCCGTTGGGCGGCAACCGTGTCGCCGGCTGGCGCACGCAGCTGAACGTGATGATCACGATGCTACTCGGCGGCTTGTGGCACGGCGGCAATTGGTCATTTCTTTTGTGGGGTGGGCTGCACGGAGGATATGTCCTCGCGCATCGGGAATGGGCGGCGAGCCGCGTGCGGAATCATCTCCGGGAGCGGAGCGCCGCCTTGGCCGTTGTCCTTCGGCCCGTGGCGATCGCCCTCACCTTCAACGTCGTGTGCCTGACGTGGAGCTTCTTTCGCATCACCACCTTGCACCAGAGTCTAGCGTGCCTGCGCAGCAGCTTCGTGTTTGATGCCGACAAGCTGTTCAGCGGAGGATCGAGGGATCTCTCGCTGTGGCTGCTGTTGGCGACATACGGAGCGATCATCCTGGCTGCGCATTGGTTCAACCTGTTTCCGCAGCCGGAAGCCTCGGAGGTCGACCCGCGCCGGACAGCCTTCGCGGACGGCTTCGCCTGGGGAGTTGCCCTCACCGTGTTGACCCTGGCCGTGCTGCTGGCACCGAACGGTGAAACGCCGTCGTTCATTTATTTCCAGTTCTGATCGAGCCACGCGTGTAGTCGCGCCAGCGATGAGACGACGACGTGGGGGTCGCGGGCGATCAGCACGACTGTTGCTGCGGTCTCAGGCTCGGGAAAGGCCTCGGTCTCGGTGGCGTAGTGGTGATGAAAGCCGATCAGCACATACTCTCTCAGGGAGCGAATCGACTTGTAGAGAGTGAACTTCTGGCCCCGGTCGTAGGTACGTGTCGCTTCGGAGAGAACCTCGATCAGCACCGTTGGATTGGTGGCAGTATCGGGACGCTCGGGGAGGAGCTCGGTTGCGCCACAGATGACCGCGACGTCGGGATAGGTCAGCAGCCCCGCGGGCGTCGCCACGCGCAGGTCGCTGGCATACGCGCGGCATGACTTCGCGCGTAGCGCCGTGCGCAGCAGCGTGAGGCCGTTGGCAGTGATCTCGTTGTGCGCGATCGACGCGCCCGACATCGCGAAGACTTCGCCGCGCAGGTACTCGTGCTTGAGCGGGGAGCTGAGCTCGATGAGGAAGTAATCATCCAGCGTGTAGCATCGTTGCGGCAGCGCCATCAGGGCCACATCATCGCTCAGTCGCTCCTCGGAGACAGCGTTCGGCCTCTTTGAAGTCGCCACCCCCGGAGTGTGTCCGTCCTCCGGAGCGGAAAGGTCACAGTAGACAGTCGCGAGGCGAGAGTGGGGTCAGTGATTCTGCAGAGCCTCACCGCCAAGAATAGAACCGCAAGGCCCAGGCTCGTTGCGCGCCATCCACACACGCGATCCATGCGTTGTCATCCAGCTGGTGGGCATCAACGTGATGCATGCCCTTCGCATTCCATCCGTCTCCAGCCGGACCGAGGATCGGCAACTTGCTCACGGGATGTTCCTGATAGGTCGCAGCCGTGAGCTCGGTGATCTCGAACGCGAACACTTGCGTGCCATAGCTCGGGGAATCGTCTTGGGCGTAGCGAAACAGCTTGTCGTTCGCCTTCAGAACTCGGCCACCCGGGCGCGAGATGTGCGGGTCATTTGCCACAATCGGACTCTTGGGATGCTCATGCCACGGGCCGGCCAAGCTGTCCGCATAGTAGAGCCCGAGCGTATCGTTGACGTACGGCGTGGTCTCAGTAAACAGGAACCACTTGTCCTCGCGCTGAACGATGGAGGAGTCAGCGAACGCGTTGCCGGTGAGCAAGGTGGCGGTGAGCACCCAGTGCGTGGGAAAGTCCTCAGCCTTGTAGAGCCGGATGGATCGCGCCGCGCCGCTCTCCGGAATCATGTAGTACTGGTTTTCGAAGGCGAAGACGTAGGGATACGAGAGGTGGAAGGGCTCAGCAAGGACGATATGGCCGTAGCGCCACTGCAGCGCATCGCTGCTCGTGGCAAACCCGATCTCGCCGCGCCCGCTGTTGGCATTCAGCACCTCAAAGAACATGTACCACGTCGAATCCCTTTTGATCATGAACGGATCAGCAACGAACTTGGCGGGCACATCGGAAACGTCCGACGCGGACAAGACCGGGTTGACGACCGTTCGCGGAGGGCGCAGCTCGAAAGGGGAAGGCCCGGCATAGATACCAATGGACCACCGCTTCTCTCGCGTGACATAAGGAACGCCGCCCAGTTTGAAAATGGACGCCGCGATGACCAAGCAACCCAGGAAGAGCCCGAAGCGGACCGTGTTCTTGGCGGACTTCATATTTGTCGGCAGGCCTCTGTAGCAGGAACCGCGATGAACATCATGGAGATCGTCTCCGGTGCGGAGGTGAATGGAGCCGTCGTTCATTGTCTGCTGCTGACGCGCGAGCTGATGCGCCGTGGCCATCGTCTGACGCTGGTCTGCCGTCCGAACGCGTGGATCGCGGCACAGCTGGCCGGCGAGCCCGTTGACATCATCGAGTCGGATCTCCACCGCTGGCCGCCCGACGAGCTGCGGCGGATGGCTGCCATCGTGCGCGAGCGCGGCACCGACATCCTGCACACCCACATGAGCCGGGCGCACTTTTTCGGCGTCCTGCTCCGCCGCCTCAGCGGTGTGCCCTCCGTGGCGACCGCTCACAACCGCTACGTGCAGCTCCACTGGATGTTCAACGATCGGGTCATTGCCGTCTCCGAAGCCACCGGCCGCTTTCACCGTAGATTCAACTTCGTGCGGCGGAGTCGCATGGACGTCATTCACAACTTCGTTGACTACCACCGCTTCGCAGAGGTCGACGAGGAGAAGCGCGCCGTCATGCGGGCCGCCTTCAATGTCCCGGTCGCAGCGCCGCTCATCGGCGCGATTGGCGATGTCATCGCCGAAAAGGGTCTGATCCATCTCGTGCGCGCCTTGCCCAAGATTCGGTCGGCGGTGCCGACGACCCGACTGTTGGTCGTGGGTGGCGGCTCTGCCGCCTACAAGGCGCAAGTAGAACGCGAGGCCGCGCAGCTCAGCGTTGAGTCGATGATCGAGTGGGAGGGCCGCCGCACCGATATCGCAGACATCATGACGGCGTTGGACGTCTTCGTGCTGCCGTCGTTTGAAGAAAGCTTTTCGCTGGTGGTTGCAGAAGCGATGGCCGCCGGCCTTCCCGTGGTTGCCACCTCGGTGGGAGGAATACCGGAGTGTGTCAGCGCCGGCGAGACGGGCCTGCTTGTGCCTCCTGCCAACGACGATGCCCTCGCGAACGCCGTCATTGGCCTGTTGCGCGACACCGCGCTGCGGCACCGATTCGGAGAAGCGGGTCGCAAACGGGTGCGCGAGCTGTTCTCTCCCGAAACGCAGGTGCCGCGCATCGAAGCCGCACTCGCGCAGGCGCTCGCGCAGGCGGCGAGACGCCGACGGCCTGCTGTTCATGCTTGAGAGCGGAGAGAGCGTGCGGCCGGTGGTCCGAGCTCAGGAACAGCAATTCTATGGATACTTGACCGTCCTGCTGCTGATCGGCGCCACGATGTTTCGTCTCTGGTACATCGCATCCGGCGCCCTCGACCTCGCGCCCGACGAGGCCCACTACTGGGAGTGGTCGCGCCGGCTGGATTGGAGCTACTACAGCAAGGGCCCGATGGTGGCGTACCTCATCGCGGCATTCACCCGCCTCGGTTCAAGCACAGATTTCTTTGTCCGCCTTCCCGCTGTGCTGTTGTCGCTCGGCACCGGCATTCTGACGTACCTGCTCGCACGCGAGCTCCTCGCCAGCGAGCGCGCAGCGTTCCTCACCGTCCTCGCCTGCAGCGCCAACCCTCTCTACTCGGCCGGCTCCATCCTCATGACCATCGATGCGCCGATGATGTTCTTCTGGACCTTGGCCGCGTACAGCATCTGCCGGACTGTTCGAAGTGGTCGATCCGCAGCGGGGTTACGCTGGTGGTTCGTCTTCGGCGTCGCGTTGGGTTGTGGTGTCCTCAGCAAGTATACGATGCTTCTCATCGTCCCGTGCGTCGGCGCATATCTGCTGATGGCGCCGCGCGCGCGTCCCTACTTGAAGATGCCGGCACCGTATCTCGCCCTGTGCATCGCGTTCATCATCTGCACGCCAATCCTCATCTGGAACTTCGCTCACGATTGGGTATCGCTTCGGCATGTCGGGACGCTGGCTGGGTTCGGTGGCGTCGACGACGAGGCCCACTTCACGGCAAAGACGTTCTTTGAGTTCCTCGGTTCCCAACTCGCCGTCGTGTCCCCTGTCCTCTTCGTTGCGGTCGTCGTCGCAATGATCGACTCCGGGCGGCTCGGTCTTCGCGCACGCCGAGATGAGCATCTCCTTCTGTTCCTCCTCTCAGCGCCGCCCTTCATCTTCTTCCTTCTATGGAGCGCCTACGAGAAGGTCGAAGCCAACTGGGCTACGCCCGTGTACGTGACGGCGACGGTGGCGCTGGCCGCGCTGTGGGATGAACAGCTGGCGCGGGGGCGGCGAGCTGCGATCAGCATTGCGTTCGTTCTCCTTCCGGGCTTTCTGATGGTTGCACTCGCACACTTTCCGGGACTTCCCGGCTCCGTAGGGTTGAACCTTCCGCCGCGCGTCGATCTCACGCGGCGGCTGCACGGGTGGAAAGAACTGGGCGCAGCCGTCGGCACCGCGCTGACGGACGCGGGCGGCGAGCGTCTCTTTCTGATCAGTGACCACTACCAGATCGCCAGCGAGCTGGCCTTCTATGTTCCCGGTCAGCCGCGCGTGTATAACATCGACGCAGGCAGGCGGATGAACCAGTACGACATCTGGGGCGGCCTCGATGCGTTGCGCGGTCGAGATGGGATATTCGTCACGTACGGCGACTGGGCCGCACCGCCGCCGGTGCAGGCAGCTTGCGAGACACTGCACAAGACGCAGGTTGTCGAAACCTCACACCTCGGGCAGCCGGGCCAAACTTTCTCGATCTTCCGCTGTGAGCACTACAAGGGACCGCCAGCCGCGGCGACCAGGATGACCTATTGAATCACCTCGCCGACGCAGTTGGAGGTATCGATCGGGCGGCGTTCATCCTCATCAACACCGCCCTCCGCCATCCCTTCTTGGATTTCCTGATGCCTTTCGTCACCGAGAAGTGGAACTTCGTCGTGCCGATGGCGTTGGCGGCTCTCTACCTGCTCGTCAAAGGCGGGCGCCAAGGCCGATGGATAGTCGTCTCCGCCGCCCTCCTCATTGTGTGCGCCGACGCGAGCGCGACGGCATTGCGAAGTTACTTCCACCGGGTCCGGCCGTGTCAGGTATTGCAAGGAGTGCAGCTACTCGTTGGCTGCTCGGACTCGTTCTCGTTTCCTTCCAACCACGCCACCAACGCCTTCGCCCTGGCAGCCTTCTTTGCGGTCCACTATCGGAAGCTGGCGATTCCGCTGTTCATCGTTGCCGGTCTGGCTGGGTACTCGCGGGTCTACGTTGGAGTCCACTATCCGTTGGATGTTCTCGGCGGCATTTGCCTGGGGGTGACGTTCGGCCTGGTGGTCGGAGTGTGCACCCGTGCTTTCTGGCAAAGGTGGGAGAAGCCGAACTCACGCGAAGCATCGCCGGGCACTGCAGCAGAGAGGCTGCCTCAAAACCCTTCGGGCGGTACAGCCAAGATGGCTATACCACCGGACTCTCCTTGATCTGCAAGGGAGACACGGTGGTATAGGCTTCCAGCCTGTACGTTTTGAGACAGCCTCTAGCCCCCGGCGACGGTGGCGCTATGCCCCGCCGGTCGCATCACGGAAAGAGCACCTTGACCAGCGCTTCGAGATTCGCTTCGATCGAGTATCGCCGTTGCACCGTCTCTCGCCCCGCAGCTCCGAGCTGTCTGCGTTGCTCTCCGTCAGCCAACAACTCCTCCAGTCGCGCCACCCACTCATCCTCGTCGGCGGCGAAGTACCCGTTGCGCCCGTGTTCCACCACATCGAGATTGGCTCCGACCGGTGAGCACACCACGGGGACTCCCGCAGCGAAGTATTGCAGGAGCTTCACGGCGCACTTGCCGCGCGTCCACGGATCGTCCGGTAACGGCATGATGCCCACCTGGAAGCTCATCACGTCGTCGACCTCATCCTCCATCGACCACCGCTTGTTCACCACCTGCACACCGGGGACGTCCAAGAAGCCGTCGGACACGATCTTCAGCGTCACGTCAGGGCGCTTGTGCGCCACGCGTGTCAACGCCGGCAGGACGGCGCGGAGATACATCAGGTTGATGCGCGTGCCGATCCAACCGATCACCGGTGCTCCGCTGAGCGCCATACGCCGTTCGGGGTACGGCGTCAGATCGATCGCCGTCGGAATCACTATCACGCGCTCGCTATAGCGCGATGCGCAGTCGGCTAAGTAGCCGTTGCCCGCGATCACGGTCCGCGCCCCGGCCACCATCCTTCGGAAGCGCACCCGCCGTTGCCACGACTCGAAATGCCGCTGGGAAGAGTCGCGGAACATGACGGCGTCGTCAAAGTCGAAGACGTAGTCCTTTGCGGCGCGCAGCAGCCAGCGGTGCTCCAGCGGGCTGAGGAACGCGCGGTGAATGCAGACGGTGTCGTAGGCAGCGGCAGATTGGAGGACCCTCCAACGCGCGCCGACCGGCACACGCAGGTCGGCAACGTCCGCCTGGACCCCCATCCGTCGCAGGTACGGGACGTACTGGAGAGCCCGAAATCGGCAGCTCACGCCGTCGAGCCCGTGCGCCAGAAACAGAACGCGCCGCGGCACCGCCATCCGGCCTACTCGAAAACCCCGAGCTCGTGGAGGGCCTGCGCAACTTCCTCTGCGGCGATCCGCGTCAGGCAGTCGTAGTGGCCGAAGCGACACTTACGCTGCAGGCACGGGCTGCACTCGATGCGGTGATACAGCACCTTGGTCTTCGGACCGAGCGGGCCGGTACGTTCCGGGTTGGTCGAACCGTACAGCCCGACGGTGGGAATACCGATCGCACCGGCGATGTGCATGGAGCCGGAGTCATTGCCGGCGAAGCCGTCGCACAGCGAGAGCAACGCCATCAACTCACCCACGTTCGTCTCACCCGCGGCGATGCGCGCACCTTGCCCGCTTGCCGCGACCACTTCCTCGCACTTGTGCCGCTCGCCGGCGCTTCCCACCAGTACACACTCCGTGTTGTCGCGAAGCGCCAGCAAGTCGATGAGCGCCGCATAGTGTGCGGCGGGCCACTCCTTCGCCGGACCAAACGCCGCGCCCGGCGCGAGTGCGATCAGGCGCGCCTGCGGACGCTGACGGTGCAAGCCGAGCCAGGCGCGCATCCTGGCACGATGCGGTTCGTGGATGTCCGGCGCGCAATCGTCGGCGTTGCCGTCGATCCCCAGAGTCTGGCGAAGCAGGTGCAGATACTGATGGACCTGGTGCGCTTCTGCAGAGTCGGCAGCCAGCCCGGTCTTGTGTGTCAGCAGTAGCCCGCGTCCGTCGGCAGCCAGCCCGGCCCGGCGCGGCACCCGCGCCAGCGCTGCCCAGAACGCAGCCTCGAAACTCTTGGGAAACAGAATGGCCAGATCGAAGCGGCGCGAACGAATCTGCGCCACGATGCTGCGCCGGTCGGCCAAGCCTTGGAGACCACGTGTCACCACGTAGGGGATGACTTCATCAACCCACTGTGACCCGTCGAAGAAGCTAGCCAGCTCACGCTTCACCAGCAGCGCGAGCTGCGCCTGCGGCCATGCGCGGCGCACGGCCTTCAAGGCGGGCAGACTCATCACCAGATCGCCCAGCCAGTTGACCTCCTTCACCAATACGCGCTGAGGCGGCGGGGTAGGGTCAGTCTTGGGAAATTTCACCAGCTCTGTTTATCTGCGTTCCGCTGGGGTTCCAACCATGAGCATAGTGAATCTCCCGCCGCTTCGGTCACGCACACCGTGTCGCCCTCGGAGACCTTGAGATGCGCCAGCACCTCTTTGGGCAACACGACACCGACCGAGTTTCCGACCTTGCGCAATTTGAACTCGAGCACCATGCGGACACCGTAGCCACAGGCGTTATTACACGCAACCTCAACGCAGGGGCATCGCCTTCAATACGGTGAGATTCACCGCCGCATCGCCCGGCCCGTTGACTTCCTTCACTAGTACGCGTTCAGGTAGCAGCGCTGGCATCGCCTCATGAACGTGTTGTCACAATCAATCGACGAGGAAAACGCTGAGGGGCGCGCGCAGTGTCGGCTCCTGGAAGAAGGGCGGGTGCTCGCATTTCCGCAGCTGCCCTTTGCTCTCTCGGATGATGAGCGGGCGTTCTTGTTCGAACAGCAATTGGCCGCGCATCACAAGAACATCGCTTACGCACCGCAACACGACCGGGTCGCTGGGTTCCGCGAGCGCCACGCGGGCGACGGTGAGAGGCTACGCGCCACTATGCGCGCGTACTCGCAAGGGGTCACCCGGTTCGTCGCTGCACTGCTGCCGTTGTATGCGCGTTCGTGGGTGGTCGACTACGCGAGCTTCCGGCCACTGGAAGAGGAAGGGCGACGGCTGCCGCGGCGAGCACGGAACGACTTGCTGCACACCGACGCGTTTCCCTCGCGGCCAACCAATGGCGATCGCATTCTCCGCGTGTTCACGAACATCCATCCGACCCAGCCACGCCGCTGGGTGACCACCGATACGTTCGACGTCCTGGTGGAGCGTTTCGCTGGCTCGCCCGCATTGCCCTTGCCGGCGGCGCAGCAGCGGCGTAGCTGGATCGCCAGGGCGGCCCGCGCGGTCGGCATCCCCGTTGTAGCGCGCTCGCCGTATGACGAATTCATGCTGCGGTTTCACAACTATCTAAAGGCGGATCGGGAGTTCCAAGCGACCTGCCGAAAGCAGGTGTGGGAGTTCCCGCCGCAGACGACCTGGATCCTGTTCACGGATCTCGTGCCGCACGCGGCGCTCTCGGGGCGCTATGCCCTGGAGCAAACGTACATCGTCTCACGCCACAGCCTGGTGTGTCCGGAAAAGGCGCCGCTCAGGATTCTGGAGCGCCTGAGCCGTACTCGGTTGACCAAGCCGGAACCGCTGGTGCGTGGCGCAGCCGGTCATTCGTAGCGTCTTCTGCCGCTGTCGGGTCGCGCCGCACCGCCGCGACGGGATGTCGAACCGCAACGGTCTCTGCCAGGGGAGGCGCCTGGTGGTAGTGCGGCTGCGCGGTCATCAGCCGCAGGGTGTACGGCGCGATCTTTAGTGCGGTGAATGCCGTCGCCGCCATGCCCGCCGCTTGATAGGCAATGCGCCGGCGGCGCAGCGGCGAGCCGTCGCGCTCGAGGGCACGCACGAAGTTCCAGGGGTTGTAGAACGCCGCATAGCCACCCAGTAACTTGAGCTGGCGCTTCCATGCGGCCTCCGTATCGACGACCGTCACATGGGTACCGTCGAGCTGGGCTTCCGGAATAGTGTAGCGACCGAGCCGCTCGAGCACGCGACCGCTGCGGTATGTCGCTTCGTACTCGCGTGTGCCCACCGCGGGCCCGTGGGCGGTGCACTGCACACTTACGGCGCCCGCCTGACGGAGGAACGCGATCTGATTGTACAGGCCATACAACGAACCCGCTGTGTAAAACGGCTGACCGCTGTGGAACATGAGCATCGCCATCGGCGAGATCTTGAGCGCGCGCATCAGTTGGAAGAGCTCGACCGTCACGCCGGGCTTCTGCCCCTTGTTGATCAACGACGCGGTCAGATCCTCGATGCCGAACCAGATTGCGTGCACACCTGCCGCACGAGCCACCGGGAGCAGATCACGGTTCCGATAGGTATCGAACTCGGTGGCTTCGGTTGCGAAACGAATGCGTTCGCGGAGCGGACGGCCATCCGTTGTGGACCGGGCCATCGTCGTGAGCAACGCCTCCGCGGTTTCGCGGCGGTTGAAGAAGTTGTCGTCCGCACCGAAGAATTGTGTGATGTGGAAGCGTTCGTGGATGGCAGCGATCTCACGCGCCAGCATCTCGGGGCTGCGGGAGCGCCACGTCTTTTGCTGCAGCGCGGGGATCGGACAGTACGGACAGTTGAACTTGCAGCCCTGCGTCACCAACAGGCTCACAATCATCGCGTTGCGGCGCACACGCGCGTCGGCGAGCGGTTCGGGTGACAGCCCCACACCCCAGTGCGGCGGTTCCAGCAAGCCGAGCATCGTCGATTCGCCGGGCAGCTCGTCCAGGTCCTGCACCAGTCGTTGCAAGCCGGTATCGACAACCACCGGTTCGTGCAGCGTGGCGCCGGGCGCGAGATAGACGAGACCCGGAATCGACTCCAGCGCGCCCTCGGCGCGCGCACGTTCGAAGGCGGTCCGCATCGTCTCGCCGCGCCCGCGGTACGGCACCAGTCGATCGAGCAGCTCGAGCAGCACATAGGCTTCACCCGTGACCACGACGTCCGGCGCGGCGGGCGCACCTGCCGTATCCATCGACCAGTAGTGGTACGGCTCATACACCGCTTTCGGTCCACCTGCGATGATCAGCGGCCGGTCCGCGCCCATACTCGACGCCTCGCGGATCAGGCCGTACGCGCGCCGCGCGTGGATCTGCATGCTCGACACCAGCAGCATCTGCAGCGGGCGTCCGTCGAGCGCGGCACGACTCGGCCGGAAGCGCGGGTTCCAGAGTTGAAAGACGGCGCGCGTGCGGCTGAAGCCAGCGCGCTGGACGGCGGCGGCGATCATACCGGCACCGGGAGGGAAGATGTGCGAATCGTAGAAGAGGAACGGCAGCAGCCGCGTGCTGCGGTCGAAGGCGGACACCACGACGGCTGGGATATCCCCCAACTCAGCCGTACGCTGCCGCAAGCGCGCTTCCAGCGCGCGATACGCGCCGGGAGGGACGAACCGGTCAGGTCCCTTGCGAACAGCGAGCTCCATCGACTAACTCGCGCGGTGCCTATCGAGATACGCCGCAGGGGTCAAGCTGGCGGGCAAGTCATTCCAGGGACACTCCGGCTCGTGTTAGGACATCCGGTCACGAGCCACATGGGACACTCACTTGAACCGACGACAGGGACTCGACCGCGCGCCGTGATCACCGGCGCGTCCAGCGGCATCGGCACCGCGTTCGCCGCCGCCCTGGCCCGCGATCACTTCGACCTCATGTTGGTTGCGCGCCGGGAGGAACGCCTCACGACACTCGCGCAGAGCTTGCGAGAGAGCTGCGGTGTCGACGTCGAGGTGAGGGTCGCCGATCTCACACGTGCGGTGGAGCTCTGCGACGTCGAGGCACGACTGGCCGGTGACGCCAGGCTCGAGCTGCTGGTGAACAATGCCGGCGTCGTTACCGTCGGCCCGTTTGCTGGCCTCGATGTCGACGGGGAGAACGGGCTGATCGATCTCAACGTTGTAGCGCTGGCCCGGCTGACGCGTGCGGCGCTGCCTGGGATGATCGAGCGGGGCCGTGGCGCGATCGTCAATGTCTCTTCGATCGCCTCGTTCGTTCCGGCTCGCTACACGGCAACGTACTGCGCCTCCAAGGCCTACGTGAACAGCTTCACCGAAGCGCTGTACGAGGAGCTCCGTGGCACCGGTGTACGCGTGCAGCTGTTGTGTCCGGGCTTCACGCGCACGGAGTTTGCCGAGCGCGCTGGTGCTGACACGACGCGGATTCCGCGCTTCGCGTGGATGGAGGCGCAGACCGTCGCCGAAGCCTCGCTGGCCGCTTTGCGCCGCGGTACGCTCGTGTGCATTCCCGGTGCCGTCAATCGCGTACTCACCACGCTCCTACGCGCGCTGCCGCGGCGCCTCATGCGCCGACTCGCCGGCGCGGGCGCCAAGCGGGGGTGGGCTTCAACCAGCCTCCGCAACCGCTCGAGCTGACGCACGGCGTGGGTGCCCCGCACTCGGCATGACCCGACGTGTCCCGTC
>JBGQHM010000120.1:0-15940 GCA_041497995.1 Binatia bacterium | reverse complement strand
GGGCTTGCCGTCAGCATCTTGGTAAGGCTTGCAAGGCTGGCGTCGAGCACACAGTTTGCCGGACCCAGACTGAGCACGGTGTTCTGGTACGTGAAGTCGTTGCTTGTCCCGGCAACCTGCAGGCCGCCGGTGACCAAGCTAGTGGTGATCGACACGCTCCCGGTTTGGATCCCGACGCCGCTCCCGATGTTGATCTGGGCGAACGGGGTATTGGTAGCCGTCGGCGTCACGGTAGGCGTCGGCGTGTCGGTCGCCGTGGGCGTGATCGTCGGCGTTTCCGTCGCCGTATCCGTCGGGAGGGGAGTGGGAGTGTCCGTCGGCGTCGGCGTCTCCGTCGGCGTGTCCGTTGGCGCGGGAGTGTCAGTTTCTGTTGGGGTTGGCGTGATCGTTGGTGTCTCCGTCGCGGTCGGCGTGACGGTGAAGGTGGGGACGAAGAGCGCGACGGTCACGAGTCCGTCGCCACCGAACACGGGCAGGCTCAGCGCACCAGGATCGAGCGCGAGGAGGTTGGAGTTGACGATCGGATAGTCATCCGGCGGCGCGGCCGGTTGGATATCGAACGTGCACGTGTAAAGCGGGCCGTCCGGAATCGGGTCGAGATTCGGCGACGGTGGGCCCTGCACGGACACGGTGACGGTGGTGGTCGTACCCGTCGTGGAAGGGCTTGCCGTCAGCATCTTGGTAAGGCTTGCAAGGCTGGCGTCGAGCACACAGTTTGCCGGACCCAGACTGAGCACGGTGTTCTGGTACGTGAAGTCGTTGCTTGTCCCAGCAACCTCCAGGCCGCCGGTGATCAAGCTGGTGGTGATCGACACGCTCCCGCCTTGGATCCCGACGCCCGTCCCGATGTTGATCTGTGCGAACGGGGTGTTGGTGGCGGTCGGCGTTGGTGTCTCGGTCGGCGTGTCAGTGGGTGTCGGTGTGTCGATCGACGTGGCAGTGGACGTCGGCGTTTCTGTCGCCGTATCCGTTGGAGCGGCGGTGGGAGTGTCCGTTGGCGTTGGCGTCTCCGTCGGCGTGTCAGTGGGCACGGCGGTTTCAGTCGGCGTGTCGGTGGGCGTCTCGGTGGGCGTATCGGTCGGTGTGCCCGCTGGGGTTTCTGTGGGCGTCTCCGTTGGGGTGTCAGTCGGCGTGTCGGTGGGGGTCTCCGTTGGCGTATCGGTCGCTGTGCCCACTGGGGTTTCAGTGGGCGTCTCCGTTGGGGTGTCAGTCGGCGCTGCGGTCGGGGTATCAGTCGGAGTCTCGGTTGGCGTATCCGTTGGCAACGGCGCAGCGGTGGGCGTTTCCGTCGCTGTCGGCGTCGCCGTGTCCGTCGCGGTTTCCGTCGGCGTGTCGGTCGGCGTGTCGGTCGGCGTCTCTGTCGCGGTCTCGGTTGGGGTCTCGGTCGGTGTTTCCGTGGGAGTCTCTGTCGGCGTTTCCGTATCGACTTGCGCCCAAGCCCAACCCGGAAGCAGCAGGAGAATGAGCAAAAGGATCGGCAGGGCCGCACGTCGTCTGTGCACAGCAAACTCCTTATTGAGCCGATTCGGACATCGCCTGGATGAGCAGGACCAGATCGGAGACGGTCACACTTCCGTCCTCATCCACATCTGCACCGCTGCAGCCCGGGGCAAACAATCGCGTGATGACACCGTCGATGTCATTCGCGTCGATGCGGCCGTCGCAGTTGGCGTCGCCCGGTCCGGCAGGCGTTCGTGTCGCCGTCGGCGTGTTGCGCGGGCTGGGTGTCAGTGTTGGGGTCGGCGTCGTCGTAGCGGAGAACGGGGGAGAAACGATCCCAGTCGGCGTTGGTGTGGCGCTGCGACTGGGCGAGGGAGTGCTAGTGCCATTGCTGGTCGGGGTCAGTGTGGGACGCGCACCACCGTTGAGCGCAACGATAACCTTGTCGGTCACGAACGACGTCGTCGCCACATCGGGTTTGCCGTCGCCGTTCAGATCCGCCACCGCCATGCTGTTAGCGGCATCATCAACGGACACCGCCTCGGCAAAGCTGAAGCTGCCGTTCGCCGCTCCGTACCAGATGTTCAGCTTACCACCGACTGGGCTCAGCAGCGCGAGGTCGGTGATGCCGTCGCCATCAAAGTCGGCGACGCCCATATCGGACGTGGGCTGGCCCACTGCCAGAGTCACCGGTGCCGCAAATGCGCGCGCCGCGGTCTGTCGCAGGATCAACACTTGGTTCGACGCGAGGCTGGCCACCAATATTTCCGGCAAGCTCTCTCCCGGTGCGATGCGAATGCGCAGCGCCGACGGCGCGTCGACATCGAGCAAGCCAACTGCTGGCGCAAGGAGCGTCGCGTTCCCTGTACCGTACAGCAAGAAAACGCGCCGGCGGTCGCGGTCGGCAACCACGACGTCACTGCGGCCGTCGCCGTCGACATCGCCGACGGCAATGGTCGCCGGTGTGGTACCCACCTTGAAGTCGACGCCGCTGTCGAACGACCCATTCGGCGTACCGCCGGTGGCCCGACCCGTGAGAACGGACAGCACACCTTCGCCACTGTCAGAGGTGGAGTGGCAGACGACCAAATCCAAGATCCCGTCGTTGGTCACGTCTGCGGCCTCGAGGCACTCGGGGAAGAACCCGTGGAGCGGATACCGATCGGCAGCCAGGAGTTGCCCACTGCCGTTGTTGCGGAAGACTGAGACCACCGTCTGCGTCGGGAAGACGCTGAGGTCGTCGGTAGCGACAGCGATGTCCGTCGCGCCGTCATGATTGAAGTCGCCGGCAGCAACCGCTTGCAGGAGGTCTTGCGATGCATCTAGGTTCTTCCGCACCTCGGGTTGAAATTTTCCTTGCCCACTATTGAGCAAAATCGACAGCGACGGACCGTTTTCACCCGTGTCGTTCCCAGTGACCAAATCGATGCCGTTCTTCGCGTCGATGTCACCGGCAACCACGCGCAGCGCTGAGCCGTCAATCTGATACATGCTTGGCGTTCCGAACAACGGGGCTGCGAGCACCGACCGCGTCACAAGTGTCGAAATCGTCAACAGACAAGCCAACGGCCATCCTAGTCCCCTGTCCCTCCTCCGCGGGGATTCTCCGCCAACCGTCATTCACTCAGTGCCAAGAATGCGTATTCTAGGCAGCGGCACTGAAATCTTGCAAGGAGAAAGCGCAGGCCAGCGCCCAGGAAGGGCCGTCTGATGCCTCTACGGGAGGGACTCAAACCACTGCAATATCTTAACGTTCTCGGAACGGGGATAGGTGTGGGACAGCTCCGCGAGCTCACGGTACTCGAGCGCCGCCCCGGCGGCAGTCAATGTGTCCCGAGCAGCGCGCGCCAACTCCACCGGAAACAGAAAGTCCTGCGCGCCGTGCACCAAATAGATGGGCACCCCGGGCGCCCGGCCGAAATTGCCCAGCACCTCATTGGCCGGATGGAGCACTCCGCACAGCGGCGCCAAGGCGCGATACACATTTGGATGTGCCAGGCCGTAGAGCAGCGCAAAGGTAGCGCCGTCCGACAGACCGGTCAGCAGCACGCGATCGACGGCGAGCTGGTATCGCGCGTCGAGCCAGGCCAGGATCTCGAGCAGCCCCCGATCCTCGACGGCGCTCCATGTATCGGCAACCGCGCTCGGCGCCACAAGCAGGTACCCGCAGCTCTTGGCCTCACGCAGCCAGGTCCATAAGAAGTCGCGCCCGTTGCCGCTGCCGCCGTGCAAGGCGACGATGAGCGGCCAGCGGCGGTCCGGCGTGTAGTGCTCCGGCACGTACAGCGAGAAGCCGCCGTGGTGGCCGCCCCGCGACACGTGCACGATCCCCGTGGCCGGCATCCCATCGTCACCGCGCGCGGGAGCGCTGGCGGCCGGCTGGTCGGTGACGCCGCTTCCCGGCAGCTGCCAGTAGTCGGCAAACGGCGGCAGGCCCTGGCGCAGTTGGTAGAACGTTTCCTGCGCGCGGGCGACGAAATGCAGCGCGCCCAAGATACGCCCGATGCGCTCGTGCGGCGGCGCCGTCGGAAAGGAGGTGAACAGCTCGCAGGCTTGCTCGACGTGCGCGAATCCCTCCTCCAGCCGTTCCGCGAACGGCGCCAACTCAGATGGCGGCGGATGCGCGTTCAGGGCCGAGCGGCACACGCTCAAGCTGTCGGCGTATCCGTCGCGGGTCTGCTCGGCCAGCGGTGCCGAACGTTCGGGTGCCAAGCGCTCGCTTACCTGCTCCATCCATTCGAGGAAGACGCGTGCTGCCCGCGCGGCGTCGAGCGCGGCACGCAGATAGCGCGCTTCGTCTTGCGAAATGTCGGTCACGCTGTGTTCCCCGGCGAGCACTGTAGCGCGGCGCACCCACCAGGCAACACTCGACAGCAACACTCGACTTGACTTCCATCGCAGACGGTCGGCAAGGAAGGCGTAGGGGGGAACTGTATGAGCCCGCGAGTGAACGTGCTCTTGGCAGTCTTCTTTCTGATCGTGTTGGCAGAGTCGTCGCATCGACTCGCGCAGATGCAGGCGACGCTGTATCGCGAGGACATCCGCATCGGCGCGATGCCGGCCTTCTTGCTGCTGCCCGTCGCGGCGCCCGCCGACCGCCTCGGTCCGCCCGACCCGCCGTCCCCACCTCCACCGCTGGTCATCGTCCAGCATGGCTTCTCGGCCAACCGTCACGCGATGAACCGGATTGCCTACGGGTTGGCTCGCAACGGTTTCGCCGTCCTCGCTGCCGACTTCCGCGGACATGGGCAGAACCCCACGCCATTCAACCGCGGTGAACTCGACGACGACATTGCACAGCTGATCGCCTACGGGCGTACCCGACCCGAGGTGGATGCCACGCGCATCGCGCTCGTCGGACACTCGATGGGGGCCCGCGCCGTCTATCAGTACGCCATGGAGGACGAAAACGTCGCCGCCGTGATCCCGATCTCCGGGAGTGTGGTCGCCGGCGACCCGAAGTGGCCGCGCAATGTCTTGCTGCTGTTTGCCAGCGGTGACCCGGAGCGCATCAAGCAGGAGGATCGCGCTACCATCGCGCGGCTGACCGGACTACCGGCGGACCTGGCTCGCAGCGCAGCGGGCGATATGGCGGCCGGCACCGCCCGGCGCTTGACCGAGATTCCGGGCTACGATCACGTCACGATCCTCTTTGCGGACGAGGTCGTACGCGACTGCGTCAGTTGGCTGCGTGGCACCTGGGCCTTACCGGATGCGGCATTCGCTCCTCCGCCCCCCGGCGACCTCCGCGAAGGGTTGATCGCGACCCTCGCCGGGCTCCTGCTGTTCTTCCCGCTGGCCGGTTTTCTGGCTGCCGGCATTCTGCAGGTGCGCGTACCGCCAGGCGCGGCGGCACGCGGCGCCGTCTGGATGGCTGCGGTGGCGCCGCTCGTTGGTGGAGTGGTGCTGTTCGCCGGCGTCCCGCTCTCGTTCTTCCCGTACACGGTTGGCAACTCGGTGCTGTCTTTGCTGGCCGTCGCCGGCGCAGTGTTAGCTGTGTGGGTAGGAACCAGCCGCAGTCGGGCAGCCACGCAGTGGCCCGATCGCCTTCGCGAGGCGCTGTTGGGAATCGCCGCGTTCGGACTGGTGTACGCAACAGGTGGGCTGGCGGTATCACGACTCTTCTTCGATCTCACGCTGAGCAGCCAGCGGTTCGGCTGGTTCGTCGCCGCAGCCGTCGCACTGCTGCCACTGGGTATCGGCATCGAGTCAGCCCTGCGTCCGCCGGGCAGCGGCCTCAATGTGTTGCGCAGCCTTGCGGCCAAAGCGTTCCTGATCGTGGGTCTCATCCTCGGCGTCAACGTGTTCGGTACGCTGCCACATGTCGTCGCCCTGATGATTCCGGCGTTCGTCCTCTTCCTACCGATCGTAGAGGCGCTGGCGGCACGGCTGTACACCGTTTCCGGGAGCGTCGTCGCCAGCGGCGTGCTCACCGCGCTGCTTCTCGCGTGGCTGCCGGCGGCGATCTTTCCGATCGGCTATTGAGACGGGCTTGCTCCTGCCTCAGCCCATGGCCGCACCCACGGCAGCAGCGCAAAGGCCGGGAAGGCAAGAAAGAACGTCACTGCAAAGTAGGCAGCGTAGCCGAGGTGCGCTGTTCCCCATCCGCTGAACGCGCCCGCCAGTGAGCGGGTGAAGCCGAAGATCGCCGACAGCAACGCGTACTCGGTTGCGGCCTGGCGCTTGTCACAGATGTGCATCAGAAATGCGAGGAAGGCCGCGGTCCCGAGACCGCCGGTGAAACTCTCGCACATGGATGCAGCGTAGATTCCCGGACGGCCCAGGTCGACGTACGCCACGCCGGCATAGCCGAGGTTGGACACCGCTTGCAGCAACCCGAGCACCCAGAGGCCGCGAAATATTCCCCAGCGTGTCGTCAGCACACCGCCGGCCAGTGCCCCCGCGATGCTCGCCCCGACGCCGAGCGTGGTCGAGATCAAGCCGATCTCCTCAACCGTGAGGCCGCGATCGACCCAGAACGGTTTGACCATCGGGCCCATGCTGCTGTCGCCCAGCTTGTACGTCAGCACGAACAGAAAAATGATCGGCGCGCCCGGCCGCGCCAGCCACACCCACAGCGGGCGAAACCACGCTTGCTGTTTGTCGACCGCCGGCACGTGCAACGTCGGGCTGCGCGTCACCACAATCGCCAGCACCAACAAGATCGCTGCCGCCACGGTGAACACGACCTGCCAGCCCAACGTCCCAGCCAGCACGACCAGCCCGCCACCGCCGACGATCAGTGCGACCCGATACGCCGACACGCGTACGCCATTGGCCACGCCTTCCTCGCCCGCATCGAGCAGACCAATCGTGTATGCGTCGATGGCAATATCTTGCGTCGCCGACGCTGTCGTCAGCACGATAAGCAGCGCCCACAGCCACAGGCTCGGCTGCGACGGCGAGAACACCGGCACGACACCCAACACAAGTGCCATCGTCACCAAGGCAGAGACGATCCAGCGCTGTCGCGTTCCGAAGCGATCGACCAGCGGCGCCCACAGCACCTTCAACGTCCACGGCGCCCCCAGCAGACTCATCAGGCCGATCTCGGTCAGCGAGACGCCGTGAGTGCGGAAGTAGACCGGCAGGTTATCGACCACGATGCCGAAGGGAAATCCTTCGGCGAAGTACAGCACGCTGACCCAGAAGAGCTTGCGCCGTAGATCCATCCGCCCCGCCACCCGTCCCAGCCTTGTAGCACATTACGGCTTCTCTTCGCGCACAGAGTCGTGCTAGGTACAGAGCGTTCTTCTAACATCTCGGAGGTCGGCCATGGCCTACTATGAGCGCTTGAACGCACTCGATGCGTCGTTCCTCGGCATCGAAGACGAGAGCTGCCACATGCACGTCGGCGGCGTGTTGATTTTCGACATCGGCCCGCTGCGCGCCCCAGGCGGCGGGGTCGACATCGACCGCGTCCGCCAATCCATCCACGCGCGGCTGCATCTGGTGCCGCGCTTCCGCCAACGCCTGGCGTATGTTCCCTACGAGCGTATCCCCATCTGGGTGGACGACGACCGCTTCCGTTTGGCCTACCACGTGCGCCACACCGCACTGCCGCATCCTGGCGACGAGCGCGTCCTGAAGCGGCTGGTGGGGCGCGTGATGTCGCAACCCCTCGACCGCAAGCGGCCACTCTGGGAGATGTGGGTCGTCGAGGGATTGGAGGGTGACCGCTTTGCGCTGATCAGCAAGACGCATCACTGCATGATCGACGGTATCTCTGGTGCAGACCTGATGTCGGTGATCATGAGTCCGTACGCCGAGTCGGCCAACGCGACGCCCGAGCCCTGGAAGCCACGCCCGCGACCCAGCGATGCGCGGCTGATCTTCGACGAGACGCTGCGCCGCGCCGCACAGCCGCCAGCGGTCGTCCGTGCGGTCTACGATGCCGTCCGGGATCCGGAGACCAAGTTCCGCGAGCTCGCCGATGCCGCCGCCGGCGTTGTGGAGGCCTTCGCACCGGCGTTTTCTCCGGGGTCGAAGACGCCGCTCAACGTCGAGGTTGGGCCGCACCGGCGTTTCGACTGGATCGAGATGAGAGTGGCCGACCTCAAAGCGGTGAAGAACGTCCTCGGCGGCACGCTCAACGACGTCGTGCTGGCCACGGTGGCCGGCGCGATGCGCGCCTTCTTGACGCATCGCGGTCTCGACCCTGACGAGTTGGATATCCGCGCGATGGTTCCGGTGAGCGTGCGTTCGAACGATGAACGCGGCCACCTAGGCAACCGCGTCACGCAGCTCACGGCACAGCTACCGGTCAACCTGAGCGACCCAGTCGAGCGCCTGCAAGCCGTGCATGAGACGACGGCGGGCTTGAAGGAATCGCGTCAGGCACTCGGCGGCGAAGTGCTCACCGCCATCAGCGAGTGGACGGTACCGAACGTGTTAGTGCAGGCCGTACGTCTCGCCTCACGGTCGCGGCCGTACAACCTGATCGTCACCAACGTTCCCGGCCCGCAGATTCCGCTCTTCCTGGAAGGCGCCCTGATGCGCACCTCGTACCCGGTGGTGCCGCTCTTCGCGAACCTAGCGCTCGTCGTCGGGCTGTTCAGTTACAACGGCGGACTCTACTGGGGCTTTAACGCGGACTGGGAGCAGATCCCCGATCTGCATGATTTCATCATTGCGATCGAGGACTCGTTCCGCGAGCTGCAGCAGGCGGCCCAAGCAGCGACGCCGCGCACAGCAACGGCAAGCCGCAAGCGACGGCGTCCAGCGCACAAAGCCGCCCAGGCTAGCTGAACCGCATCGCCTCTCTCCAAATGCCCGTCGGTGAGCTGATCCGCGCGAACGCTGCGGATCCAACGCGTGCAACCCGCGCCTTCCTGCGCCTCAACGACGTCCAAGTCACGTATGCCGAGTACTACCGCGCGTCGGTTCGGTGGGCGAACACCCTGCGGCGACTCAGACGCCCCGGCCCGTTCCACGTCGGCGTCCTTCTCGACAACATCCCCGACTACTTCTTCGCGCTCGGCGGCGCCGCATTGGCCGGTGCGGTCGTCATCGGTATCAACAATACGAAGCGCGGCATCCATCTGGCGCGCGACATTGCGTATACCGACTGCCAGATCCTGATAACGGAAGGAAAGTATCTGTCGCTGCTCGAGCCCGTGCTTGGCGAAACCGGTCTCGGCCTCGAACGCGTCTTGGTATCGCGGCGTTGGGACGAGACCCCCGAGCCGGCGCCCACGCGGTTCCGCGATCTCGAAGCCACGCTCGAAGAACATGGTGGCGGACCGGACCCGGAGGTGCCCGTCGCCGACAGCGACCCATACGTTCTCGTCTTCACGTCCGGAACGGTCACGGCACCGAAGGCCGTGATCTGCAGCCATGGACGGATGGTAGAGACCGGCAAGAACATTGGCGTGAACACATACGGCATGAGCGCGGACGATGTCGGCTACATTGCCATGCCATTGTTTCACGCCAATGCCCTGATGTGCGGCATGATGCCGACGCTGTACTACGGCGCCGGTGTAGGCATGATCCGCAAGTTCTCCAAGACGCGGTGGCTGAGCGACATCCGCCGTTACGGCGCGACGTTCTTCAACTACACCGGCAAACCACTCGCCTACATTCTCGGTACGCCGCGCCGGCCGGACGATCACGTCAACCCACTGCGGATCTGCTACGGCAACGAAGGCTCACATCGCGTCGTCGCCGAATTCGAAGAACGCTTCGGCTGCCGCGTCATCGACGTGTTCGGGTCGAGCGAGGGTGGCGTCGGCGTCACGCGTCAGCCGGACGATCCGCCGCGCAGCATCGGCTTTCCCGCGACGGGCATCGTGGTCGTCGATGAGCAGGGCAGCGAGAAGCCGCCGGCGCGCTTCGACGAAACTGGCCGACTGCTCAACCCTGACGCGGCCATCGGCGAGATCGTCAACACGCAAGGGCTGGCGTGGTTCGAAGGCTACTACAAGAATCCCGACGCCATGCAGCAGCGCACGCGGAACGGCTGGTACTGGACCGGCGACCTCGGCTACAAGGACGAGCGCGGCTACCTCTACTTCGCCGGGCGCGACGTCGAGTGGCTACGCGTCGACGGCGAGAACTTCGTCGGCCGTCCGATCGAGGAAATCCTGCAGCGCCATCCCGACGTGATCCTCGCGGCGGTCTACGGCGTGCCCGATCCCGATGGCGGCGACCGCGTGATGGCGGCGCTGATGCTGCGCGACGGTGCCACGTTCGATCCGCAACGCTTCCAGGAGTTTCTCAGCGCCCAGGCCGACCTGTCACCGAAGTGGACGCCCGCCTACATTCGCATCGCGTCGGAGCTGCCGCAGACGGCCACGAGCAAGGTCCTCAAGAACGAGCTGCGCCGGCAGAAGTTCCGCCCGGATCTGTGCGGAGACCCGATCTACTGGCGCACGCGCGCCGGGGAATCGTATCGGCGCTTCGCCGCCGATGACTACGCCGCTTTGCATGCGCAGTTCGCGGCCCTCTCCAAGCTGTCGCTCCTTGACCTTTGATTGGCAACAACATGACGTGGCGCAGGCCGCAAACCAGTGCCGTGCATGAGGCATTGCAGGACTGGAAATCGGACCCTGGAATTCGGAAGCGCTCCGCCTCCCCTTTCTGAGGCTTCGGGCTTCCAACGGTGGGTCGTCGCCGTGGTACAGATCGTGGACGTCGACGGATCCGTATGCCGATCCTCACCAAACTGCGGGAGTTCCTCAACGCTCAGAAGGCTACCTACGAAGTCCTCTCGCACCGGCAGGCGTTCACGGCACAGGAGGTCGCACAAGCGCAGCACGTCCGCGGCGTGGAGCTCGCCAAGGTGGTGATGCTCCGCAGCGGCGGGCAGTTCATCATGATGGTGCTGCCGGCGCCCTTTCGCGTCGATGTCGATCGCGCCAGAGCGGCGCTCGGCAAACCGGACGCGGTGGTTGCGACAGAAGAGGAGTTCCAAGGGTTGTTTCCGCACTGTGAAGCCGGGGCAATGCCGCCGTTTGGCAATCTCTACGGTTTGCCGGTCTATGTCGATCAGACACTGACCCGCGATGCAGATATCGTGTTCAATGCCGGCACACACACGCAAACCGTCAAGATGAAGTACGCTGATTTCGCCCGTCTCGTACATCCAACCGTCTGCTCATTCGCCGCACCACACTAGTCCCTCCTTCTGGGCTCCTGCCTTGTCATCCCCGGCTGACCTCCAGACAGCCGGGGATGACGGCCCTCGTTTCGCGTCTATCGCTTCTGCAAACGCTCTACGTTAGGATTCGCGCAACGTATGAGCTCCGACGGCACGTCGCTGATCGTGATTCGTCACGTCTCGCGCCGCTACATCCGCGGCGTCGACGACGTGCACGCCCTGGAGAACGTCTCGCTCTCAATTCCGCGGGGGCACTTCGTCGCCTTCATGGGCCCGTCAGGCTCTGGGAAGTCGACGTTGCTCAATCTGGTGTCTGGTATCGACCGGCCCAACGACGGTGAGGTCATCGTCGCCGACCAACTGCTCAACGACCTCACCGAAGACGAGCTCGCCCGGTGGCGGGCGCGGCACGTCGGCCTCATCTTCCAGTTTTTCAACCTCATCCCGGTGCTCAACGCGCGCGACAACGTGGCGCTGCCGCTGTTGCTGACTCACTTGGATAAGGCCGAGCGATGGCGGCGCGCCGAGACCGCGTTGCGCATCGTCGGCCTCTCGGAACGCCTCGAGCACTACCCGCGCACCCTGTCGGGCGGGGAACAGCAGCGCGTCGCCATTGCCCGCGCCATCGTCACCGACCCCGACCTGATCGTCGCAGACGAACCGACCGGCGATCTCGATGCGCGGAACGCCGAGGCAATTCTCGCCTTGCTGCGCCAGCTGAAGAATGATTTTGGAAAGACGATTGTGATGGTCACGCATGATCCGCGCGCCCTGCGCTTCGTCGACGATGCCTTCCACCTCGACAAGGGCCTGCTCCTCGAAGGTGAAGACGCCGAGCGTGCGGCCGCCGCCATCCACATGGCCGCCGGCGCCGGCACTGCCGCAGCGGCCGCACGGTTGGGACGGTGAAGTACCTCGGCCTCGTCTGGGCAAACCTCGGGCGCAACAAGCTGCGCTCGCTGTTGACCGGTGGCGCCATCATGCTCGCCGTCGTGCTGGTGTGCTTGCTGCTGACCATGCCCGCCGGGCTCAATGCCATCCTCGAGCACGTGTCCAACAACACGCGGATCTCCGTACACGCCAAGGGCGGCCTCGTGTACCAGATGCCGTACTCGTTCACGCGCAAGGTCCGTCAGGTCGACGGCGTTGCCGCCGCTATGGCGCAGACGTGGTTCGGCGGCGCCTTCGAAGAGGCCGGACGCGTCACGTTTCCGAACTTCGCGGTTGAGCCCGAATACGTCGGCGCGGTGTACCCGGACTATCCGATTGCCCCCGAGCAATTGGCCGACTTCCAGCGCTTTCGCGACGGTGCCCTCGCCGGCCGGCAAGTCATGCGCAAGTACGGCTGGAAGATCGGCGACCGCATCACGCTGCGCAGCACGGCGTGGCCGGTGAATCTCGATCTGCGTATCGTCGGTGAGATCGCCAACGATCGCTACCCGTCGGTGTGGATGAGCCGCGAGTACCTTGATCAGGCGCTCAAAGCGGTGGGGCGCCCCGGGCTCGGGACCGTCGGCATCATCTGGGTGCGCGCGGCGGACCCGAATCGGGTCAACGCCATCATGCGCCAGATCGACGATATGTCGCGCAACAGCGAGTACGAGACCGCGTGCGAAACCGAGAAGAGCTTCATCTCGAACTTCTTCGGCTCGCTCCAAGGGTTCGTCACGATCGTCCTCATTGTCACCGGCCTGGTAGCGTTGTGCATCGTGTTCATCGCCGCCAACACCGCTTCGATGGCAGTGCGCGAACGCGCCGGAGAGCTGGCCGTATTGAAGGCGATCGGCTTCGGGCGCCGCGTCATCTTCGCGACGTTGCTGGCGGAGGCCGTGGCGCTGTCGTTCGTCGCCGGCTTTGCAGGCGTGCTCGGTGCCATGGGCATGACCGGCGCGTTGCGCGTCTTTGCCGGATGGAGTGACGCGCTGGGTCCGCTCGGCGGCTTCATTGTCACCGCGCCCGTCATCGTCCAAGGCGTGTTCTTGTCGCTCTTCGTCGGTATGCTGGCCGGCATCGTGCCGTCGTGGGGTGCGGCACGAAAGCCGGTTGTACAGACGCTGCACGAGGTGTTCTAGTGCCGCTGCCGCTCTCCTACAGCGTCCGCAACGTGCGCGCGCGGCCGGCGCGCAGCATCATGACCGCCAGCGTCGTTGCGTTGGTCGTCGTCGCCTCCAGCCTGTTTCTCGGTCTCATCTCCAGCTTGAAGCGCACGGTCGTGTCCACCGGCGATCCGCGAAATCTGGTGGTGATGCGCAAAGGTTCCGACAATGACGGGTCGAGCCAGCTGTCACTCGAAGCGTATCAAGCGCTGCGCTACTTCGACGGCATCGCACGCGACGCCGGGGACCGACCGCTGGCGTCGCCGGAGCTGGTCGTGCAGCCCTTCCTACGCACCAAGGACGGTGGGCGCGAGAACGTTCTGGTGCGCGGCGTGGAGCCCGTTGCCCTCGCCGTCCACGAGCAGGTGCAGGTCACCGAAGGCCGCATGTTCACACCCAGCTCACACGAGGCCATCGTCGGCCGCGGCGTCCTGGGTCGCTACGAAGGGGCGGCGCTCGGCAGCGATCTCCAAATGGGGCGTGGCACGTGGAAGGTGGTCGGGATCTTTGACGCGGACGGGTCCTCGTTCGAGAGCGAGCTGTGGGTCGACGTGCGCGAGCTCGGCAATGACGCGAAACGCTTCTTCCCATACTCCGGACTGCGCCTGCGCGTCGCGTCCGACGCCGACGTGCAGCCCCTGATCCGCCGTATTGATGACGACCCGCGGTACGCCCTCGATGCGCAGCGCGAGACCGACTACTACAAGAAGCAATCGGAGTCGGCGAACTCGCTGTACATCTTGGTGATCGGCATCGCGGTGCTCGCCGGGATCGGCGCGGGTTTCGGCGCATCGAACACCATGTACGCCGCCGTGCAGGCGCGCACCGCAGAGATCGGCACGCTGCGCGCCCTCGGTTTCTCGCGCGCCTCGATCTTGACGGCGTTCGAGATCGAAGCGATAGCGCTCTCCACGCTCGGCTTTCTCATCGGCGCCGCCTGCGCCATCGGGCTGTCGGCGTTGCTCCGCGTGCTCATGGGCGGTGTCGCCTTCGGAGCGGCGACGTTCACCACCAACGTCATCACCTTGCGCGTCAGCGCCTCCGACCTCATCGGTGCACTCATCCTGGCGTTCGCCATCGGCATCTTCAGCGGCCTGGGCCCGGCATGGCGTGCGGCACGCATGCGGCCGATTGAAGCGCTGCGCAAGGCTTGAGGGGTTGTGTCTGACGCTGAAAGCTGACAGCTGAGAGCTGACGGCTAGGATGATCCGTTCATGGCCAACCCCTCCCTCGGACACGAAGAGAAACTCCGCGCTGACTTGGCGTCGCTACGCATCGACCGCAGCGTTGGCGCGCAGCAAGCGCCGCGGCGCCGCGCGCCGCGCCGTAAGGCCCCGGTCATCATCGGCGGCGCTGTCGTGCTACTCATTGCCGCAGTGGTCTGGGCGGTAACGGGCCGCGCCCTGCCAGTGACCGTGGCATACGCCACCCTCTCTACACCTGGTCAAGCCGGGCCTGCACCGGTGCTGTCCGGTTCTGGCTACATCGTAACCGGTGACCGCTACATCTCCATCGGCGTGCGTGTCGCCGGCCGCATCGACCACTACTTCGTGGAGGAGGGACAGAACGTCCACAAGGATGA
Organism: Binatia bacterium; assembly: GCA_041497995.1. Lineage (GTDB taxonomy): Bacteria > Desulfobacterota > Binatia > HRBIN30 > HRBIN30 > DATKMS01. Next base: position 1,221 of record JBGQHM010000120.1, on the reverse strand, counting down.
TCCACTCGTGCAGCTCGACGACCGTGACTACCGCGCCCTGGTGTCGCGGACCCAAGCCGGACTCGTCGTGGCGCGCGCCAATCTGGAGCTGGCCGAATCCGAGCTCAAGCGTGGCGAAGCGCTGCGGAGGCAAGGTGTGGTCTCGCAGCAGGAGCTCGACACGCTGCGCAACAAGGCCGCCGTGACGCGCGCGACGGTTGGTCAGTTGGAAGCCGATTTGGCTCAGGCGGGCGTCAACCTCGAATACACACTGTTGCGCGCGCCGACCGATGGCGTGGTCCTCGCCAAGCTGAAGGAGGTCGGCGAGATTGCCGTGCCCGGCGGCTTCTCGGGCTCGGGTGACCTTGTCCGGCTCGCCAACCTCGCAGACATCCGTGCCGAGGTCGACGTCAACGAAGCCGATCTCAGTCGCGTGCACATGGGTCAGCCGGCGCTCGTCACGCCCGATGCCTATCCCGATGCGCGCTACGACGCCGAAGTGGTGAAGATGTACCCACAGGTCGATCGGCAGAAGGGCACGCTGAAGATCGAGGTGCACGTCCTGAAACCCGAGGCTCGGCTCCTGCCCGACATGAGCGCCCGCATTACGTTCCTCGCCGAGCCACGGACCGACGGGCAAGCCGAGAAGGCGGCAGTGCTGGTGCCGGCCGCAGCGGTGCAGCGCGACGCCCGCGGCGACAACGTCGTCTGGGTGGTCACCGACGGCCGCGCGCAGCAGACGCGTGTGGAAACCGCCGGCGAGGTCAGCGGCCAGGTCCGCATCGCCAACGGGTTGAAGGGCGGCGAGGCGGTGGTTGTCGGCACGGCCTTGCCGACCCGTGACGGCCAGAAGGTCACGGTCGCCACGCAAGGGTGAGCGCGCGATTCGCGATGCAGCTGCTCGCACTGCTCGCGGTGCTCGTCTGCGCTGGACAGGCGGGCGCCGCCGAAGTCGTGCTCAGCCCTCCCGGGTCAGATGCGTGGCGTGTCCTCGAGTTCCCGAAGATCCCACAACACACCAGCTATACTGTCGTCCGCAGCGACGGCGTCAACGCCCTCAAAGCGCGCGCCGACTGCTCGGCTTCAGCGCGCTACTTGCCGCTCGATCGCGTCGACCTGACGCAAACACCGCGGCTCAGCTGGCGTTGGAAGGTGGAGCAAGGACTGCGGTCGACCGATGAACGCATCAAGGCCGGCGATGACTTCGCCGCGCGCGTGTACGTGCTGTTCCAGTTCGATCCG
>JBGQHM010000119.1:0-15985 GCA_041497995.1 Binatia bacterium | reverse complement strand
GTAGTAAAGAATACGCTCGGTCGTCGTCGTCTTACCGGCATCAATGTGCGCCATGATGCCAATGTTTCGCGTCCGTTCGAGCGGAAGTTTTCGAGCCATATCCTTGTGTGACAGCGGCGGCACCCGCGGGGTGCCACCGCCCTCACTCCTGTTCTCGCGTGATTACCACCGATAGTGGGCGAAGGCCTTGTTGGCTTCCGCCATTCGGTGGGTGTCTTCCTTCTTCTTGATCGCGGCGCCGCGATTGTTGGCAGCGTCCATTAGCTCTCCAGCCAGCCGTTCGGCCATCGACTTCTCGGCCCGCGCTCGCGCGTGCACGACCAGCCAGCGCATCGCCAGCGACACCCGTCGGGATGGACGGACTTCCGACGGTACCTGGTAGGTCGCACCACCGACGCGTCGCGAACGCACCTCGACCACCGGCTTGATGTTGTCGAGCGCGCGCTTGAAGAGGCCGAGCGGGTCCTCTTTGGCGCGCTCGGTCACCCGGTCGAATGCTCCATAGAGGATGTGCTCAGCGGTGCTGCGCTTGCCGCCGGTCATCATCGTGTTGATGAACTTGGCGACCATGCGGTCGTGATACTTGGGGTCGGGCAAGATCTCCCGACGCCGCACTTCTCCTTTACGCGGCATACGCTACTCTCGTTTTCCCGCGCTCACTTGGGGCGCTTGGCCCCATACTTCGAGCGGCTCTGCTTCCGGTCTTGCACGCCGATCGAGTCGAGCGTACCCCGGACAATGTGGTAGCGCACCCCGGGGAGATCCTTCACGCGTCCGCCGCGGATCAGCACAACCGAGTGTTCCTGCAGGTTGTGGCCGATCCCCGGAATGTACGTAGTGACCTCGATGCCATTGGTGAGACGGACACGTGCGACTTTGCGCAACGCCGAGTTCGGCTTCTTCGGCGTCAGCGTGTACACACGCGTGCACACGCCACGTCGCTGTGGCGAGCTCTGCAGAGCGGGCGCCGCCAATTTCCGGCGTTGCTTCGCGCGCCCGTGTTTCACAAGTTGGTTAATCGTCGGCATCGCTGTCCGTTCTACTCTCACCTAGCCCAAAGGAAACGCATCTATTAGGCAAACCATCCTCGCAAGTCAAGGTCGGCGGCTCATCCCTCAATCGCTTCCGCCACGACCGGCACGGGTTCCTGGGCATCCTCAGCCTCGGATCCCTCAACTTGGAGCTCCATCTCGCCATACTTCGTGACACCGGTCCCCGCAGGGATCAGGCGACCCATGATGACGTTCTCCTTCAGACCGACGAGATGGTCCACCTTCCCGTTAATCGAAGCTTCGGTCAGCACCTTGGTAGTCTCCTGGAACGAGGCAGCCGAAATGAAGCTGTCGGTTGAGAGACTCGCCTTGGTGATCCCGAGCAACAGCGGCTCGGCAATGGCCGGCTCGCCGTTCGTGCTCATGACGCGCTGATTCTCCTCCTCGAAGCGCCACTTCTCGACCTGGTCGCCGATGAGGAATTCGGAATCGCCGACCTCCTTGATGCGCACCCGGCGCAGCATTTGGCGCACGATGACCTCGATGTGCTTGTCGTTGATGCGCACACCCTGCAGGCGGTAGATCTCTTGCACCTCGTCGACCAAGTACTTCGCCAAGGCCTTCTCGCCCAGGATCGTCAGGATGTCGTGCGGGTTCGAGGATCCGTCCATGAGCGCCTCGCCAGCACGCACCTGGTCGCCCTCATGCACGCTGATGTGCTTGCCCTTCGGAATCAGGTACTCGCGTGGTTCGCCAACCTCTGGCGTCACTACGACCTTCCGTTTACCCTTAGTGTCCTTGCCGAACGACACGGTGCCGTCGATCTCGCTGATGACCGCGAACTCCTTCGGCTTGCGGGCTTCGAACAGCTCGGCCACACGCGGCAGACCGCCGGTGATGTCCTTGGTCTTGGTCGTTTCACGCGGGATCTTCGTGATCACGTCGCCCGCGGCTACCGGCTGTCCCTCGCTCACGTGGATGTGGGCACCCACGGGCAGCAGATAACGTGCATGAGCTTCCGACCCCGGCAGCCGCAGCGTCTTACCCTCGCGATCTTTGATCGAGACACGCGGCCGCTTGTCGAGGTCCTTGCAGTCGATGATGACCTTGGTGGACAAGCCGGTACGCTCATCAACCTTTTCTTCCATGGTGACGCCTTCAACGATGTCACCAAACTTCACGGTGCCCGACACTTCCGTCAGCATCGGGAGAGTGTACGGATCCCACTCGGCGATGAGCTCGCCGGCTTTGACGCGAGAATCGTCCTTCTTCTTCAGCTTGGCGCCATAGACCATCGCGTAGCGCTCACGCTCGCGCTCGCGTTTGCCCTCGTCCACCTTTTCGATGACCGCCACCTCACCATTGCGGTTCATGATCACCAGATCGCCGTCCTTGTTGGTGACCGTCGACAGGTTAATGAACTTTAGAAATCCGTCATTGCGGGCTTCGAGTGTGGTTTGCTCGGCGCGCCGGCTGGCCGTACCACCGATGTGGAACGTGCGCATGGTGAGCTGGGTACCGGGCTCGCCGATCGACTGCGCGGCGATGACCCCGATGGCCTCACCCAGGTTGACCATGTGACCACGCGCGAGGTCACGTCCGTAGCAGCGGATGCAGACGCCTTGACGCGATTGGCAGGTCAGCACGGAACGGATCTTCACGCGCTCGAGACCCGCTTCCTCGACGCGTCGCTCGAGCTCTTCGTTGATCTCCTCGTTGGCGCGCACGATCACTTCGTTGCTGAACGGATCGCGGATGTCTTCGAGGGCGACGCGACCGAGCACACGGTCACCGAGGGCCTCGATGACCTCGCCGCCCTCGACCAGTGGCGTCATCTCGATGCCGTCCATGGTGCCGCAGTCCTGCTCGGTGATGATCGAGTCCTGCGCCACGTCGACGAGACGGCGCGTGAGATAGCCCGAGTTGGCGGTCTTCAATGCCGTGTCCGCCAAGCCCTTGCGCGCGCCGTGCGTCGAAATGAAGTACTGCAGCACCGTCAACCCTTCGCGGAAGTTGGCCGTGATCGGGGTTTCGATGATCTCGCCGGAAGGCTTGGCCATCAAACCGCGCATGCCGGCCAGCTGCCGGATCTGCTGTGCACTACCGCGAGCGCCGGAGTCGGCCATCATGAAGATCGGGTTGAAGCTGGAGCCGAGTTGCTTGTGTCCCTTCTCATCGACGAGCGTTTCAGTCTGGAGCTCCAGGAGCATCTCGTCCGCGATGCGGTCGGTGACCTCCGCCCAGATGTCGACCACCTTGTTGTAGCGCTCGCCATCGGTGATCAGTCCCTGGTTGTACTGCTCTTCGATTTCGCGGACATCGCCGTGTGCCGCATCGAGCAGCTTCGACTTGTTGGCCGGGATCACCATGTCCTTGATGCAGATCGACATGCCGGCACGCGTGGCATAGTCGTACCCGAGATCCTTGAGCCGGTCGGCGAAGATGACCGTGGCCTTGTTACCCGAGTAGCGGTAGGAGAGGTCGATCAGACGGCCGAGCTCCTTCTTCTTCATCACCTTGTTGACTTCAGCGAAGACAATCTCGCGCGGCACGATCTCGTACATCAAGATACGACCGACCGTGGTCTCGACGAGCTTGCCGTCCATGCGCACGCTGATCGGCGCCTGCAGATCGACTTCGCCTTGATCATAGGCGATGCGAACCTCCTGGACGCCGGAGAACCGCTTGCCCGTGCCCGGTGCGTTGGGGCGCTCGCGCGTCATGTAATAAAGACCGAGCACGATGTCCTGCGTCGGCACGATGATCGGCTTCCCGTGCGCCGGCGACAAGATGTTGTTGGTCGACATCATCAGTGCGCGCGCCTCGACCTGCGCTTCCACCGATAGCGGCACGTGTACCGCCATTTGGTCGCCGTCGAAGTCGGCGTTGTAGGCTGCACAGACGAGCGGGTGCAGCTGGATCGCCTTGCCTTCGATGAGGATCGGCTCGAACGCCTGGATGCCCAGACGGTGCAGCGTCGGCGCGCGGTTGAGGAGGATCGGATGCTCGCGGATGACCTCGTCGAGGATGTCCCAGACCTCCGGGCGTTCCTTTTCCACCATCTTCTTGGCGCTTTTGATGGTGGTGACGAAGCCGCGTTCTTCGAGCTTGTTGTAGATGAACGGTTTGAACAGCTCGAGCGCCATCTTCTTCGGCAAGCCGCACTGGTGCAGCCGCAGCTCCGGGCCGACGACGATGACGGAACGGCCCGAGTAGTCGACGCGCTTTCCGAGGAGGTTCTGGCGGAAGCGGCCGCTCTTGCCTTTGAGCATGTCCGACAGCGACTTCAACGGGCGCTTGTTCGGGCCGGTGATGGCGCGACCGCGGCGACCGTTGTCGAACAACGCATCGACCGCCTCCTGCAGCATACGCTTCTCGTTGCGGACGATGATGTCGGGAGCATTGAGCTCCATCAGCCGCTTGAGCCGGTTGTTACGGTTGATGACGCGACGGTAGAGGTCGTTCAGGTCGGAGGTCGCAAAGCGGCCACCATCCAGCGGCACCAACGGGCGCAGGTCGGGCGGGATGACCGGAATGGCCTCGAGGATCATCCACTCGGGGTGGTTGCCGGAGGTCTTCAACGCGTTGACGACCTTCAGCCGTTTGGCGATTTTCTTGCGCTTGGCTTCGCTGGTGGCTTCGCGCATTTCGACGCGCAGCTCTTGCGACAGCTCATCGACGTCGATGTCCTTGAGCAGCGTACGAATTGCCTCGGCGCCCATCTCGGCGCGGAAACCGTCGCCGTACTCCTCGCGCGCCTTGCGGTAGCGGTTCTCGTTCAGCAGCTCCTTGTACTGCAGCGGCGTCTTGCCGGCGTCGACCGCCACGTACGACTCGAAGTAGAGGATCTTCTCGAGTTCTTTGAGCGTCATGTCGAGCAGCGTGCCGATACGGCTCGGCAGGCTCTTGAGGAACCAGATGTGCGCGACAGGGGTCGCCAGGTCGATGTGCCCCATGCGCTCGCGGCGCACCTTCGACTGGATGACCTCGACGCCGCACTTCTCGCAGACGACGCCGCGGTGGCGCATCCGCTTGTACTTGCCACAGTTACATTCGTAGTCTTTCGTCGGACCGAAAATCTTGGCGCAGAACAGGCCATCGCGCTCGGGCTTGAACGTCCGGTAGTTGATGGTTTCCGGCTTGCGCACCTCTCCGTGCGACCAGGAGCGAATCTTGTCGGGCGACGCCAGCGACACCCGCAGCGCATTGAAGCTCAGCGGGTTCTTGGGTTTCTCGAATAGGGTAAAGAGATCCTCCATGGTTCCTCCGTGCGTTCCGGGAGCTACGAGCGAGCGTCCTCGCTCGGCAGCTCCTCGAGCAACTCAACATCGAGTGCCAAGCTCTGCAGTTCCTTCATCATCACGTTGAAGGACTCAGGCAGTCCTGGTTCCAGCACGTTCTCTCCTTTCACGATCGCCTCGTACATCCGCGTGCGGCCGGCGACATCGTCGGACTTCACGGTCAGCATCTCTTGCAGCGTGAAGGCAGCGCCGTACGCTTCCAACGCCCACACTTCCATTTCACCCAAACGCTGGCCACCGAATTGCGCCTTGCCGCCAAGCGGCTGCTGTGTGACCAGCGAGTACGGCCCGGTCGAGCGCGCGTGGATTTTGTCGTCGACCAGGTGATGTAGCTTCATCATATACATAATACCGACGGTCACCGCGTGTGCGAAGGCGTCTCCGTTGCGCCCGTCGCGCAGACGCGCTTGCCCACCGGCAGGCAGGCCGGCACGCTTGAGGAGATTGAAGATCTCGGTTTCGCCTGCACCGTCGAAAACCGGCGAGGCGACGTGAATGCCGCGGGTGGCCTTGCGCGCCAGCTTGATCAGATCGTCCTCTTTGAGCCCGTCGACGAAGTCGGCGATGTCCTTCCCGTACAGGTCTTTGAGCTTGCCGCGCAGATCGGGGCTATTGGGTTGCGCCTCCCCAAGCTGCACACCGAGCGTACGCGCCGCCCAGCCGAGATGCGTTTCCAGGATCTGGCCGACGTTCATACGTGACGGCACACCGAGCGGGTTGAGGACGATGTCGACCGGCGACCCGTCATCCAAGTAGGGCATGTCCTCCTCTGGCAGGATACGAGACAGTACGCCCTTGTTGCCGTGACGGCCCGCCATCTTGTCACCCACCTGGAGCTTGCGCTTGATGGCCACGAACACCTTAACCATCTTGATGACGCCTGGGGGCAGCTCGTCGCCGCCCTTGAGGCGTTCGATCTTCTCTTGGAAGACCATGCGGATCAGTGAGAGCTGTTCCTGCATGGCCTCGACGACGCGGCCCAGCTCTTCCTCGACCTTCTCCTTGCCGACTTTGATCTCACCCCATAGTGCAGACGGGATCTCTTCGAGATCCTCTGCCTTGATGTCGTGCCCTTTCTGCAGCAGGACCTTGCGCGCGTCGTCAGTGAGTCTGGTCGCCGTGGTCTCGCCGACGAGCAACTTGCGCACCTTCTTGAGCGTCGATTCGCGGATGATACGCTGCTCGTCTTGCTGATCCTTCTTGAGCTTCGCGACCTCTTCCTCTTCGATGAGACGGCTGCGCTCGTCCTTCGATACGCCCTTGCGCGAGAAGACCCGCGCATTGATGACCGTGCCCTCGACGCCTGGCGGCACCTTCAGTGACGTGTCGCGGACCTCGCCGGCCTTCTCGCCGAAGATGGCGCGTAGCAACTTCTCTTCCGGAGATAGCTGCGTTTCACCCTTCGGGGTGATCTTGCCGACGAGGATGTCGGCCGGCCGTACTTCAGCGCCGATGCGGATAATGCCGCTCTCGTCGAGATCCTTCAGGGCCTCTTCGCCTACGTTCGGGATGTCACGCGTGATCTCTTCCGGTCCGAGCTTGGTGTCGCGCGCGACGCATTCGAATTCCTCGATGTGTACGGAGGTGAAATAGTCATCCTTCACCACGCGCTCGCTAATGAGGATCGAGTCTTCGAAGTTGTACCCGCCCCACGGCATGAATGCGACCAGGACGTTGCGCCCGAGGGCCAACTCGCCCATCTCGGTCGACGCGCCATCGGCGATGACTTCACCGGCGTCAACGTGGTCGCCTTCAACGACGATGGGGCGCTGGTTGATGCATGTGTTCTGGTTGGAGCGCTGGTACTTCGTGAGGTTGTAGATGTCGATGCCCGGGTCCCGGCCGCTGTCGCTCGGCTTGTCAGCCTTGATCACGACGCGCGTTGCGTCGACGCTTTCGACCACGCCGGCGCGTCGCGCCAGCATCGTGACGCCGGAGTCGCGGGCCACGACCTTCTCCATGCCGGTGCCCACGAGCGGCGCTTCGGTGCGCAGCAGCGGAACGGCCTGCCGTTGCATGTTCGACCCCATCAATGCACGGTTGGCGTCGTCGTTCTCGAGGAAAGGGATGAGCGAGGCCGCCACACTGACGAGTTGGTTCGGCGACACGTCCATGAACTCGACCTGGTCGGGGCGCACCATGGAGAACTCGCCGCCGATGCGCGCCGAGATCAAATCGGCGGTGAAGGTCCCCTTCGCATCGATCGGTGCGTTCGCCTGGGCGATGACGTGATCTTCCTCTTCCAGGGCGGAGAGGTAACGGATGCGATCACTGACCCGGCTGTTCTCAACCTCACGGTATGGGGTCTCGACGAAGCCGAACTCGTTGACGCGCGCATACGTCGACAACGACGCGATCAGACCGATGTTCGGACCTTCCGGCGTTTCAATCGGACAGACGCGGCCGTAGTGCGTCGGGTGCACGTCGCGCACTTCGAACCCAGCGCGCTCGCGGGTGAGACCGCCGGGTCCCAAAGCGGAGAGACGCCGCTTGTGCGTGATCTCGGAGAGCGGGTTGGTCTGGTCCATGAACTGCGAGAGCTGGCTGGAGCCGAAGAACTCTTTGATGACTGCCGACACCGGCTTGTAGTTAATGAGCTCCTGCGGCATGAGCGTCTCGATATCCTGCAGGCTCATGCGCTCCTTGATGGCGCGCTCCATGCGCACCAGACCGATGCGGTACTGGTTTTCGACCAACTCGCCGACGGCGCGCACACGCCGGTTGCCGAGATGGTCGATGTCGTCGATCGCCCCATTGCCGTTCTTCAGTTCGATGAGGTAGCGAACGACCTCGAGAATATCCTCGCGGCGGAGCGTGCCCTGATCCAACGGCACCTGCAGGCGCAGCTTGTGGTTGAGCTTCAGCCGGCCGACGCGCGACAGGTCGTAGCGCTCGGCGTTGAAGAACAGGTTGTTGAAGAAGGTGGTTGCCGTCTCGATCGTCGGCGGGTCGCCCGGGCGCAACCGCTTGTAGATCTCGACGATGGCCTCTTCCGGTGTGTTGATGTTGTCGAGGAGCAACGTGTTACGCAATGAGGGGCCGATGTGCTGATCGTCGAGGAACAACACCTCGACTGACGCGATGCCGCGCTCGCGCAAGCGTTCGAGACGATCAGTGGTGATTTCTTGGTTGCACTCGACCAAGATCTCTCCCGTCTTCGCGTCCACGACGTCGTGTGCAGCCACCCGGCCGATGATCTCTTCCAAGGTGATGGGAATGTCCTTCACCCCGGCGGCCTCCATCTGCTTGATCGAGACCTTGGTGATCTTGCGGCCTTCCTTGACGATCAACTCGTTGCCGTCGCCGCGGATGTCGCGCGTCGCTTTCAGGCCCACCAACTGGTCGGGCTTGAACTGCTTCGCCACCTTGCGGCTGTCGAGCAGGATGGTGTCCGTCTTATAGTAATAGTTGAGGAGGTCCTCGGTGGTCATCCCGAGGGCACGGAGCAGAACGCTGGAGTGGAACTTCCGGCGGCGGTCGATACGGACATAGAGGATGTCACGCGGATCGAATTCGAAATCGATCCACGAGCCGCGATACGGGATGATGCGGGCGGAGAAGAGGAGCTTGCCGCTGGCGTGGGTCTTGCCCTTGTCGTGATCGAAGAACACGCCGGGCGAACGGTGCAGCTGGCTGACGATGACCCGTTCGGTACCATTGATCATGAACGTCCCGTTGTCGGTCATCAACGGAATCTCTCCGAAGTAGACCTCTTGTTCTTTGACGTTCTTGATCGAGCGCGCCCCGGTTTCGGGATCGACGTCCCAGATGACCAACTGGATCGTCACCTTGAGGGGTGCCGCGAAGGTCATGCCGCGCTCGTGGCACTCCTCGACGGAGTACTTGGGCTCCCCGAGGGTGTAGCTGACGAACTCCAACGAGGCGGTCTCGTTGAAGTCCTTGATCGGGAAGACCGAGCGGAAGACGCCCTGCAGGCCGCTCTCGCGTCGTTCGGTCGGAGGCAGCGAGCGTTGCAGGAACTCTTCGTATGAGCGCTTCTGGATCTCGATCAGGTTCGGGATATCGATGATCTTCTTGATGCGCCCGAAATTACGCCGCAACCGTAGATTGTTCGCGATCTGGGTACCCATGGTAACTCCTCACACCGTCCTACGAGCGGCGCTCACGTCAGCTCAACGGCCCCCCCCGCCTCCTCGATCTTCTTCTTCATCTCCTCGGCCTGCGCTTTGGGCACCGCTTCCTTCACCGCTTTGGGCGCGCCGTCGACGAGGTCCTTGGCTTCTTTCAGACCGAGGCCAGTGATCTCACGCACCACCTTAATGACCTGGATCTTCTTGTCGCCAGCGGCCTTGAGGATGACGTTGAAGTCCTCTTTCTCCGCCGCTGGGGCTGCCGCCGCGCCGCCCGCCGCTGCTGGCCCCGCGGCCATCACCGGTGCTGCGGCGCTGACGCCGAGCTCTTCTTCGAGCTCCTTCACCAGCGACGCGGCATCCATCAAGCTCATGTGCTTGATGAAGTCTTTTACCTGTTCGCGACTTACTGTTGCTTCACTCATGGTTGAATCCTCCTTCTTGCCTCGATCAGTTATTCACTCTTTTCCATGCGCTCGCTGACGCGACCCAGCAGCCGAACGAGACGCGCACCCGGCTCTTGGATGGTGCGCAGCAACTGCGTGGCCGGCGCCTGCAACAACCCCAGCAACTGAGCCAAGAGCGCTTCCCGGCTCGGCAGCTTCGCCAGCGCGCTTACCGCAGCCGGCTCGAGGACGCTGTCGCCAAGTATGCCGGCTTTGATCGACAGCTTGTCGTTCTCCTCGGCAAATTTGACGAGCACCTTGGTCACCGCCACCGGGTCTGAGTAACCGAACACCAAGCCCGTCGGACCGTCGAGCAGCTCCTCGAGCTTGGCGTACGTGGTTTCCTTCAGGGCGCGGCGCGCAAAGGTGTTCTTGGCCACCTTGTATTCGCCACCCGCTTGCTTGAGGGCGCGGCGCAGCTGCTGCACCTTGGCGACACTCAAGCCCTGTGAGGTGGCCAGCAGCGTCACGGTGGCTTGCTTGAAGCAATCGTGCAACGCGGCGACAGTCGCCGCCTTCTCTTCTCGGTTCACTGCGTCCTCCTCAAGCCGCCAACGCGCGCACGCCGAGCGGATCGACGTGAATGCCCGGCCCCATCGTCGCCGACACTGCGACACTGACCAGATAGTTGCCCTTTGAAGCCGCCGGCTTGGCTTTGATCAGGCTGGTGAGCAGCGCGCGGGCGTTCTCGGCTAGTTTGTCGGGACCGAACGAAGCCTTGCCGATGGCGACGTGCACAATCCCAGCCTTCTCGACCCGGAACTCGACTTTGCCCGCCTTGAGTTCTTTGACGGCCTTGGCAACGTCCATGGTCACTGTGCCGACCTTCGGGTTGGGCATCAGGCCGCGCGGACCGAGCAGCTTGCCGATGCGCCCAACCAGTCCCATCATGTCGGGCGTGGCGATGGCCTTGTCGAAGTCCAACCAGTTCTCGGTGCTGATCTTCTTCACCAAGTCCTCGCCGCCGACGACGTCGGCGCCAGCCTCGCGCGCCTCGCGCTCCTTCTCGCCCTTGGCGAAGACGAGCACGCGCACCGACTTGCCGGTGCCGTGCGGCAGCACGACGGTGCCACGGACGTTTTGATCGGCCTGGCGCGGATCCACACCGAGTCGGACCGCCAACTCGACGCTCTCATCGAACTTCGCCTTGGCGGTATCGACCACCATCCGGATCGCCTCTTCGAGCGCGTAGCGCTTGGTCCGATCGACTAACGACAGCGCGGCGCTGAAGCGCTTCCCTTGCTTCGGCATAGCTTCCTCACTCAGTCGATGACGTCGAGCCCGAGGCTGCGGGCCGCGCCCTCGACGGTTCGCATTGCAGCCTCGATGCTATTCGCGGTCAGGTCCGGCATCTTCAGCTGCGCAATCTCTCGTACCTGCGCCCGTGTCACCTTCCCAACCTTCTTCTTGTTGGGCTCGCCCGACCCCTTCTCGATGCCGGCGGCACGCTTCAGCAGCACCGCCGCCGGGGGGGTCTTAAGGATGAACGTAAAGGACCGGTCGGCGTACACTGTAATGATCACGGGGATGATCAGGCCCTGCTGCGCCTGTGTTTGCGCGTTGAACGCCTTGCAGAACTCCATGATGTTGACGCCGCGCTGGCCCAGTGCCGGACCGACCGGCGGGCTGGGGTTGGCCGCCCCGGCCGGAATTTGCAACTTGATCTCCGCGATTACCTTCTTCACGACACAGCTCCTCTTTCGACGCGGCGTGCTTACGCCTTTTCGACCTGCACGAAATCCAGCTCGACAGGCGTGGCGCGTCCGAAGATGCTGATCAGGACGCGCAGCTTCCCCTTATCGGCTTTAACTTCCTCGACGACGCCATTGAAATCCTGGAACGGCCCGTCGATCACTTTCACACTCTCTCCTGACTCGAACAACACCTTGGGCTTCGGCCGCGCCGCGCCCTCCGCCATTTGCTGGGTAATCTCGCGCACCTCCGCTTCGGAGATCGGTGCGGGGTGGGTGGCGTCGCCGACAAAGCCGGTAACCTTTGGGGTCGACTTCACCACGTGCCACGTCTCGTCGCTGAGCTCCATGTTCACGAGAATGTAGCCGGGGAAGAACTTGCGCGACGATGTCTTCTTGCGGCCTTTGACGAGCTCGACAACCTTCTCGGCCGGCACCAGAACCTCGCCGAAGTGTTCCTGCTTGTTGAGCGTTCGGATCCGCTCTTCGAGCGCGGCTTTCGCTTTGTGCTCGTAGCCGGAATACGTATGGATGACGTACCACGCCTTCGCCATGAATCAGCTCAGAATCGCTTGCACAAGGTGCGAGACCGCGAAGTCGACGACCCCAAGGAAGACCGCGACGATGGCGATCACGACGAGCACCACGATGGTCGCGGCATACGTCTCCTTGCGCGTCGGAAAGTGAACCTTCTTCAGCTCGGCCCACACCTCGCTCAAGAAGTTCACGGTCCGTGGGACCGCTTCGCGAACCTTGCCTATTTGTTCCTGCACCGCCATTCCTCAATCGCTCATCGCTCAACTCGTGATCGGGCGGGTCAGGCAGGGCTCGAACCTGCAACCCCCGGATTTGGAGTCCGGTGCTCTGCCAATTAGAGCTACTGACCCGGCACGACGCCGTCCGGGGCACGAACGAGCTGTGCCCCGCGCCGTCTCCGCTCTCTTCCTCAGACCTTCGACTCCTTGTGAACCGTGTGGGTTCGGCACGCCGGGCAGAATTTCCGCAGCGACAACTTTTCGGTGGTCGTCTTCTTGTTCTTGGTGCTGGTATAGTTGCGGCGTTTGCACTGCTCGCACTGGAATGAAATCAAATCGCGCATCGCCCCGTTCCCTTACTTGAGGATCTTGCCGACGACGCCGGCGCCGACGGTCCGGCCACCCTCGCGGATGGCGAAGCGTAACCCCTCGTCCATCGCGATCGGCGTGATCAGATCGATGGTCACCCGAATGTTGTCCCCCGGCATCACCATCTCCGTGCCCGCCGGCAACGTCACTACCCCGGTCACGTCCGTCGTCCGAAAGTAAAACTGCGGCCGGTACCCTTGGAAAAACGGCGTGTGCCGCCCGCCCTCTTCCTTGGTCAACACATACACCTCGGCCTCATAGTTCGTGTGCGGCGTGATGCTCCCGGGCGCCGCCAAGACCTGCCCGCGCTCCACATCCTCCCGCTTGATCCCGCGCAACAACGCCCCGATGTTGTCCCCCGCCTGCCCTTCATCGAGCAGCTTGCGGAACATCTCCACCCCGGTCACCACCGTCTTCACCGTCGGCTTCATCCCGACGATCTCCACCTCTTCGCCCACCCGCACCTTGCCGCGCTCCACCCGCCCTGTCGCCACCGTGCCCCGCCCGCTGATCGTGAACACGTCCTCCACCGGCATCAAAAACGGCTTGTCCAGCGCCCGCACCGGCTGCGGAATGTAGCTGTCCACCGCATCGATCAACTTCATGATCGCCTGCTCGCCCAGCTCCCCCGTGTCCCCTTCGAGCGCCTTCAACGCACTGCCCCGGATGATCGGAATGTCGTCGCCCGGAAACTCGTACTTCGACAGCAGCTCGCGCACCTCCAGCTCCACCAAGTCGAGCAACTCCGGGTCGTCCACCGCGTCCACCTTGTTCATGAACACCACCATCGCCGGCACCCCCACCTGGCGCGCCAACAAGATGTGCTCGCGCGTCTGCGGCATCGGCCCATCGGTCGCGGCCACCACCAGGATCGCGCCATCCATCTGCGCTGCCCCGGTGATCATGTTCTTGATGTAGTCGGCATGGCCCGGGCAATCGACGTGCGCATAGTGGCGCTTCGTGCTCTCGTATTCCACGTGCGCCGTGGCGATCGTGATGCCGCGCGCCTTCTCCTCCGGTGCCTTGTCGATCTGATCGAACGGCACGAAGGTCGCCAAGTTCTTGGACGCCAACACCTTGGTGATCGCCGCCGTCAACGTCGTCTTGCCGTGGTCGATGTGCCCGATCGTCCCCACGTTCGCGTGCGGCTTCTTGCGCTCAAATTTCTGCTTCGCCATGGATCACTCCTCCCGATTCATCCCCCGGCGCGCCCCTCTCAGGCGCCCACAGCCTTGGCGCTAATCTCCTCCGAGATCGTCTGCGGCACCGGCTCGTAGTGCGAAAACTGCATCGTATATGTGGCACGCCCTTGCGTCATCGAGCGCAGGTCCGTGGCATACCCGAACATCTCCGCGAGCGGTACTTGCGCCTCGATCACCTGCGCCCCGGCGCGTGCATCCATTCCCTGGATCCTGCCGCGCCGGCCGCTCAGATCGCCGATGACGTCACCCGTAAAGTCCTCGGGCACCACTACCTCGACCGCCATCACCGGCTCGAGAATCACCGGGCTGGCATGGCTCGTCGCGTCTTTGAACGCCATGGAGCCTGCAATCTTGAAGGCGATCTCGGACGAATCGACTTCGTGGTAGGAGCCGTCGAGCAAGGTCACCTTCACATCGACGATGGGATAGCCGGCCAGCGTTCCGGTTTCGGTCGCGTCGCGCACACCCTTTTCGACCGCCGGGATGTACTCGCGCGGCACCACGCCACCCTTGGTTCCGTCAGCAAACTCGAATCCTTTGCCGGGAGGTAGCGGTTCGACGCGCAGGACGACGTGGCCGTATTGGC
The DNA here is from genome assembly GCA_041497995.1 of Binatia bacterium. Classification (GTDB taxonomy): domain Bacteria; phylum Desulfobacterota; class Binatia; order HRBIN30; family HRBIN30; genus DATKMS01. The sequence goes on along the minus strand of JBGQHM010000119.1, from coordinate 1,552 downwards.
CCCGACCGCCGGTCTGTCGAACGAACTTCGCCTCGGCCTCGACAGCCTTGCGAACCGTCTCCTTGTACGCCACTTGAGGCTTGCCGACGTTGGCGTCGACTTTGAACTCACGCAGCAGCCGGTCGACGATGATCTCCAAGTGCAACTCGCCCATTCCGGAGATGATCGTCTGTCCGGTCTCACGGTCCGTGTTCACGCGGAACGACGGATCCTCGCTCGCCAACTTCTGCAGCGACACGCCGAGCTTTTCCTGATCGGCCTTGGTCTTCGGTTCGATGGCGATCGAGATCACCGGTGCGGGGAACTCGATCGACTCAAGGACGATCGGATGGTTCGCATCGCACAACGTATCGCCGGTGGTGGAGTCGCGCAGGCCGACCGCGGCAGCGATGTCGCCAGCGTACACCTCTTTGATGTCCTCGCGCTTATTGGCGTGCATCTTGAGCAAGCGGCCAATGCGCTCCTTCTTGCCCTTGGTCGAGTTGAACACGTACGAACCGGACTCAACGATGCCTGAGTAGACGCGGAAGAAGGTGAGCGTACCGACGAACGGGTCGGTCATGATCTTGAATGCCAACGCCGAGAACGGCGCCTTATCGTCAGCCGGGCGGGGCTCGCGTTCGCTGGTATCCGGATTGACCCCCTCAACGGCAGGGACATCGGTCGGCGCCGGGAGGCAATCGACGACGGCGTCCAGGAGCGGCTGCACGCCCTTGTTCTTGAACGCGGAGCCGCAGGTGACCGGGATGATCTTGATGGCGAGCGTCGCCGTCCGGATCGCCTGGCGGAGTTCGGCCTCGGAGATCTCACCGCCCTCGAGATACTTCTCCAGCAGCTTTTCGTCGGTATCGGCAACCGCCTCAATCAGTTCCTCGCGATACTGTTCGGCGCTGGCTCTCAAGTCCTCAGGGATTTCCTCGGTGCGGTAGCGTGCACCGAGACTTTCTTCGTCCCAGAGCATGGCCTTCATGGTAACCAGATCGATCACGCCGCGGAATGAGTCCTCGACGCCGATGGGCAATTGGATCGGCACCGCGTTGGCCCGCAGGCGTTCGCGAATCATGCGCACGCCGCGGAAGAAGTCGGCGCCGACGCGGTCCATTTTATTGATGAAGGCGATGCGCGGAACGCGATACTTGTCGGCCTGGCGCCAGACGGTCTCCGACTGGGGCTCGACCCCGCCAACCGAGCAGAACACGGCGACCGCGCCGTCGAGCACGCGCAGCGAGCGCTCCACTTCGATCGTGAAATCGACATGCCCTGGGGTATCGATGATATTGATGCGGTGATCACGCCAGAAGCAGGTAGTCGCTGCCGACGTGATGGTGATACCGCGCTCCTGCTCCTGGACCATCCAGTCCATGGTGGCGGTACCTTCATGCACTTCACCGATCTTGTAGTTGATACCGGTGTAGTAAAGAATACGCTCGGTCGTCGTCGTCTTACCGGCATCAATGTGCGCCATGATGCCAATGTTTCGCGTCCGTTCGAGCGGAAGTTTTCGAGCCATATCCTTGTGTGACAGCGGCGGCACCCGCGGGGTGCCACCGCC
>JBGQHM010000118.1:0-16039 GCA_041497995.1 Binatia bacterium | reverse complement strand
TGCTCGACGCCACTATGCCGGACGTCGATGGCTTCGCCGTCGCTGAACAGATCCAACGCCGGCCGGCGCTGGCGGGGGCCGCGATCATGATGCTCACGTCTGGTGGACGGAGTGGCGACGGTGCCCGCTGCCACGCCCTCGGCGTGACGACCCACGTGACCAAGCCGATCACGCAATCAGACCTTCTTGACGCCATCCTCATCGCCGTGGGCCAGCGTTCCCCTCACTCGGAGCTACGTTCCCTGCCCGCCGACGGTGGCGGCGCTGACGCGCGCACGGACACATCAGCCGCCACGACGCGCGCCGCGGTGCCGCTGCACGTGCTGCTGGCGGAGGACAACGTCGTGAACCAGCGGCTGGCCGTCCGCATCCTCGAGAAGCGCGGCCACACGGTCTCGGTGGCGGCGACCGGCACGCAAGCGGTGGCAGCTTTCGAGCGCGAGCCGTTCGACGTGGTGCTGATGGACGTGCAGATGCCGGAGATGGATGGCCTGGAGGCCACAGCGGAGATTCGACGTCGCGAGCGTGCACCGCGTGATGCGTCGCCCCGAGACGAGGCGCTTCACGAAGAACGAGAGCGGCGTCCGCACATCCCCATCATCGCGATGACCGCCCACGCCATGAAGGGTGACGAAGGGCGCTGCTTGGCTGCCGGTATGGACGGCTACATCTGCAAGCCCATTGACGCCCAGCGGCTGCTCAGTGTGATCGCAACGCTCGTTACCCCGGGCGGCCCGACCGCGCCACCCACCGAGGATGCCACCAACATTGCGAACACCGACGATGCCGCCGAAGGTGCAGCGCGATAACACAAGGACCGGTATCGACATGCACCCGCAACCTGCCCTTGCTGACCGCGAGTCCATCCGCGAGAAGACCGATCAGCTGCTCGTCGAGCGGCTGAAGGCCGCATTTTGGGTAATCCTCCTGGCGTTAGGGCTGTACGCGCTGCGCGACGTGCGGCTCATGTGGGCCGAGGTGCCGCAGCTCTATATGATCAAGCTGATCGAGATTGCGGCACTGGTGGCCGTGCGGTTGCGGCTGCGCGATCCGCGCATCTGGCCGCGCGCTGTGCCCCTGGCGGTGCTGACCGTGAGCAGCATCTACGTCATGACCGCGGCCTCCGCCATCCTCCGGCACGACATCACGTCCACTCCGTTGGCCTTCACCGTGATGGCCATTGCGTCGGCGGCGCTGTTGCCATGGGGCGTGCGCGCGCAACTTGCCTCGGTGGTCGTGGCCGGGGCGGCGCTGTTGTGGAACATGTACACGGTCACCGGCAGCCACACGGCCACCTTCGGCTACCCCGCGGTGGCGATGGCAGTGGCGTTGATTGCGTCGCTGTACGTCGCCTATGAGTTGCAACGCTACCGCATCGCTATCGAAGAACGCACCCTTGCGCTGCACGCCAGCGAGGAGCTCCTTCGACAGAGCGAGCAACATTTCCGTTCTTTGATCGAACAGGGCCGTGACCTGATCACCGTGGTCGACGTAGATGGCACCATCCGCTATCAGAGCCCCTCGATCACCCGCATCACGGGGTACGGCGCGGAGGACCTGGTCGGGACGAACATCTTCGGCTTGATTCACCCCGACGACCACGCCGAGGCCCTCACCGGATTCATGCGGCGGGTTACCCATGTGGGCGATGAAGAACCGTTGCTCATCCGAGTGCGGCACACCAACGGGTCGTGGCGCCTCATGGAGACCCTAGCCAGCACCCTGCCCGAAGGGTCGAGCCTGGGACCCGTTGTGATCAACTCGCGCGACGTCACCGAGCGCCAACAGGCCGAAGTGGCATTGCGACAGAGTGAAGAACGCTATCGTGAGCTGCTCGAGAACGCCACCGACATGGTGTACACCCACGACCTCGAGGGACACTTCACCTCCATGAACGCCGCCGCCGAACGCCTCATCGGCTACACGCGAGCCGAGGCGTGCGCTCGCAGCATTGCCGACATCGTCGCGCCTGAGCATCTGGAGACCGCCATGCAGGCTGCGCTCCGCCAGCTCGCGGGCGAAACTCTCCCTCCATACGAACTGGACATCATCACCAAGGATGGGCGTCGCCTGCCGGTCGAGGTCAACACGCGGCTCATCCACCGCGACGGCGTTCCCGTCGGCGTCCAAGGTATCGCGCGCGATGTCACCGCCCGCAAGCGAGTGGAAGCGCAGCTCCAGCAAGCGAAGGACGCCGCCGAAGCGGCCAACCGCGCGAAGAGCGAGTTCCTCGCCAACGTCAGCCACGAGATCCGCACACCGATGAACGGGATCCTCGGCATGACCGAGCTGGCCCTGCACACCGACCTGAGCAGCGAGCAACGCGAGTGTCTCGACATGGTCAAGGAGTCGGCTGACTACCTGCTGAGCGTCATCAATGACATCCTCGACTTCTCCAAGGTCGAGGCAGGCAAGCTCGACCTCGACCCGATCGACTTCCGATTGTCGCAGATGCTCGATGACACCTTGAAGCCCCTGGCCGTGCGCGCTAGCCAGAAGGGCCTGCGGCTGACCTCCTCAGTGAACCCCGCGCTCCCCAACCTCCTCGTCGGCGACGACGGCCGGCTGCGTCAAGTCTTGGTCAACCTCGTGGGCAACGCGATCAAGTTTACCGAAGCGGGTGACGTGATGGTGGAGGTGGGCTTTGCGGAGTGCGACATGCCGACTGCGGAGTGTGGGGAAGGCCAACCCGGCATGCGCATTCCGCAATCTGCAGTCGATCTCCACTTCTCCGTCCGCGACAGTGGCGTCGGCATCCCGCCGCAGAAGCAGGAGCTGATATTCGGCGCGTTTGCGCAAGCCGATGGCTCCATGGCGCGCCGCTACGGCGGTACGGGGCTTGGCCTGACCATCTCCTCGCAGCTGGTGGAGCTGATGGGTGGCCGCATGTGGGTGGAGAGCACCGTGGGCTGCGGCAGCACGTTTCATTTCACCGTTCGGTTGCGCGCCCAAACACCCAACGCCCACGATGTGCCGCCGGAGCTGTCCTACCTGCGCGGCTTGCGAGTCCTGGTGGTCGACGCCGACAACGCCAACGGACGCGTCCTCGTCGACATGTTGCGCATGTGGCAGATGGATCCTACGGCGCTGGACCATGGACCTGCGGCGCCGCCACTGATGCAGCGCGCCAGCGATGAAGGGGCGCCCTTTGCCGTGGCCCTCATCGCCGTCGACCAGCCGGGTCTGGATGGTGTCGCGCTCATCAAGCAGATCCAACAGCATCCCACGATTTCCGCGATCACGCTCATGGCGCTCACCTCCGAGGAGCGAGTGGGTGACGCCGGCCGTTGCCAACACTTCGGCGTCGCGGCCTGTCTGCGGCGACCGGCGCAGCGGGAGGAGCTGCTCCGGGCGTTCCTGCTGGCCCTCGGTGCGCCGCCGGATCAATCAGCAGAGACGCACGCCGCCGTCGGGGTCGCGGAACCGGCGACGCGATCTGTCCCGCTGCAGCATGATGAGCGCCGGCTGCACATCTTGCTGGCTGAGGACAACGCCGTGAATCAGAAGCTGGCTGTCCGCCTGCTGGAGAAGCGCGGGCACTGCGTGGTAGTGGCGCCCAACGGTGCGCGCGCTGTGGCGCTCTGGGAACAACAGCCCTTTGACGTCGTGTTGATGGATGTGCAGATGCCCGAGATGGACGGGTTCGAGGCCACGGCGGTGATCCGCGAACGCGAGCAGCGCAGCGGGGCACATGTCCCGATCATCGCCATGACGGCCCATGCCATGAAGGGCGACGAGGCACGCTGCCTAGCGGCAGGGATGGACGGCTACGTGTCCAAACCGGTCGATGCAGGGAAACTTCTGGCGATCATCGAGGGCGCGACCGGAGACAGCGCCGCAGCTGTTGGCGACGGCAGCGTCTAGTCGTCGTTCGCCAGCGTTCACCGCCGCGAGCTGCCGGGGTGTTCCGCTCGGCGTCATGCGCGTAGGCAAGGGCGTACAATAAAGCGCAGGGTTGTTGAAAAATTCTTCCGTCGGAGTACGTGTTGAATTGAGTCTCTTGTAGGCGTGACGGCTTCATTCTGTTGCTAGGAGGAAGCGGCTCGTGAGCCTTCCACAACCAACCGACAGCCCTCAGAGCGGCGCACACCTGGTCGCCGACCACCCAGAGTCCAGACTATGACCTCTCCGGAGCCCTCTATGGTCGGTACCTACGACTATCGTCTAGCTGCGCTGTCTGTGTCGATCGCCGTGCTGGCGTCGTACACCGCACTTCGTCTCGCTGTTCGTCGGAGCGCCGCTCACGGGGCGGCACGGCTGGGGTGGCTGATCGGCGCCGCGACAGCCATGGGAATCGGCATTTGGTCCATACAGAGCATCTCGCCCATCAGCATTCGCTTCGTCACCCTGATGATTCTTGGCGCTGCGGTGACGACCGCGCTGGTGGGCCGGCTGCAGAGGCAGAGGGTACTGCTCGATGAGTTGTTCGAGCAGGCGCCGGAAGCGGTCGCCTTGTTGACCCCAGACGATCAGGTCGTCCGCGTCAACAGGCAGTTCACTCGCGTCTTTGGATATGCTCCGCCAGACGCCCTGGGCCGCCGCCTCGGTGAGCTGATCGTGCCCGAGGACTCACGAGAGGAGCATCGGCGCGGCGCAGACCTGTCGGCGCGCGGGCAGCGTGTAGAGGCGGAGGGCGTTCGCCAGCGCAAGGACGGCAGCCGTTTGCACATTTCCATCGTCCGCGTCCCCGTCTCAGTACCCGGGGGACAGGTTGCGGTGTATGCGATGTTCCGCGACATCACCGAGCGCAGACGATCAGAACAGCAGATCCATTTCCAAGCCTCGCTCCTCGATCACGTTCGGAACGCGCTGATCGCGACCGATCTTGAATTCAAAGTCACCTCGTGGAACCGCTTCGCTGAAACTCTCTACCAATGGAAGTCAGAAGACGTCCTCGGACGAAGGGTCTTAGACTTGATCGTGCCCGATGAAAGTCGGCGTGCCGGTGAAGCGATAATCGAGTCAATGAAGACCACCGGATATTGGGAAGGTGAGTTTGTTGTCCGCCGAAAGGACGGCAGCACCTTTCCGAGCTATGCCTACCTCGCAACGATCGGAGGAACGCGCGGTGACGCCATTGGTTTCGTAGGCGTCAGCACGGACATCACCGAGCGCAAACGGGCCGAGGAGGCGCTGCGGGAGGCTCAGGTGCGCACCGAGTCTGTTCTGAGCAGCGTCGCCGATGTCCACATTCTCCTCGACCGGGATTGGCGTTGCCGTTACGTCAACGACGCCGCGGTCCGTGCTCTCGGCCGAGCCCGCGAACAGATCGTGGGACGTAGGCTGTGGGAGTTCTATCCGGGCATCGTCGGCACCGAATTGGATCGCCAGTATCATCGCGCGATGGACGAACGTCTTCCCGCGGCCTTCGACTTCCACTATCTGACCGCCGACACCTGGTGGCAGAATCGCTTCTATCCTGTGTCCGAGGGGCTGGCCGTCTTTGCCACCAACATCACCGAGCGCAAACAGGCCGAGGCAGAGAATGCGCGTCTCTTCGCGCAGGTCGAAACCGCACGCGAGCGGCTGCAGAGCCTCTCGCGTCAGCTGGTGGAGGCGCAGGAAGAGGAACGTCGGCGTATCGCCCGCGAGCTGCACGACGAGATTGGTCAGGCGCTCACCGCGTTGAAGTTCAACCTGCAATCCGTTCAGCGAACGGCGGGGGCCGCGGTTCCGGCACTCGATGAAAGCATCGACATCGCCGAACGCACGTTGCAGCAGGTGCGCAATCTTTCGCTCGACCTGCGGCCGTCGCTGCTCGACGATCTCGGACTCGCCGCGGCGCTGCGCTGGTACCTGGACCGTCAGGCACAACGGACCGGGTGGAGGACACGGTTCACCAGCGACCACCCTGATCTGCGGCTCCCGACACACCTGGAGACGGTGTGCTTTCGGGTCGCGCAGGAAGCGTTGACGAATGCCGCTCGGCACGCCCACGCGACAGAGGTGTGGCTCGACGTACGCCGGCGGAACGGCGAACTGCTGCTGACCATTCTCGATGACGGTGTGGGGTTTGACGTCTATGCCACACACCGGCGCGCACTCGGTGGGCGCAGCTTTGGTGTGCTCGGAATGCAAGAGCGCGTCGCGTTGGTAGGCGGGCGGCTCGACATCAGCTCGACGCCCGCCAGCGGAACGGGGATTCGAATGTCTCTCCCGATCGCTGCTGCAGCTGCGCCGTCGACCGCGCCCCCTGAAGGCTCCTCATGAAGCCGATACACGTCTTGCTCGTTGATGACCACGGTTTGGTGCGCGCCGGTCTGCGCGCGTTGATCGACGCGCAGCCGAACATCCACGTGGTCGCGGAGGCGAGCGACGGCCGTGAGGCGCTGCGATTGATCAAAACGCTGCAGCCCGATGTCGTACTCATGGACATCGGTATGGCCGGGATGAATGGGTTGGAGGCCACCGCCCGTGCGGCCAAAGAGTTTCCACAGGTGCGCATCATCATGCTCTCCATGCATGCGAGCGAGGAGTATGTCCTGCAGGCGCTGCGCGCCGGTGCGGCGGGCTACTTGCTGAAGGAAGCGAGCGCGCCTGAGCTCGAAATCGCCATCAAGGCGACGGCCAACGGCGAAACGTATCTGAGCCCCGCCGTCTCGAAACGCGTCGTCGCCGACTACGTCCGTCGCGTCCAGGGTGGGCCTGTCGGGGAGGACAGCCCGCACGAATTGCTGACCCCGCGCCAACGCGAAATCCTGCAGCTCATCGCCGAGGGGCACTCGACGAAGGGGATTGCGCAGACCCTTGCTCTCAGCGTCAAGACGGTCGAGACGCATCGCGCGGAGCTCATGGAGCGCCTCGACATCCACGATATCGTGGGGTTGGTGCGCTATGCCATTCGGACCGGCCTGGTCTCGCCCGAGCAGTAAACCAGCCGCTTCTGGGGCGTGAAGCCTCGCTGGCGCCGTGCAGCTCCTCCCTGCGTTTTGCCGGTATTTTCTCCAACTCAGGATTCTCCCGATCGAAGCAACGTGCGGAGCCCGGCTAATGATCAACGTGCCCCGCGGTGCTTGACGTCTGACCGTAGTGGGGGGTGTAGGGCGTTGAACAATTGTGCCGCAGGGGGTACACAGTTGAATTGAAGCTCCTTGTGTAATGGCGATGGGTGGCGCCGGCGACGAGAGAACGTGGCGATTGCGTGTGGAGCAGTCCCGTCGCGGGTTTGTGACGTACGAACACCGCGCGACAAAGGTGGATGTCGGTGGCATCTCGCCGCATGGCACCACCGATCATGGGTTTTCTCGGTTGCAAAAGAGAACTCCGAAGAGCCCTGACCATCATGCAGCGGCTCTTCCGATAACAACGGAGGCATCGAAACAGCGGTACCTCGACCAATGGCAGTTGTGGCGGACACCAGGCGCCGGCGCCAAGGACGTGGGTCAGACCGGTTGAGCGACCAGAGGCTTCGCGAGTTGGTGGAGAACATCCGCGAAGTCCTGTGGCTCACCGATCCGGCGACCGGCGACATCCTGTACGTCAGTCCGGCGTATCGCGAGATCTGGGCTCGTGACCCGGCATGCGTAGACCGGACCAGCCTCCTCGAGTCTGTGCATCTGGACGATCGTGAACGCATCTTTACCGCCCTGCCGAAGCAGCTGACCGGAGAGTTCGACGAAGAATTTCGGATTGTGCGGCCGGACGGCGTGATCCGATGGATACGCTCGCGGGCGTTCCCCATCCGCAATGAGAGTGGGGAGGTCTATCGCATCGCGGGCGTTTCCGAAGACGTCACCGAGCGCAAGCGGGCGGAAGACGAGCTGCGGCGCTCGCGTGAGCAGCTGCGGGCCCTGTCGGCGCGTCTACAGTCTTCACGCGAGGAGGAAGGCAGACGCATCGGACGCGAGATGCACGATGAGCTCGGGCAAGCGTTGACCGGGCTGAGGCTCCAGCTGGCCGCGCTCGAGAAAGAGGTTGCGCAGCTACGACCACCGGGCCGCATACTCGAGAAGATCCCCAAGATGGCTCAGCTCATCGCTGGGACGCTCGATACGGTACGCCGGATCTCTGCCGACCTGCGTCCACCGGAGCTCGACGATCTGGGGTTGCTGGCGGCCATCCGCTGGCAGGTGCATGAGTTCCGGGCGCGCACCGGCATCGCCTGCGCGTTTCGCGGCACGCGCGTCGCGCTTGCCTTGGATGTGAACGCTTCAACGGCGCTCTTTCGCATGGTCCAGGAAGCCCTGACCAACGTGGCGCGCCATGCCCGGGCGCGCCATGCGCGCGTCGCCGTGCAGACGCACGATGGCCAGCTCGCGGTCGAAGTCGCCGACGACGGCAGGGGCATTACGGAGGCCGAACGGCTCGGTGCGCATGCCCTCGGGCTGCTCGGCATGCGCGAACGCATTGAGTTGGTCGGCGGCCGGATGACGATCCGCGGCACGCCCGGGCAGGGGACCACCGTCAGCGCGTGCGTGCCGCTTTCGAGGCGACCAGGCCGATGACCGCAGCGATCCGTGCGCCGAAACGACGCGCCGTGCCCAGACCGATTCGCGTGCTGCTCGTCGACGATCACACGCTGGTGCGCTCCGGCATTCGCGCCTTGCTCGAAACCCTCCCGCAGATCGAGGTCGTCGGCGAAGCCAGCAACGGGCGCGAGGCACTGGTGTTGGCGAGCCGGCGGCGGCCGAACGTCGTGTTGATGGACGTCGCGATGCCGGAGTTCGACGGGATCGAGACCTTGAAGCGCATGCGTAAGGTCTCTCCGCAAACGCGCGTCCTGATGTTGTCCATGCACGCCAACGACGAGTACGTCCGGCAAACCGTTCGCGACGGCGCCGGCGGTTATCTTCTGAAGGACGTGGCGGCGACCGAGCTCGAGGCAGCAGTCGCCGCCGTGGCGCGAGGCGAGATGTATCTCAGCCCAGCGCTGCGCGCGCGGCATGCGAGCCTCGGCCGCGCCGGCGCGCCCCGCCCATTGATCGAATTGAGCCGTCGGCAGCGCGAGGTGTTGCGCTTGATTGCCGAGGGGCGGAAGACCAAGGAAGTTGCGGCGGCGCTCAACGTCAGCGTGAAGACCGTCGAGACCCATCGCATGCAACTGATGAAGCGGCTCGACATCCACAACGTGGCAGGGCTGGTGCGCTACGCGATCCGCTGCGGCTTGGTGACCTCCGAGCCTTGAACGCCACCCTAAACCTGCAGCGCACCCTGCGGACATCGTCTGTCCAGGGCGGCCTTGTGCCGGCTCTATGCAACCGTCAATTGCATGAATGACGCCCTCAGGTATTCACCCGATATGACAAACGCTCCCCTGCGGTATACGTTACACAACGGGGAGGGGTCGAACAGAAGTTGGGAAGACGTTTCGCACGAAAGGGGGGCGACGTGCCGTGAATGCGAGGGATGAGTTGCGCACGGCGATCGTCGAGGCCCGGCGGTCGGAGGCGAGGTACAAGACCCTCTTGGAATCCGCCCCTGACGCCATCGTGGTCGTCGACGAAGGCGGGAGCATCGTCCTGGTCAATTCGCAGACCGAGCAGCTCTTCGGTTACGGGCGTGCCGAGCTTCTCGGACAACGCGTCGAGATCCTCGTGCCCGAACGCTTTCGCGCCGCGGGGGCGGGATGGGAGCTGTATGGCGTGCGCAAAGACGGCACCGAGTTCCCCGTGGAGATCAGCCTCAGTCCGCTCGAGACCGACACCGGCGTGTTGGTGTCGGGCACCATTCACGACATCAGCGACCGCAAGCGCGCCGAGGCCAAGTTCCGCGATCTGTTGGAATCGGCTCCCGACGCCATGGTCATCGTCAACAAGGAAGGCACCATCGTCCTGGTGAACTCGCAGACGGAGAAGCTCTTCGGGCGCGCGCGTGCGCAGCTCCTGGGACAACCCGTGGAGATCCTCGTTCCGGAGCGCTTGCGCGGTGGGCACGGCGCACATCGGATGGGGTACTTCTCGGAGCCGCGCGGGCGCGCCATGGGGGCGGGTCTTGATCTCTACGGCGTGCGCGCCGACGGCACTGAGTTCCCGGTCGAGATCAGCCTCAGCCCGCTGCAGACCGAGGATGGCATGCTCGTCAGTAGCTCCATTCGCGACCTCACCGAACGCGTTGTGATCATGGATAACAAAGTAGGCGTTCGAGGAGTCCTCGACCGCACGGAGCCCGCCGACCATCTTTGCACGCTGATGGGATCGAGCCAGGTCGTGGCCCAAATCTGCGCCGACGTGGCCCGCGTTGCCGCGTCCGATTTCGTCGTGCTGATACTGGGCGAGACCGGCACGGGCAAGGAACTGGTGGCGTGCGCCATCCATCACTTGAGCACGCGTGCCTCCGGCCCGTTTGTGCCGGTAGATTGCGGCGCCATTCCCGAGACCCTCTTCGAGAGCGAGTTGTTTGGGTACGAGAAGGGGGCGTTCACGGGCGCGGAGCGCGGCAAGCCCGGCAAGTTCGAGATGGCTGCAGGGGGCACGCTATTTTTCGACGAGATCTCGAATATGCCGCTCGCCTCGCAGGCCAAGCTGTTGCGGGCGCTGCAGGAACGCAGCGTCTACCGCGTCGGCGGGATCAAACCTGTGGCGCTTGACTGCCGCGTGCTGGTGGCGAGCAATGAAGACATCGAGGCAGCGGCCGTGAAGGGTGGCTTTCGCAAAGACCTCTTCTTCCGGCTCAACGAATTTACCATCCGCATTCCCCCGTTGCGTGAACGCAAGCAAGACATCATCTTCCTGGCCAAGCAGTTCCTCGATCGCACCAACCAGGAGCTCGCAAAGACCATCGCCGGCCTCTCCGAGCGTGCCGTCGAGCAGCTGCTGGCCTTTCACTGGCCCGGTAACGTCCGGCAGCTGCGCAGTACCATCCGCCGTGCCGTGTTGTTGGCTGACACCGTCATTGATGAGGAGCATCTTGGTCTGCCCTTGGCGGCATTCTCTGGCGTCGCGGATGCGCAGACGGGGTTCGTCTCGGAGCCGGGGATTCCGCTCAAGCAGTTGGTACGCCGGGCCACCGGTGCCGTCGAGCGCGCGGCGTTGTTACATGCGCTCAGGGAAACCGGTGGCAACAAGGCGAAGGCGGCGCGTATGCTGTGCATCGACTACAAGACCATTCACAGCAAGCTCAAAGAGCACGGGTTGAAGACGGCAGACGGCTCCGAGCACGACCGCAAGGAATCTGCGGGGTGGCACCCTGCAGGGCAGAACCAACGCCGCTATCGCGAGCCGGGCAAGGACTGAGTAGGCATCGATCAGTCGCCGCGCCTCACCGCATTTTCCCCATGGGTAAGGCCCCTGGCGCGTCGGGCGGCGCTTCCATAGCGTGGCACCCGCGACATCCGTCATGCCGACACCGGAGGTCCGCGTCGCACGGTCGCGCCTGACGATTCGAACCCTGGTACGCCATTTGTAACCCACCGCGAGTGACTTGCCGAAGCACGCCAGTGCTTGGGGGGATGGAGCCTTCGACAGGACGAGGAGAGACGCATGGCGAAAATACGGACGTCAGCACGCTCGGCGGGGTTCATGGCGGAGCGCGTGGTGGGGGAGAGTCTCGCGGTGGATGACTGGGAGCATGCTGTCTATCTGGGGTACGCTGCCGCGATAGGACTCATGGTCAGCGTACCCGCAGCGCGGGTCCGTTGGGTGTGTCGGCAGGAGGTGGAGCGCGCCGGTGGTGGACTGGAACGCGCTCAGCGCCCGGCCTGGTATCATTCCGAGAGTGCACCGCGCCGCGGCAAGGCTGCTGCCGTGGTGGCGGTACCTAGTCCCGGCGCAGCAGAAAATGCTTCGCGCTGGCCATGGCGACGCTTGCAGTGACCGGCGAAGAGCTCCCGTTGATTGGTCCGTTCCGATTCATGGCGCCCGTTCCATAGGGAGCGTGTGCCCCGTCAGCACGGGGGGACAAGACCAGCTCTGTCCTCGTCGCTGCCCCGCCTCTGGACGTCATTCTGGCATGTCTCTTGCGGAGCCAGTTGGAGCGAGCCGGGGAAAAGCTGAACGTGCGCATGCAAGCTCACGTCCCGGGGACAGCACTGGGTTGCGGGGCCGATACCGCCTCCGCGCCACGTAGTCACCCTGCACAGGATGAGAGCGGATCGCAACGACACCTTCTGACAGCACCGTAATTCGCGACGCTCCGGAGGTGCTCGACTTCCGCCGAGAAGGCGCGGCGTCGCGCCGTTCAGGAGCGAAACGGGTGCCGCGCCTCTTCGACTGTAATTACCTCAATACTCTTGCTCGCCCTCAGGTGTTGACCCGATATCGGGATAGTGCCGCGAGAGGTACAATCCTAGCCGGGGGGTGGTTGGAGTGGGGGACCGAAAACGCGGGGCGACTTTAGGTGGCAAGGTATGCGTACGGCACTCTTTGACAGCTCGATGATCCGGGAAGCGCAGGAGGCCATGGATTTCATGGCCAATGTGCTGGAGGCGTCCACCGAGTACTCGATCATCGGCAAGGACCTCGACGGCAGGATACTGCTGTGGAACGAGGGCGCCCATCGCATGTACGGCTACGAAGCCGACGAAGTCGTTGGCAAAGCGAACTCGGAGATCTTGCATACGCCCGAGGATGTCGCCCTCGGGAAGCCGAAGGAAATCATGGCCGCCGCTCTGCGAGCCGGCAAATGGGAGGGCGTCATCGGCCGTATCCGCAAGGACGGCCGGCGGATCACGGCGCGCCTCGTCATCACGCCGCGGCGCGACACCCACGGGCAGGCGGTCGGCTTTCTGCTGATCTCAAAAGACATCTCCAACGAGCTGCGCTTCACCGAAGAGATTCGCAAGACCAAGTTGTTCGACAGCGCCATCGTCGGGAGCGCCCAGGAAGCTGTCGACTTCATCGGCAACATCCTCGAATCCTCCACCGAGTACTCCGTCATCGGCAAGGACCTCGACGGCAAGATTCTGCTGTGGAACGAAGGTGCCCGCCGGCTCTACGGCTACGAGCCGGAGGAAGTCGTCGGCAAGGCGAACTCGTCGATCCTGCACGTCCCCGAAGACGTGCGGTCCGGCAAGGCGCGCGAGATCATGGACGTGGCGCTGCGCGACGGCAAGTGGGAGGGCACCCTCCAACGCCAGCGCAAGAACTGTCAGCGTTTCACCGCCCGCGTAGTCATCACACCGCGCCGCGACGGCGCCGGCCGGCCCATTGGCTTCCTCCTGATCTCGAAGGACATCTCGGATGAGATCCGCCTCACCGAAGAGCTGCAGGCGACCCAGTTCTACACTCGCTCGCTGATCGAATCGAATATCGACGCGCTGATGACCACCGACCCGCTCGGTCTCATCACCGACGTCAACCAGCAGATGGAGGCGCTCACCGGCTACAGCCGCGAGGAGCTGATCGGCTCGCCGTTCAAGAACTATTTCACCGACCCGCAGCGCGCCGAGGAAGGCATCAAGCTGGTGCTGCGCGAGGGGCGCGTGACCAACTACGAGCTGACCGCGCTCTCCAAGGATGGACGCATGACGGTGGTGTCGTACAACGCCTCCACCTTCCGCGACGCCGCCGGCCGCTTGCAGGGCGTGTTCGCCGCTGCGCGCGACATCACCGAACAGAAGAAGCTCGAGCAGCAGCTCCGCGAGTCCGAGGCGTACAACCGCGGCCTCATCGAAGCCTCGGTCGACGGCCTCATCACCGTCGATCCCTTGGGCACGATCTCGGACGTGAACGAGCAGATGTCGCGCCTCTCCGGCTATCCGCGCGAAGAGTTGATCGGCACGCCGTTCGCCGACTACTTCGTCGACGCCGACCGCGCCAAGGCGGGCGTGGAAGTGACCTTCGCGACGGGCGTCGTCACCGACTACGTGCTGACGCTGGCGACGCGCGACAAACGTCAGTTGCGCGTGTCTTTCAACGCGTCGGTGTTCAAAGACCCTTCCGGGAAGGTGCGTGGAATCTTCGCGAGTGCCCGCGACATCACCGAGCAGGCCCGTCTGCAGGCGCAGCTTGCGGATGAGCGTGCCTACAATCGCGGCCTCATCGAAGCGTCGCTCGACGGCCTCATCACCGTCGATCCAATGCTCAACATCACCGACGTGAACGAGACCATGTGCCGCATGGCGGGGTACCCGCGCGCGCAATTGATCGGCACGCCGTTTCGCGACTACTTCACCGATCCCAAGCGCGCCGCCGAGGGCGTCCGCCTCACGCTCGATCGCGGCGCCGTCACCAACTACGAGCTGACCCTGCGCACCCGCGACCAACAGGAGCGGTTGGTCTCGTTCAACGCCGCGATCTTCAAGGACGAGTCGGGCGCGGTGCGCGGCATCTTCGCCTCGGCGCGTGACGTCACCGAGCCGGCGCGGTTGCAAACCCAGCTCGCCGACGAGCGCGCCTACAACCGCGGCCTGATCGAGGCCTCGGTTGATGGCCTCGTCACCGTCGACGCGTCGATGACCATCACGGACGTGAACGACACGATGTGCCGTATGGTTGGCCGGCAGCGCGCGCAGCTCATCGGCTCGGCGTTCCCGGACTATTTCACCGAGCGCGAGCGCGCCGCCGAGGGCGTGCGCCTCACCTACAAGGAAAGCTCCGTCACCAACTACGTCCTGACGCTGCAAGCCGCCGACGGCCGCGAGGTGCCGGTGTCGTTCAACGCCGCCGTGTTCCGCGACCCGGCCGGCGCCATCCGCGGGATCTTCGCCAGCGCCCGCGACATCGCCGGGCAGAAGCAGCTCGAGCAGCAGCTGCGCGAATCCCAGCTCTATACCCGCTCGCTGATCGAATCGAACATCGATGCCCTGATGACCACCGATCCGCTCGGCATCGTCACCGACGTCAACCAGCAGATGGAGACCCTGACCGGCCATTCGCGCGAAGAGCTGATCGGGTCGGCGTTCAAGCAATACTTCACCGATCCGAAACGCGCCGAGGACGGCATTCGACTCGTGCTGCGCGTCGGGCGCGTCACCAATTACGAGCTGACCGCACGCGCCAAGGACGGCAAAGAGACGGTGGTGTCGTACAACGCCGTCACCTTCAACGACGCCGCCGGCCAGTTGCAGGGCGTGTTCGCCGCCGCGCGCGACATCACCGAGCAGAAGAAGCTGGAACAGCAGCTGCGCGAGCAACAGGCGTACAACCGTGGGCTGATCGAGTCGTCGGTCGACGGCCTCATTACCGTCGACCCCTCGGGCACCATCTCCGACGTCAACGACCGCATGTGCCAGATGACCGGGTACACGCGCGGCGAGCTGATCGGGACGCCGTTCGCCGACTACTTCACCGAGCCCGAGCGCGCCCGCGCCGGCGTCCGCGAAACCTTCGATAAGGGCTTGGTCACCGAGTACGCGCTGACGCTGGTGGCGCGCACGCGCCGGCTGCTGCAGGTGTCGTTCAACGCCTCAGTGTTCAAGGACCCGGCGGGCACCGTGCGCGGCATCTTCGCCAGCGCCCGCGACATCACCGACCGCGTCCGGCTGGAAGAGCAACTGCGCGAGCAGCAAATCTATTTGCGCGGTCTGATCGAATCGTCGGTCGACGGACTCATCACCGTCGATCCGGAGGGTTTTATCACCGACGTCAACGAGCAGATGTGCCGCATGACCGACTACGGGCGTGACGAGCTGGTCGGCTCGCCGTTCAAGCAATACTTCACCGAGCCGGCGCGGGCGGATGCCGGCGTCAAGCGGACGCTGGCCGAGGGCGTGGTCACCAATTACGACCTCGTGCTACGCACCAAGACTGGGCGCAAGCCCACGGTCTCGTTCAACGCCTCGACCTTCCGTTCCGTCGACGGACGCGTGCAAGGCATCTTCGCCAGCGCCCGCGACATCTCCGAGCAAGCTCGGCTGCAAACCCAACTGACAGAGCAGCAGGCCTACAACCGCTCACTGATCGAGGCCTCGGTCGATGCGCTGTTCGCCATCGCGCCCGACGGCGTTATCACCGACGTCAACCAAGAGGCGACGCGGCTGACCGGCTACACGCGCAAGCATCTCGTCAACTCGGGCTTCGCAGCCTACTTCACCGAGTCGGAGCTGGCCCGTGCCGGGGTGCAGCAAACGCTGGCGGACGGACGCGTCATCGGCTACGAGCTGGTGCTCACGACCCGCCTCGGCCGGCGCATCACGGTGAGCTTCAACGCCGGCGTATTTACC
>JBGQHM010000117.1:0-16042 GCA_041497995.1 Binatia bacterium | reverse complement strand
TCACACTCCTCGATGGGGGTGCTGGTGTTACCGTCGTCGAGAGCCTCACCGTCTCCACAGGTATTGAATGCACACTTGCTGGTGCAGTCTACGTTGCCGGGTCCGCCGTTACCCGGGGTACCATTGGCGGGCATTCCGTTGTCGCAGGTTTCACCTGCTTCAGTGACGCCGTCACCGCATGTCGCCAGCGCGCACGTGCTGCCGCAGATGTCATCTCCAGCTACCGTGTCGCAGGTCTGCTTCGCAGGGTTGCAGTCTGCAGCTGCCGTCATACCGTCGTCGCAGGTCTCACCCTTGTTGGTGACGCCGTCGCCGCAGAAGTCCGGCTCGCACTGGCACGCGGTAGCCGACCCATTCGGACAGTCAGCATCCGAGAAGGTCGAATCGTGGCAGGCGTTGACCGCCGTGTTGCTGTTGCCGCACGGCCCAGTCGACCCAGCGCAATCAGTGTTCACACTACACGCAACACTCGGCATACCCGCGCAGGTCTTGGGGTTCGTGCCTTCGCCGTTGTCGCATGCATTCGGATCGTAGCCAGGCTGTCCTGGGTGTCCGAAGTTCGGGTTACCGTCACCACACACGTTGCCGTTCTGACATTCCATGCCCATGGCGACCATCATCGTTCCGTTCGGGCAGGAGTCGGTGTCGTCGGCCGGCGACGGAGCCGTGCCGATGAAACCGTCGTCGCAGTTTTCGGTTAGAGTGTCTGTGATGCCGTCACCGCACGAGGCCGAATCACACGTGTCGCGGCAAGCGTTTGGCAGGTCGGTGTTGCCGTCGCCCGCAGTGACGCCGCAGGCCAAACCGGCGTTTGGACCGACTCCGGTGTTGAGGCAGCTACCACCATCCGCAGTTTCACAGGCAAAAATCTGGTCGGCGGTAACGCACGGCTTGCCGTCTGACGCCTTCTTCGGCGCCTTGCAGGTGCACGCGCCATTGTCGCATTGTTCGTTGCCATCGGTGATGCCATCGCCGCAGACTGGCACCTTCGTGCAGTGGGCGTTGGGGGTAGCTGGATCAGCGACGCAGTTGTCGGTGTCGAGGGTGTTGCCGTCGTCGCAAACCTCACCGATGTCACTGATCCCATCACCGCACCGCGAGGTCGTGCAATTGTTGCGGCACGCGTCGGTGTTGATGGTGTTGGCATCGTCGCACTGCTCCGTCGAGCCAGCGGGTGTGCCGGGCTGGACGATATTGTCTCCACACCGTGTGGACACGCAGGTGTTGGAGCAGTGGTCGTTGTCGACCGTGTTCCCGTCGTCGCAGGTCTCCTTCGGTGCGTTGTTGCTGATCCCGTCACCGCAGAACGCGGACACGCAAGCGTTGCTGCAGGCGTCGTTGTCGACCGTGTTCCCGTCGTCGCAGCCGCCGGCCATCATCTCGTTCATGTTGGTGATGCCGTTGCCGCATCCGCTGCCGAGGCAGAGGCCCTGGCCCCCAAGTGGCAGGTTGTTCGGATCGGTGTCGCATCCGTCGTTGTCGAACTTGTTACCGTCGTCGCACACCTCACCACCCTCAATGCGGTGGTTGCCGCAATTCTTCGACAGGCAGTGCGTGTCGCACGGATTTCCCGGCGGGGTCGCCGTGCCGCTCTTATCATCAGCGGAAGCGCCGCCGTCACACTCTTCGGGGAAGACCGTGACGCCGTTGCCGCAGCCAGACGGCATACAGTTGGTGTCACACCCATCACCGTCGATGGTATTGCCATCATCGCAACCCTCACCTTGCTGGCAGACACCGTTCGGCGCACCGGGGGTCGGTGGATTCGGCCCCTTACACGCGTAGGTCCCCGGTCCAGCGCATATGAAGGTGGCTGTGGCCACTTGCGCAGTTCCGAGCACCATACATGCTGCAAATGCGAAGGCGGGAACGACTAGCTTCAATTTCCAATTTCTCATCATGTCCCGTTCTCCTCTTTCCTCGCTGTGTTTTCCCCAGTTAATTGTTTCGACTACTGCTGCCCCCCAACTTCCTTTATCCGCCTGCTACTCACGGCGGCGCCCGGAGGGGGTCACCCCGAGGCCTTGGTGAGGAGCGAGGAGGACTCCGATACCGTTTGCTCTGCTCACTCGCGTACTCGTTCAACACGTTCTTCCCCGTTACTGGTCGCTTTAACTCTTTCCCTGATTTTCGTGTCAACCTTATCCCGCGCCAAAACTCTTTGTCAACAAAAATTTCGATCGGCACTAAAAAAATATTGCATTTTCGCTTAACCTTCGTGGTCCCTAGCTGTCGCCGCGCCGCGCCAGATCAGAAACAGTTGATTTTGCTGTCTCGCAGCGGCGGTCGTCGCGCGGTGCCCTTGGAGCGATTGGAAGGCCATCTAGCGACGAACCCGGACGGCGGCGGTATCCCTCATCCTCGAAGCCCGGCGCATGGGGCCCTCATAATGTCCGCCGACGAGTGGACAAAAGGCCATCGACCCTATCAGCTGGGCCTCCTTCGCGGTGGCTGTTCTGCTGCGGGCACCGGCTGCTGCGCGTTGGAAACACCTTCGGGATGCCGGTCGGAGGTAGAAAATTATCAACGACTACGCACGCATCAGGCCGCCACTCGGGGATGACGCTGCGGGACCACGCTCAGCTCATCCACGTCGGACGGGCCGCCAGCGCGCCGGCGTCACCGCGGGGAACGGCGTCGGCGACGTTTCCAGGAAATGCTGGACCTCGCGCGCCAAGTCCTGCACGTCGGTATCCGAATCGTCGAGCATTGGCTTCACCGCGGCCAACGCTTCAGGTCCTTCCATCAATCCGAGCACGGTGAGCGCCTCGAACCGAACGTTGGCTTCTTTGTCGTCTAAGGCTGGCTGCAGTGCACCGAGGTCGACGTCGCCCGGGAAGTCTCCCAGTGATTCGACCGCCTCGGCGCGGACTGCGGGATCACGGTCGCGGAGGGCTTCGATGAGAATATGCACCACGTCCGGATCGGCCGTGTCGGCCAGCGCGCGGACCGCCTCGATGCGTTTTTCTCGGCTCGGATGCGTGGCGATGGTGTGTTCCAACTCGGCGACGCTTTCGCCAACGTCCGAGTCACGCACAGGGAAGTCTAACCCGCCCGCGCCTTGGCCCTTCGGCTGGGAGGTGCTGCCGCCGCCTGCCTGTGGCTGGCCGACCTTCGCCGGACGGGCTTTGGCGGATGCGTTCGGCGAATCCTCGGTGTCATCGCGGTCGGCACCAGCTTGTCGCCGCTCGTGCTGGGCGCGCAGCATGCGCAAACGCTCGTCTACCCGCGCGCTGTAGTCTCCCTTCGCCCCGGAGTCCTCGCCAACGTGGGGAGCGCCGGCGGGCGCCGGCGGCGCGGAGATCCGCACCCGTACTAGTACCGCAAGTGCCACGACGACAACCGCAGCAATCGCAACAACAATGATTGGCAACCGGTCTTTCATAACTCACGCCTCAGATCGTGTTTGCCTAACATGCGCTGCGCGGACAGACAACAACCATCTCGCACACCCCAGCGCGAGTTGACAGGATGAAACGAGTGTGGCTTTGCTCCGGGCCGAACCGATGATCGCCGCCTTCTGCATCCAAACGGGTCAATTCGACTTACGCGAAGTGGAACGGCCGCTCCCCGACGCTGGCGAGGCGGTTATCCGCATCCGCAGCTGCGGTGTGTGCGGCAGCGACCTGCATTTCTTTCTCGGGGGCTTCCCGCCACCCGCGGTGTGCCCCGGTCATGAAATCAGCGGCGAGGTCGTTGAAGTCAGCGGCGCGGGGCACCCGGTTCGTCCGGGCGACCGCGTGGCTGTCGAACCGCTGGTTGTGTGTCGGGAATGCTGGGCGTGCCGCACTGGTAATTACCAACTCTGCGCCCGTTTTCGCGTGCTCGGCAATACGCTCGATGGAGGCTTCGCTGAGTACCTGCGCGTGCCGGCCTACGCGTTGTTCCCACTCCCGGCGGCGGTCGATTTCGAAGTGGGTGCGCTCGCGGAACCACTGGCAGTTGCCGTCCACGCAGTCCGCTTGGCCAACGTCGGTCTTGGTGACCGCGTCGTGGTGCTCGGCGCCGGCACGATCGGTTTGCTCAGCATCGTCGCCGCAAAGGCTGCCGGCGCCCGCGAGGTCTGGGTCACGGCACGTCACGCCCAGCAGCGCGCCGCGGCTGCCGCCCTCGGCGCGGCACGCGTGTTCAGCGGTCCGGCGGCCGCCGACGATCTGTGGGCTCAGACACGCGGCGATCCGGTCGACATCGTCGTTGAAACGGTTGGTGGGGCCGCCGACACTATCAATGAGGGGTTACACCTCGTGCGGCGCGGCGGTTGTGTCGTCGTCCTCGGCGTGTTCACGACCGCTCCGTCGCTGAATGCCATGGCGTTGGTCGTCAAGGAAGTCCGTCTCCTTGGATCACTCACGTACGGCCGCCCAGGTCCGCGCGCCGATTTCGATGTCGCGCTGGAGCTCCTCGCCTCTCAGCCGGAGCGCTTTCGCCAACTGATTACCCACCGTTTTCCATTGGACCAGATCACGCGCGGGTTCCACACCGCCGCGGACAAGCGTTCGGGATCGATCAAGGTCGCGATTCAGTCCTGAGAATGAAATCACGAAAACGCGAAAAGACCGAAAGCACGAAATAGAGGGAGAGACACCAAGGCTTCCAATTCATGGCTCACAACGTTTTCCCCTTTCGTGCTTTCGAGGTTTCGTGCTTTCGTGATTCTCTGAGTCCCGGATACTGGAGCTGAGTTCCGAATCCGAGCGGCCGGTTGCCTTTGGCGGAGACCCCGCCTAGATTCGCCCGCTCAGCACAGGACTCAGGCAGTGGAGGTCATCTGATGAGTACGAAAGACATCTACGAGATCGGCGAAATGCCGCCGCTCGGCCACGTCCCCACGCACATGTACGGGCAACTCATCCGTGCCGAGCGCTTCGGTGAGCCGCAACACGCCTTCAAAGTGGAAAAGGTCGCGGTCCCGGACATCAAGCCTGACGAGGCGCTCGTCTACGTAATGGCCGCCGGCATCAACTTCAACAACGTGTGGGCTGCGTTGGGCTCGCCGGTCAACGTCATCGCGGCCCGCCAGAAGGCGAACTATGATTCGAGCGACTTCCACATCGGCGGCAGCGACGCGTCAGGCATTGTCTATGCCGTCGGGCGCGATGTGAAGAACGTCACGGTTGGCGATCACGTCGTGATCCACTGCGGCGTCTGGGATCGCGATTGCCCAGCGGTCACAGCCGGTGAAGATCCGATGTTCGATCCGTCGTTCAAGATCTGGGGCTACGAGACCAACTGGGGCAGCTTCGCGCAGTTCACCAAAGTTCAGGCACACCAGTGCATGCCGAAAGCGAAGCACCTCACGTGGGAAGAAGCGGCGGTGCCAACGCTGGTCGGAGCGACCGCCTACCGCATGCTCATGGCATGGCCGCCGCACACGGTGCGCAAGACCGATATCGTGCTGATCTGGGGCGCATCCGGCGGCCTCGGGTGCATGGCCATCCAAATCGTCAAGGCGCAGGGCGGCATCCCCGTAGGTGTCGTCGGCGACGACCGCAAGATCGACTTCTGTATGAAGCTCGGCGCCAAGGGCTGCATCAACCGCAAGAAGTTCACTCACTGGGGCCTGATGCCCCACTGGAAAGACACTGACGCCTACAACAAGTGGGCAGCAGGCTGCCGGGCCTTTGGCAAAGCTATCTGGGACATCGTTGGCGCACGCCGCAGCCCGCGGCTCGTGTTCGAACACCCCGGTGAAGACACCGTGCCCACTTCAATCTTTGTCTGCGACAACGGCGGCATGGTGGTGATTTGCGCCGGCACCACCGGCTTCAATGCGGTCGTCGACCTCCGCTATCTCTGGATGCGGCAGAAGCGCTTCCAAGGATCGCACTTCGCCAACGACGATCAGGCATACGCCTTCAACCAACTCGTCTTGGACCGCAAGATCGATCCCTGCCTGGCACAGACGTACAAGTTCGATGAGATCCCACACACGCACCAGCTCCTGCACGAAAACAAGGCCCCCGAAGGCAAGATGGCAGCGCTGGTGGGCGCGCCGCGAGCGGGGATGAGAGAGATCTAGGAACGTCGCTCATGAAGCGGGAAGCGTACCTCACCTGAGAGCTCACCGCCGCGATACGCTTCATAAGAGTAGGAACGACGAAACAGGCACGGGTCCGTTCTAATGTGGGGCTTGAGCTTGCAAGCGACTGCGGCCGCGCTGCGCAGCGCTCCACCAATCTGACCCGTTGGGCTCGTCGCGCAACACGCGATCGTAATCGCCGAGCGCCTCATCGCGCCGCCCCAGTTGCTCGTAGAGTACGCCGCGTTCGAGGTACGCCGGCAAGAAGGTCGGCGCTTGCGCCAGCTTGGCATTGCAGGCCTCGAGCGCAGGTTCCAGCCCGTGAACCCTCCGCAAGGCCAGCACGTAGTTGCTGAACGCACCCGGGCTGTCAGCGCGCACATCGGTCGAGCGCTTGAAGGACTGCAGCGCTTGCTCCCATTGGCGGCGACCGCTGTAGAGCTCGCCGAGACTGTAGTACGCAGGGAAGCAGTCCGCGTTGTGCGCGATCACATAGCGCCAAAATGTCTCCGTATCGTGCCAATGGCGCGCCTGGCGGTACGTCATCGTGGCATACAGACTCACAAGCGCAACGCCCAGGACCGCGACGACGGCACGGCGGCGCAGCGCCGGGCCGGCAATCTGATGTGCACACGCAGCAAGCGCAACACCTCCACCGATCACAGCAAGATACATGAAGTGGTCGGCGACAAACGAAAACTGCTGGAAACCAAACGGGACCAGACCTAACACCGGGAGAAGGACGATCAGGAAGTGGCCGCAGCCCCATTTGATGAGGGGGATGATGCGCCGTCGCTGCAAGAAGGCCAGGGTGGCGGCAACCGGCCACGCAACAATGCCGATCCACCACGTGAGATCCATCGGCGACACCTTCCAGCGCGGATAGACCGGCACGAGGTTGATCGGAAAAAGGAACTTGGCAGCGTAAAACCACGGAGCCGTCGCCGCGATGAACGGTCGCTCTGTTGGTGGCGGCAACCATGTCGTAGGCAAGCCCTGTGCCTCCACATTCATCGTCACAAGACTGGCGAGGCACCCGAGGACAACGAGCGGCGCGAGACGGACAGCGATTGCCCCACGCGTGATCCGCCGCAAGTGCGCGGCATCAGATAACAGACCTTCGGCGAGAAGCAGCGACAACGGCAGCGTCACCGTCTGTGTCTTGCTCAGCAGCGCCGCAGCAAACGCGCCACAGCACGCGGCGTATGCCCCCCAGCCACCAGTGCGCCGATGCCGCAGATACAGAATGAAAGCAGCGAGGTAGAATGTGCCGGATAGGGTATTTTTTCGTTCCGCCACCCACGCCACCGAGGATACCTGCACTGGGTGGACAGCGAACACCGCCGCAGCGGCCACAGCGATCTCCGGTGTGGCGCCCAGCTGAAGCACAAGCAGAGCCACGAGCGCGACGTTGATTAGGTGCAATGCGACGTTCGTCGCGTGATATGCGAGGCTATCTGCACCCCAGACTTGGTACTCGAGCCAGTACGACGTAAAGACTAGCGGGTAGAATTGGTCCTGGGCCGGCGCCGTCGGGTCCCAGATCGCCGCAAGGCCCTGCGAGTTCCTGAGCAGCTTGTTGTGTGAAACGTAGCTCTCGTCGTCCCATGACAGGAAGCCAGCATTCAACGAGGGACTGAACGCTACAGCGGTCACTACCAGAAGGGTGGCGACATAGCCCCAAACCCTCCGTGGCCCGACGACGGCGGATCCGCGGCCGCGATGCTGCCGCGTCTTGCGAGAATTGGCAGGCACTCCACCTCCCAGAACCTCACTGCTCCCCGCCATGCGCCCATGGCACGCGGATATTCATCTGATGAGAGAGAAAAACCCGGGAGCTACTGCGACACGTGGCCGCCCCGCGGGCGATGCGCGGGAACTCCCGGGGTCGATGGCGCCTGGGTCCCCAGGCGAAGCCACCGAGTGACTGGCGCGACATGGGTCGCGCCGAGTGAGTGACCACGCCGCCAGCGACGCGCGTTGACCCCCGCATCGTCGAGCCCGCTCGACTCCGCGGCCGCGCGCCTGTGCGCCGTGTCGGCTCACCCATCACCCAACGGTCATGACCTAGGGGGTCACCACCTCACAGCTCGCCATAGGTTTAGACATTGCTGGACCACCTCCTTTCTCGGCGCCCAACCGAGCGACGGGGCCCAAACCCTCGTCTGTCGAATGCACGGCCGCCGATTGCCAGCCTTCGACCCGGTTCATCACCAGCCGCTCCCGCATGAGCGGTCAGCAACGCTGGGGCCTGTGTGGACCCCGAACCGGATACGTTCGCTGTAGCACCCCCCCGACGATTGCACCACAAAAAAACGCGGCGCCGATCCTCACGGCAGATCGAACACAAACATCGAACCGACGCGCGCGACCGGCTGGTACTGTTGGAGCCACGTGTAGGTGCGCGGCGGCACCCAGCGCATCTGGCCACCCAGATACCAGAAGTATGGCCGACCCATCAGGAACGTCGCCGAGATCACCGTCGGACCATGGCTCCCGCGCTCCAGCGGAACGAAACGGATGCCATACACGCCGGGATCGACGCGCCCGAAGTATGCAAGGTTGACGACCGACAACGCGCGGTGGTCCATGTACTCGTGCAACCGGATGAGATCCTGTCCCCAGTCGATGTTCGAATCGATCAAGAACCGGTGCCCACCGTCGGGTCCACCCGCCAGTTCGTTGAAGTACTGGAGGTAGCGCGGCGCCACCCACAGGCTGCCCGCAACAAACCAGAGCAGTCCCGCACCGGCCGTCGCGGCCAGCAGCGCTCCACCCGCCCCACGCGTGCGCGCCTGTAGCGCGGCAACGATCCATGGGGATACAGCGATGAACAAGAGTGGATACACGGACAACACATGCCGCACCCCGATCTGCAGGGAGTTGAACACCGTGTTGGCCAGAAAGATCAGAAGGACGGGGATGAAGACGCAGTACTCACGGCGGCCCCGCCCCTTGCCGGCGCACCACATAGCCAGGGCCCAGACGGTGCTTACCAGTAGCGGCACCGATGTCTTCAACCCGAAGGCCGCCAGATGATAGTACCACCAACCCTGGCTCGACAGCTCCCCCGCGAGGAAGTACGCCGGCTGCTGTTGCTTGCCACTGTTCAGCACCTCGTCGACGCCGTTGAGCAGGGGCAACGGTACGGGAATTCGCAACCAAGGGAGGGCATTGCGCAGCGCGGCGAGGGTTCCGTTGGGGTCGAGACGCGCCGCCGACAGCGGGGCGCACGTTCCTTGAAACCCGTAACCGGCGTTGAGCGTGAGCAACGCAACCAACCCCGACAGACAGAGCAGTCGCGCCCACGGGACGGACCGATGACCCACACCTCTCTCCGACCACGCGCATACCAATACCCCGAGGATGACGGTACCAATCAGCACCCCTCCCGACAGCTTGAGCAGCGTTGCGATGCCGAGGGCTACACCCAAGATCACTGCCGAGCGTGCGGTCGGGCGTTCCAGCATCCGCCACGTGGCGTAGGCGGTTGCCGTCGCTCCTAAGGCACCGCTCATATCAAGGGTGGCGAGGTGCGCGTACGCCAACATGTTCGGCGAGAAGGCAAAGAGGGTGAGGGCGGCAAGCCCGGCGCTCACCCCGTACAGCTGCGCGGCCCACACGAAAACGAGTCCGCCCAGCAGGCTGGTGAATACAATCATCATGCTGCGAGCACGAACGAAGATCGCCTGATAGTCGCCGCGGTTCTGCTGCATGAACACGTACCCCAGGCCCCAGTGCGCCGTGTCCGCAGGCGCGTTGAGCACCGGGGAGCTGAGGAGCAGCGGCAGCGCCGCAATCATACGCGTCAGCGGCGGGTTGATGGGGTCGAGGCTGAAGTCTCCAGTCCGCAGCATGTGGAGACCGACCGGCACCTGCGAGAACTCGTCGATCGTCACCGAGTCGCGTCGCGCGGCGATCCAGGCTTGCAGCACAAAGATGATGAGCAGCACCGCCGCAGCCAGCGTCGCGCTACGGGAGATGAGTAACGGGTCGCGTGCTCTTGGCTTAGCCACCGAGGCGTGCCAGTAGCTGGCGCACATCGACGTTGTTGGGGTCGCGCGCCGCCGCAACCGCCAACTGCGCCCGCGCCTGGCGGGCGTCACCGATACGGGCCAAGTAGGAGGCGATTTGATACCGTGCCGCGGACTCCCGCGTGGGCGGTACGCCAAGGTCTAAGAGTTGTTTGTAGAACTCCACACCCCGCTCAGGATACCCCAGAGTAAATTGCAGAGCGGCGTAGCTTTCCAGCGCCGTCGCGCGAGCAACCGGCCACTGCCAGCTCGCCGGCGGCGCCGCCAGCGCCGCCTGCGTCCGGCCCTGCCACTCGGGGAAGCGTCGCTGCGCCTCCGCGATGATCCGCTGATTCGGGTCGATGCGCACCAGCACCACCGCCACCTCGTCGTAGTACACCAGCGCCCAGCGACGACTGGCAATCAGCCCCTGCAACAAGCCGTGTCGATTCGGCCAGCGATGAAACAAGATCACGGTGTTCACCCCGAGTCGATCCGCATCCTGCTCCCACGCGCGCGGATTGTTGATCGCAGTGGAGTAGCGCGCGAAGAACGGCGCGTCATACACCTCGAGTCGCCCGTCGATGAATACGCCACCCTCGACGGGCGCATCCCAGGTCAGGTACCCGCCAGCGGTCATGTCGTTGTACACCTTGCCGGGCACTCGCACCTCTTTGGCGAACGCTACGGCTCGAATCGGGAAGTTGACGTCGAACACGCCGAGGCCGAACTCACGCGTCGTCCCGTCCCATCGATAGTATCTGTTGCCGGCAATCGCGAGCACGAGCGCGGCGCACCCAACGACAAGCAGCGGCGCCACCACCCGCGTCGTGACTTTCAGTCGACGCGCGATAGTCGCGCCCAACTTGGCATCCAACGCCGCCAGCGCAGATGCCGTGATCGGTGCACCACCGAGGGCGAAGAGCGCCATGTTCCGTCTCGCCAGCACCGACAGGTACGCGAGGCCGATGAAGATGGCGAGGCGGGCGACATCGATGCCGTCCGCGCGTCTCGAACGCGCCGCCTGGCCCCGTGGCCGGCCAAGGCTCACAAGCGCCGCCAGCACCACGACGATGGTGCTGCACACGAAGAACCACTTGTACGCCGTCAGCGAGAACGTCGGAAACTCGGTCGCGAATGGGCGGCTGAACTCCCCGATGTTCTGAAAGGCTGGGTTGCTGCCGTTGATGCGCGACATCAACTTGAAGGGAAATAGCACGCCAGAAATTCCGTACGGATTGAGGACCGTGACCGCCATTGCCCCAGCGGCCGCGATCCACAGACGTCGCGTCGCTGTGGGGGTGAGCTGCGAACCGAGCCGCAAGCCCGCGGGTAGAAACGGAAGCCGTGCGGCAAGCGGCGCCATTGCAGCACACGCGATACAAAACAGACCGATGATGAACAGGGAATGGCAATTGGCCCACACGAACATCAACGGAACGACCCACCACACGCGACGGCCGTCGTCCTCTCTCACGGTCAGCAGCAGCCACAGGAGTGCCTCGAACAATACGAACGACACAATCTCGGGCCGCACCAGGAAGCGCTCTTCAGCCACGGCAAGGATCCAGAGGGTCAGCAGCGCAGTGGGCACTCCGCCCACGAACAATCGCAGGTTCTTGGTCAGCAACCAAATCGCTGCCGTACAGGCCGCCGCCGAAGCCAGCACCAAAGCGTCGGCACCGCCCAGCCGATACAGAAGGTAGAGCGCGCAATCGAAAAGCCACTGCACGTTGATCCACGCATGGTCCGGCACCGTGAAGGAGAGGGTGTCCGTGGACGGAATCGAGCGGTGCGTGATGATCCAACGTCCGGCCGCCAGGTGCCACCACGAATCGAAGTCGTCGAGTCGGCGCAGCGCCAGCGTCGCAGCGACGATGACCGTTGCGAGGGGCAGCACTCGTTGGCAGCCGTCGGTGAAGCCCGCCAGCATGCTGGAGGTGGGAACCTCAACGGCGCGGACGGTGGGTGCGGGCTTCCGGCGGGACACGGCCGGGGATAGTACTGCGACGCCCCGATCACCTCAAGGAACGCCGGCGCCCCTCCCGCCCACTTCACGTTTCACGCGACACGCAGTATGAACCGCAGCGTGGCGAAGTACGAAGACCTCAGGGGCGATGAAAACTCGTTGCTCGCAACCACCGGCCAGGCCTGGGTGTTCGGTGACCACATCGCACGCCAGCAGCTCATGGCCGACGACCACATCGATCAGCATCCCTCGGTCGCCAAAGCGTTCGTGCTGGCGACCGTTGCCCCGCAGTTCGCACGCCACATTGCCGCCGGAGATTTTCTAGTCGCGGGCCTCGAGTTCGCTGCCGACGTCACCGGCCGCAGCATCCCCGCGGCACTGAAGGCGCTCGGCATCGCGGCGGTCATCGCCCGTTCGTTCGGTCGTGCGTTCGCGCGCGATGCGATCAACATGGGTCTGCCAGCCTTGGTCGTCGAAGAGACGGCCGCCATAAAACAGGGCGACCACCTGCGCGTCGACATCGAAGCGCACATCGTTGCCAACCTCAGCTCCGGCGATCGCTACGTCATCCGCAACCTCGACGACGCGGCCATCGCCATCCTGAGGGGAAATCAGTGACAAGTGATCAGTGACGAGTGAATGAGAGTCGACGGCTTGGTCGTCACTGATCACTCGTCACTCGTCACTGCTTCTGGTATCGTGCGCCGCGTCATGGCCGTCGCCCCTGCGGACCTGCGCTGGCACGAGGAGGTTGACGTTGGCATCGTCGGCGCTGGCGGCTGCGGGCTCTGGGAGAAGGCGGCCGCGCCGGGCGGCAGTACGGCACTGAGTGCTGGCTCCTTGATCCACTGATTCATTGAGTCAACGACCCGATGATTCAATGATCCAGTTCGTCTACCGTGCACTCCGGCCGCTCCTCTTTCGACTCGACGCCGAGCGGGCGCACAACCTAGTCTTTGGCGGCTTGGTGTTGGCCCAGCGCCTCGTGGCTCGCCATCCGCCGCAGCCGTGGAGCCACCCTGCGCTCGCCCAACGGCTCTGGAACACCGACTTCGCCAATCCCGTCGGCTTGGCTGCCGGCTTCGACAAGGACGCCCGGGCTCCGCACGTCTGGCCCCTGCTGGGTTTTGGTTTCGCCGAGCTCGGCACGATCACGGCGCACGCGCAGCCGGGGAACCCGCCACCGCGGCTGTTTCGCTTGCCAGCCGATCGCGCCCTCATCAATCGGCTCGGCTTCAACAACGCCGGCGCCGACGCGGTCGCCCGGCGGCTCGCACATCTGCATCAGGCGACTGCGCCGTCCATCCCGATCGGTATCAACATCGGCAAGTCGCGAGTCACGCCGATCGAGCAAGCCGCGGACGACTACGCACACAGCTTCCGCCAGCTGGCTGCCTTCGCCACGTATGTGGTCATCAACGTGAGCTCACCGAACACGCCGGGGTTGCGTGACCTGCAAGCCGAGGACGAGCTCAGCCGCCTGCTCGCCACCCTGGTGCGCGAGAACACGACGTGGGCGCAGCAACAGCACCAATCGCCGCGACCGCTTCTCATCAAAGTCGCGCCCGATCTCAGCGAGGAAGCCCTGGCGAGCATCGTCAATGTAGCGCGCGCCGGCGGTGCCGACGGGCTCGTCGCCACCAACACGACGGTTCGCCGCGACGGCCTGACCATAGCGACCGAGGAAGGTGGCGGCCTCAGCGGCGCGCCGCTCCGCGCCCGTGCCACCAGCGTGATCCGCACGCTGCATCGCCTTGCCGGCGGCGCGCTACCGATCATCGGCGTGGGCGGCATCTTCACCGCCGACGATGCCTACGAAAAGATCCGTGCCGGCGCCTCACTGGTGCAACTGTATACCGGCATGATCTACGAAGGGCCGCGCGCCGCACACCGCATCGCGCACGGTCTGGTGACGCTGCTGGCACGCGATGGCTTCCCCCACATCCGCGACGCCGTGGGCACTGAGTCACGAGTCACCACATGACTGAAGGGTCGATCCTCCGCGACCTGGTGATCCTGTTCGCCGCAGCGCTGCCGATCGTGGTCATCTTTCAGCGGCTGCGCGTACCGACGGTGGTCGGCTTCCTCGTCGCCGGCGTCGTCATCGGCCCGCACGGCACGGGCCTCGTCGGCAACAGCGCTCATGTCGACAGCTTGGCCGAGCTGGGTGTCGTTCCGTTGTTGTTCGTGGTTGGGCTGGAGCTGTCGTTTCGCCAGCTCGCAAACCAGCGGCGTATCATCCTGGTTGCGGGCGCGCTACAGGTGCTGGTCACCGGCGGACTCACGTGCGCGGCAGCGCACGCGCTCGGTTTCCCCGTCGCCGAGTCGATGTTCCTCGGTTTCCTCATTGTACAGTCCAGCACGGTGATCGTCTTGCAGGTCTTGGCTGACCGCGGCGAGCTCGATGCGCCGCACGGCCGCATCGCTATCGGCATTTTGTTGATCCAGGATCTCTGCCTGCTCCCAATGATCCTGCTCAGCCGTCTGCTCGCCACGCCCGCCGCAGCGTCGTGGCTGGCGATCGTGCTGGTACTGGCGAAGGCGGCTGCTGCGATCGGCATCGTCGTATTGCTCGCCATCTTGGTAACGCCGGCGGTCCTGCGGTACGTCGTACAACTACGCAGCCGCGAGCTGTTCACCGGCGCGATCGTGCTCTTCTGCCTCGGGACCGCCTGGCTGGCATCGGAGCTCGGTCTGTCGCTGGCGGTCGGCGCCTTGGTCGCCGGCTTGGTGATCTCAGAATCGGAGTACAGTCACCAAGCGATTGCCGACATCCTGCCGTTTCGCGATGCGTTCAATAGCATCTTCTTCATTTCCATCGGCATGCTGCTGCGCGTCGATTTTCTCGTCACGCATCTCCCCGGGCTGCTGGCTGCAACGGTCGCCGTCATGGTGTTCAAGGCCGTCGTTCTCGCCCTGGTCATCCTTCCTGTCTACCGGTCAACGCGCGTCGCGCTCCTCACCGCGCTCTCGCTGGCAGCGCTGGGCGAGCTGTCGTTCGTCCTGGCGCGCTTTGGCCAGCCGTTGGGATTGCTGCCGCCCGAACACTACGAATGGTTCATCGCCGTCGCTGTGCTGACGATGCTGGCGTCGCCGTTCGTGATCGACGCCGCGCCGGCCCTCGCGACGCGCGTGCTGGCCCGGCTCGGTACCGGCGCGCCGGACGATGCGTCGCCGCGCCAGCGGGCCCGCAACCACGTACTGATCGTCGGGTATGGATTGAATGGTGAAAACCTGGCGCGCGTGCTCCGACAAACCGGCTTGCCGTATCTCATCCTCGAGCTGAACCCGGAGCGGACAGCCGCCGCGCGCAGTCGTGATGAGCCGGTGCTCTACGGCGACGCCACGCGGCCGGCGATGCTGGGCGAGGCCGGCGTCGCCGACGCGCACGTGGTCGTTGTCGCCATCTCCGACCGACTGGCGACGCGCCGCATCGTGGCGCTGGCGCGCCAGGGCAATCCGCACGTTCCGATCATCGTGCGAACGCGCTACGTTGCCGAGATGGACGACTTGCACCGCCTCGGTGCCACCGAGGTGGTTCCGGAGGAGTTTGAAACCTCCGTGGAGATCTTCGCGCGCGTCTTGCGGCGCCTGCGCGTGCCACGCAACATCATCGCGCTGCAGGTCAATCTGATCCGCCAGCAGGGCTACAGCATGCTGCGCGGCCTGGAGCTGCCGCGGCAGACACTCGATCAGCTGGGCGACATCCTCGCCGCGACGACGACGGAAAGCTTCATGGTGTCACGCACGTCGCCCGTAGCGGGACGCTCCATCCGCGACCTGCAGCTGCGCAGGAAGACCGGTGTGACCATCATCGCCGTCGTGCGTGGCGGGCAACCGCTGACCAACCCACCCCCGGACTTAGAGATTCAAGGAGGGGACATCCTGGTCATGGTCGGCGACCATGCGCAACTAGACCAGGCCTTGACGCGGCTCGGCGCCGATGCAGCGACGGAGGCGCCGCAGGCGTGATCGGACTCGTCCTCGGCATCGCCGTGCTGGCAGCCGTGATCGCCGTCGGCGTCCGCCGCTTCCAGCGCG
>JBGQHM010000116.1:0-16183 GCA_041497995.1 Binatia bacterium | reverse complement strand
GAGGCCCGAGGTCTGAGGCCGCCTCTCGCGCAGGCAGCGCGGCCAGCGCCGCCATCCCGGCAACAATCTCGCAGCCGACCTGCACCGCGGCGCGCTCCTTCATCGGTATCTCGTCAGGAGCGCCGAAGACGGCCAGCAGCCAGCGCCGTGGAACTCGACGACGCTGCCACCGCGCGCCCGCACCACCTGCGACACCATCTCCGTATAGCGATTGACGGTGTGGAAGATCTCCTCCGCCTCACGCGCTTCGCCACCGCCTCCGCCTCCTCGCTCACAGCCAGCGCCCGCACGTGACAGCCAAGCGCGCCGATCACCCGCTCATCGGGCGGGACCGTGATGACCCAACAGAGCTCCCGGCCCGACTCCCACTCGGCCGCGAACTGCTGCGCAGAATCCAACGCCTCGTGCGGATCGCGATGCGTTGGCCAATCCATGAAACGGGTCACTTCGGGATCGACCGCGTACGCCTACACATCCGGCGACTCCACCGGGAGTCGAGTGCTTCGACAAGGCCTCCGACAGCGACCTATCTCGCTCCAGGCGCCGCGAGCGTCGCACGTGCGGCCATCGTCACGCAATTGGTTCTCTCGACCTGGATGCGCTTTGACACGTTCCTTCTCGGGGAGTACTTACGTGCACCACCAGAGGAGCTACACGCCAATGATCTCTCGCGCTTGGGGCATTGCAGTAGCTGGCGGCGCAGTGCTTGTCATCGCTGCGTGGTATTTCTACTTTCCCGGCTCGTCCTCCCGTCCAGATTTCGGCACAACCACCGGGGAGATCATCGTCTCGAGCCCTGAGGTCTACTCGCGCGAGCGGCTCGTGAACGATCGTTTTCAGGAGGCGACTTGGCTGCAAGGCCAGCTGGACAAGGACAAGATGGACAAGCTTCCTTGGGGCGCCCAAGCCTACGTCCAGTCTTCGAAGGACGACCGGCTCGAGTCCCGCACCGGCGTCGGTGGGGCCTCCGCCGCGTCCGCATCGCCAGGGGGTGCCGGCACGGCGCCGACTCCGAGCCCTCAGTCGTCAGATGGGCCGCCGTCGTCGTCGCCGATCGACCTGTTCCGCGACAAGGTTGCCTACCGTGAAGAGGTGCGTGCAGCGTCTTTGGAGACCCAGCTCGACGACCGCCACGACATCCTCGGCAATACGCTCTATCGCGTCAAGTTCAGCGTGACCGTCGTTCCGGAGAACGACACGAGCGCGTGGGCGGTCGTGTACGTTCAGATCAAGGAAGGAAAGGAACAGGCGTACCGCGAGCTTTATCGCGAGTGGGTGAGCTACTATCAGGATCAGTTGAATGCCGAGCTGGATCGACTGACCGACGGGAGGGAGTGGCAACCGGACGAGCTGTGGGGATTCAGCAGCTATCTGGCGCGCGTCTTCAAAAAGATCAAGTGCCCCAACGCCAAGATCAAGTGCCCCAGCGCCGACGACGGCTGTTGCGCCGACGACGACTGTTGCAGAGATCTGGCCGAGACCATGGCCAAAAGCCGACCCCTCGTTGAGGAACTGGGGCGCAACCAGTTTGCGGAGCAACAGAAGAAGTGCGAAAAGTTCGCCACTTCCAACCCTAATCTGAAAGTGGTCTGCAACACCGCGGCGGCAACTGACGCCAATTGCGACGCGCCATGGCGCCGGAGTGGATCTGGTGCAGTCCCTTGCCCCTGGCCTTTCGACGAACAATCGCGTATCGAGCCGCCGTTGAGAGCGTATCGTGACGCCCTGTATCCCGGCAGGCCTACGGACACGATGCCAGGAGTGCGGCGCTTCCTTCGCGAAGCCGTTGCCGGATACCTGCTGGACAGGCTGGAAAGGACGGAAGTCAAGCTCGGACACGAGCACCCTCTCTGGAGTCCGAGCGTCACCGATTGCGATGTGGGGCTATGCCGCATGAAACTCGAGGCGCGAAAAGACGATGCGGTGGCTAAAGAGTTCGCCGCTGCGCTCGCCACGGATCAAGTGTTCGCGTACGCCGTCAGTCCGAAAGAATCGGCTCAGCGCATCGCCACCTTCGCATCGTCTCAACGAGAGCGACAGTTCGCCTTGCAGGCGAAACTTCCCGCCGGGCAGATACCGCTGGACTCACTACTGCAGCGCAGCCAAAAGGAGGATTCGCTGCTCCAAGCGATGCTTCGCAAGCCGCTCGTCGTGGGGTTCGCAGATCCCACTGGCACCAACAAAACGTCCGCCAAGGATGTCGCGGCCTTCGGCTGGATCATCGGCCCGCGATTCGACATCGAAGGGGACGCACCACGGTTTCGGCACGTCACGACTGGGACTGACGTCTCGGCCATCATCTCGGTTCCAGGCTGGTGGAAGTGGGCTGAAGCGAAGGTGACGACGTGTTGGATGGACGAGCGCGAGGTGCGGACCAAGTCTCGGGTGCGGGACGGGTTCGATCTCTACGCAGATTGCAAGGGCAAGGATTCAATCGAACTGCCCCCGATAGGGTTGCCTGGCAATGTGAACGAAGTCGCACGCAAGCTCGGACTCGATGTCGTCAGGCGGCCTTCGGTCAGCAATCCAGTCGGTGTGAGCGTCACGGAAGGCACGCGCGCCGATATTCTCATTACAGGCAACCACCTCTGGAGAAGCACCGTCGTGACCCTGGGCGGCCAGCCGGCGGACAATATTGTCGTGTTGCCGGACATGAAGGGTATCGTAGCGCGCTTCGACCCGGTACTACCTCGAGCGGAAGGTCCAGTGGCCCACGAACTCTGGGTGTTCACCAGCGAGGGCAAAGCGCAGGCGGGGTTTGTGACGATCAAGAAGCCGGATCGGACTTCTACGCCCACGACACACTGAACCCGCTAGACGGCTTCGCAATGCATCCGCAAAACGCAAGAGAGGTGACGCGATGAAGAAAAACATGAACCGAGTATTACCCTTCGTCTTGCTGGTGGGGCTGGCCGCCGCGCGACCGGCTGGCGTCGAACTCGGATGGCAGAACGAGAAGCAACCAGCGGTCGATCTCGCCCAGACCTCGGTCAACACGTGCTGCGCGGAATATCTGAAGTGTCCTCTCCCCGCACCCCAGCCCGCCGGGACACCGTGTGTTTGCGAGGGGCCGTCCGGATCAATTTCCGGCTATGCCTGCTAGGGATGTCCCCTATGGTCTCCGCGTACGAGTTCGGCGACGGTACATCGCCGCCACCGCGAGCATAAAGACCTCACATTGGATACTACCCTCTATCGAGTAACGATCGTCTGGAGATGATCGGCCAGCCGCAAGGCGAGCGCGACGATCGTCAGCGTCGGGGCACCGGCACCGGCGGTGGGGAAGACAGAGCTGCCGGCAATGAACAGATTGTCGATGCCGTGTACGCGGCACTGCGGATCGACGACGCCGTGGCGCGGGTCGGTGCTCATGCGCGTGGTTCCCACGTGATGGCCGCGCAGCCCCTGGAGCGGAACCGGCGGCCACGCGTTGAGGCTTGCTGCGGGCTCGATGCGTCCCAGTCCGATGCGTTCGAGCTCGGCGCCGATGAGCTGGGGCGCGCGCTCTGCTGTGTGTCTGTCGAGCGGCGTGGAGCGCCATTCCAGCCGGACCCGCGGCATGCCGAGCGCGTCACACCTGTTGCCGAGCGTCACGCGGCTCTCTGCATTCGGTGTCTGCTCGAAGGTGAGGTGGAGACGCCAGCGTGTTGCCCGCTGCCGACCTGGCGCCACACCCGGATCGAATGCAGGCGGCAACCGATCCCGCAGCGGATGGACACGGCGCGCCAGCCGGCGGGCCACTGCATGGGTGAGCCGATCGTACCAGTGGACCGGTGCGAGCATCACGCTGTGGTTCAGCAACTGTTCGCGTTTTTGGATCGACGGTGACAGCGCCAGCCGCGTAGCGACGCGATGCGCGTCCTTGCCGTGCGATGTGATGGCGGGCGTGTGCATCGTTTGCAGAAGCGTCGCTGCCGGGAAGTGCATGTGCTCCATGAAGTAGCGGCCCACGACGTCGTGCTCGTTGCCGAGTTTGGAGAGCAGCAACAAGCGAGCGTTCTCCACGCCACCCGCCGCGAGCACATAGTGTCGCGCTTGCACCCAGAAGCGGCTGCCCGAGAGACACCCGACACGTAGTCGTGCGATCCCCGTAGCGTCGGTGGTGGCTTCGAGGTCCATGGCGTTGGCATGCAGCAACACCTGCACGTTAGCGGCCCGGGCGAGCGTCTCGCGGTATGTCCGGCCGAAGCGCGTGGGTGGGCTCAGACGGTAGAGCTTGCTGATGACGCTCTCACTCTGTGCGGGCGCAGCATCCAGTGGGTGCTCCCAATCGCCAGGATCGTACGAAGCTGGGGGCAGCTCGCACAACTCGTGCGCGCGCGCGTAGTACGGCAGCAGATCGCGCGCGGTGATCGGCCAACCGCTGTGCGGGACCCACGGGCGTGGTGCCAGATCGAACGCATCCAGCGGCCGGCACCAGCCGGCCCACAGGTGCGTGGTGCCGCCGAATACCCGCTGGCGGTTCGCATCCAGCGGGAAGTAGGGCAACCCGACGTTCTCGGCCTCGTTCAGGGACTGAGCTGCTGGGTCAGGATCGAGCCCGCCACTTTCCACAAGACAGACATCGACGTGCTGTCCGGCGAGCTCGCGCGCCAGCGAGATGCCGGCGGCGCCGGCGCCGACAATGCAGACGCCGCTCTCTACGACGCTTTCATCCGCTAGCTGGCGCGCATCCACGAACACCGACTTCACCTCGCCGAACCTGTCCGTGGCGTGATACTACGAACCGGCGATGCGTGGGAACGGGCGGAGCGTTACGACCGGTATGAGCAGCGGCGTGAAAGGCATCGAGCCTGACGAGGCCGTGACGCCGGTACCCGCCGCGCCCATCGGTGCCCGCGCCGTGCGTGGCTCCGTATGGAGTGTCGGCGCCGCCGCGGTGACGTTCGTGTTGGGCTTCACGCGTTCCGTCCTGCTAGCCCGGCTGCTGCTCCCGGAGCATTTCGGCGTGGTGACGTTGGCCTTGTTCTATGTGTCGTTGGTCACGCAACTACGCGCCTTCGGACTCGACCAGGCGTTGGTGCATCGTCGCGACGCCGATGAAACCGTGCGGCGCACGTACTTCGCACTGCGCATGGCCAGCGGCGCGCTGTCCACTGTCATCCTGGTCTTGGTGGCGCCGTTGCTTGGCCAGTTCTACCCGGCGATGCCGTTGTTGGCCTG
The DNA here is from genome assembly GCA_041497995.1 of Binatia bacterium. Taxonomy (GTDB): domain Bacteria; phylum Desulfobacterota; class Binatia; order HRBIN30; family HRBIN30; genus DATKMS01. The sequence goes on along the minus strand of JBGQHM010000116.1, from coordinate 11,020 downwards.
GGTGGTGCTGGGACTGGCTGGCGTTGAGATGCTGCGGGTGCTCGACAATGTGCAGGAGACGCAGCTGATCAAACACTTGGCGTTCCCGCAGATGGCGATCATCGACGTGGTCGCCTCTGCAGCGATGACCGTAGTGGCTCCGCTGCTGGCGTGGGCGGGGTGGGGTGTGTGGGCGTTGGTGGCGGAGCTGGGCAGCGGCATCACGGTACGGGTGGTGTTGGCGTGGCTGGCCTTCCCGCGCTGGGTGCCGCGGTGGGGATGGGACGGGCCGACGGTGCGCTGGTTCTGGGAGTACGGCAAGCCGACGTGGGGAACGAACAACCTGAGCTTTCTGGCGACGCACTTCGACGATTTCTGGATTGGAACCACGCTGGGCGGCACGCGCCTCGGCTACTACTCGCGCGCCTACGACTTCGCCCACTCTCCGCGGCGGGTTGTCGTGAATCCGCTGATCGACGTGCTCACCTCGGTGTTTGCCCACCTGCAACACGATCGCGTCCGCTTGTCGCAAGTGTTCTATCGCGCCACATCCGTCATCCTGCGCATCGGCTTTTTGGTCACCGGCCTCTTTGCCCTGATCCTCCCCGAGTTCATTCACGTCGTCATCGGCGACCGCTGGCAGCCGATGCGGTTCACCTTCCGGCTGATGCTCATCTACACCTTACTGGATGCGCTGTACTTGCTGGGAATGACCCTGCTCTTCGCGGTTGGCCGTCCGCAGCAGGCGCAACGGGCCGTGGCGCTGCGTACCCTTGTCTTCATCCCCGGTGTGATCGTTGGGGCATACCTCTGGGATATTGACGGTGTGGCATTGGCGGCGGATGCGATGGCCATCGGTGGCGGCATCCTGCTGTGTCGGTACGTGTGGGAGGTTGTGGACTTCTCGCTCTCCCGTCTGGCGTTGTGGCCGGCGTTGGCGATCAGTCTGGCGTGGTGCGGCGGGATGCTGCTGGAAGCGGCCTGGGTCGGACACGGCCCGTGGGTGACCGCGGTTGGCAAGATGGTTGTCTTCGGTGCGCTCTATGTCGGTGTGCTGCTGGCGGCGGAGCGCGAGCAGGCGGTGCAAGGCATGCGCTGGGCATGGGGGCAGCTCCGGCCGCCGCCTACGGGTGCACTATGAAGCGCGTGTTGCTGGTTCGTTCAGACATGGACTCGCACGCCGGAGCAGGCGCCGCCGTGACCGCGTGGATGATCGAGGCGCTACGAGATGCGTACGACGTCAGCCTACTGACGTGGGCGCCGGTGGCGATCGGAGCCCTCAACGACTACTGCGGCACGTCGCTACGGCCGGGTGATGTCAAGCTCCATCAGATGCCTGCGTGGATGCAGCGCGGGATCGCTCCCCAGCGGTTCCTCCTGCTCCGGCAGAGCCTCCTCATGCGCCGCTGCCGTCGGATGGTGGATGAATACGACGTCGTGATCGGCATCGACAATGAGATGGACTTCGGCCGCCGCGGCATTCAGTACATTCACTATCCGAGCTCTCACGATCCGCGCATCAATGCGAGCGTCGCCAGTTCTGTCGAGCCGTTCAACGTGCGCTGGTATCACTTCCCGATCTTGCTGCGCAGCTACTTCCGAGTGTGTCGGGCGCTGGCCGGGTTTTCGCCGGCGCGCATGCGTACCAACCTCACCCTCGTGAGCTCCGATTGGACGGGGCGGCTCATGCACGAGGTGCATGGCGTCGACACCGTCACCGTGTATCCGCCCGTGCTCGCCGACTTTCCGCGGGTGCCGTGGGAGCCTCGTGAGAACGGCTTCGTCTGCATTGGCCGCATCGCACCGGAAAAACGCATCGAAGACATTGTCGAGATTCTCAGCGCGGTGCGCGCCGAGGGTGCTGACGTGCACCTCCACCTCGTCGGCACACCCGGCCCCGCGGAGTACGTGGAACGCATCCGGCGCTTGCAGAAGACGCATGAGTGGGTGTCGCTGGAGCTGGATCTGCCACGTGCGGCGTTGGCGCAGGTGCTGACTACACACCGATACGCCATCCACGCCATGCGGCGGGAGCCGTTCGGCATTGCCGTCGCGACGCTGCTGCATGCCGGTTGCTTGCTCTTCGTTCCGGATGACGGCGGCCTGGTGGAGATCGTGGGACACAACCGGGAGCTTGTCTATCACTCAGCGGCCGACGCGGTCGCCAAGATCGTTGCGGTCGTTCGTGACCCAGCTCGGCAGCACGCCTTGGCGCGGTCCCTCGAGGCACACGCGCCGACGTTTTCCGCGCAGCGCTTTATGGAACAGATGCGCGCCATAGTCGGCACCTTCGGCGGATAGAGACATGCCGGCGCCGCCAGTGCTGTTCGTGAACCACGCCGACGTCCTCGGCGGAGCCGAGAAGATCCTCCTATTGCTCTTGGAGTTTCTCGATCGCGATCGCTTTGCCCCACACCTCGTTGCGCCAACGGGGGCGCTGACGACGGCGGCGTGCCAGCTTGGTGTGACTGTCCACGAACTCGAGCTGGCGCAGCTGCGCGGTGTCCCCACGGCGCCTTGGCGCCTCGCGCGGGCCGTCATCCCGTTGACCCAGCTGCTGCGGCGCGAGCGCATCACAGTGGTGTATGCGCACAGCATTCGGGCAAGCGTTTACGCCGCAGCAGCGGCGGCGCTGGCCCGGCGTCCGTTCCTTTGTCACCTCCACGAGCCGGTACCGCCCGGCATCTATTCGCGCCTCTTGTGCGCCCTGTCCGCCGGCGCCATTGCGGTCTCCGCGGCAGTCGCCAGGGATGTGCCCTGCCCGCACAAGGTGCGAGTGATTCACAACGGCATCCGCGCGGCCGACTTCGCCGGCGACCACCGCGCGCGAGCGACGGCTCTGCGCGCCGCTTGGGGAGTGCCGCACGGCGCCGTGCTCATCGGTCAGGTGGCGCGGCTGCAACCGTGGAAGGGGCAGCATGAGGTCATCGCGGCCGCGGAGATGCTGCTGCGCGACCACCCGGACGTCTACGTGGCGATCATCGGCGGCGACATCTTCGGCGACGCCGCAGCGTACGAGCGCGAGCTGAAGGCGCGGGTTGCACAGCGCGGTCTATCGCGGCACGTACTGTTCACCGGGCACCAGGAGGACATCCCCCCGGTCCTCAGCGCGCTCGACATCCTGGTCCACGCCAGCACAGACGAGCCATTTGGGACGATCCTGCTCGAGGCCGCGGCGGCCGGTGTGCCGATGGTTGCATACATGAGCGGCGGCGTGCCGGAGCTGCTGACGCACGAAGAGACCGCGCTGCTAGTGCCCCAGGGCGACCGTGCTGGTCTCGCTGCAGCGCTCGCACGGCTCGTGACGCACCATGAGCTGGCTGGTGCGCTGAGCGCCGCCGCACGTGCGCGCGTACTGCAGCAGTTCGACGTCCACACAATGGTACGGCCAGTCGAAGACGTCCTCGCGTCTCTCATCTTCAGCGCCCGAATCGATGCCACAGGTCGAACGGGAGGGTGAACTTTTCCCACACGAGTTGTCGCACACTGATCGGCTGGTCCATCGGAATGAATCCGAAACGGTATTGAACGAGGAAGGCGAAGTTCCAGAGCAGCAGCGCAACGCTCGGCAGGATGACGGCCCACCCACTGATGCGGCGCAACCGCGCGACGACCTCGGCAAGTCCGAGGGCGAGGATCGGGACCGTTGAGATGAGCATGCGCCCACCAAAGGCCTCGCCCTGCCACCAGATCCGCCACGCGGCGACCAAATACACCTGCACAAGAACCCCGAGCACCAGCAACGCGCCGTACAGGCGGTCAGCTTTGGCGATCCACCACAGCCCGACAGCTCCGACGAGATAGATTGGATGCCAGGTGAAGAAGCCGTGGAACGGAGAGAAGAGAACGTCGATGACGTGGGGATGCCACCAATTGAATCCCTCGTGCCCGCTGTAGAAGTACCCGCTGGCGCGTACAGACCCGAACACGACCTGCCAGGCCCACAGCTGGATGGTGAACAGGAGTGCGGCGGTGGCCGCCGTGGCGGCACCACGTGCGGCGTGTGCGGCCAGCAGATTGCGGCGACCGCTGCGTACGAGATGCGACGCCTCGATCGCCCACTGCATGCCCGGCAGCAGAAGGAACAAACCATCCTGCGGCCGGATGAGTGCCGCCAGCCCGCCGAGGGCACCGAGCCCGGTCCAGTATCGCAGGGAAGTGCGATCGTGCCGGAGCCGCCACCAGGCAAGGAGTGCGCTGACGGCCCCCAGCGACGCCATGTGCGACATCGATGGCTCCACGACCATGTAGTAGAGCACGTTGCTCGCGAACCAAATGAGCACCACCGCAACCGTGGCTGAGGCGGCGTCGACACGTTCGCGGCACAGGCGGTACGTGAGCAGCAGTCCGATGAAACCATACATCATACTGCCCAAGCACACTGCAGCTTGGTAGACGTAGCTATAGCCGTCCGTGGGTAACCCAAGCAGCGCAGACAGCGCGTGCGCGGCAACGAAGAAAGGGATCCACACGAGCCCGAGGCCGATCGACATTTTGTTCGGTGGATATCCCGCGGGCGTATCGGCTGGCACCCGTGCCGGACCGTGGAAGTGGATGTACTCGTCGCGAAAGTCGAGGTCGCCGTCGATCACCAACGAATGGACATGGCAATAGTAGCGCACGCCATCGGAGCCGATCAGCAGATGGTCGCGGCGCGGTACGGGAATGGTGATGAGGAAGGTGGCGACGCACACGGCAAAGAGCAGACTCAAGGTGCGAACCGGCCGGCGACCGACGGCTGCGAACAGCACCTCCGTGCGCGGCGCGGCCATCACCGCTCCAGCACGCCCCGCAACTCCGTGAGGCGCGCGATGACGTGCTGCGGTGGTGGCGTTCCCGGTGGCAGCGGGGCGTCCTTCACATTGAGCCATGCCACGGGTACACCCGCGGCGTGCGCGCCCAGCACGTCGTCACCGACGCTGTCACCGATGAAGAGCGCCTCTGCGGCGCGGACGCTGACCCCTTGCAACGCCGCCTCGAAGATCGCCGCGTGCGGTTTGCGGCGTCCGAGCTCAGCGGAGATGATAGTCGTATGGAAAAAACCGGCGACGCCGTGGTCGCTGAGGACGCGGCGCGCGGTGGGCCCATGATCGAAGTTGGAGACGAGTGCGAGCCGATAGCGTCCGGCGAGCTCCTTCAACAACTGCATGTGTTCCGATGGCAACGCCGTCATCGAGGCCAGGTGGTCCATGTGCGCGAGCGACAGGCGTTCCGCGATGTCCGGCGTATGTTCCGTCGCTACGCCCACACGCAGCAGGGCGCGGCGGAAGCGCTCACGCGACGGAACTTCGAGGTAGTCGGGCGGCCGCTCGCGGACAATCTCTTCGGTGACCTGCATGAGCGCCTGCAAGAGCTCGTCGAACGGGACGCTCGGCAGCGCACGCTCCGCGGTCTCTCGCAGCCAGCCCATAGTGGAGCGCCATGCGGTGCCGGCGACTTGCACCGTCGGCACTTGTGGCTTGAACTGCACCACGGTGCCGAAGAGATCGAAGAGGAGTGCTCGTGGCATCTGACTTCCGGCTTGCGGTTGGACGGTGCGCGACGCGAGCCACACCTCTCACGGCCGCAAGGCCCTTGCCGTGATGATGCTGACAACGACGCCGCAGAGCAGGACCGCACCGTTGAGCTGTACGGCAAGGCGGTGCAGGCGGTAGAACTCCTCCTTCGCTGTCGGCGGTGCGGCGGGGTCGTGGATCTGTGGTCGCAGCTCACTGACGCGCGGTTGTATGACGACCCCGGCGTACAACGTGGCACCCAGCATGAGGGCAGCGAGCACCGCGTTCACGCCCCACCAGGCCCGCGATACGGCACCACCCATCAGGACCAGTGTGGTCAGCAACAGTGCGCCGCCACACACGTACCCGAGCCGGTAGTAGAGCGGAAACACCGCCCCGACTGCGCGTCCCGCGTCGGCGGTTGGCAACGTGCGAAAGATCGCCGGCGCCACGACGAAGGAGAAGAACACGATCTCACCGAGCCAGACGATGAGCGCGGCTAGGTATAGCCACTTGACGATGGCGTGCATGGAGATCAGTGGTCGGCGACTAGTGGTGACTGGTTATTGCAATACCCGCGACCGCTCGACGTCGGCATGCAGCGGCTTGCGGCCGGCAAAGCCGGCGTCCGCCGTGTGGTAATAGCCGAGCTCCTTCTCCCCGTACTGCCAGCAGAGCAGGACGGGCTCGCCGTTCAGCAGGGCGGGGAAGTCGATCAGGCCGAGCTCGAGTCCCTTCATCTGTACGCCCCACGACTCCAGGTCGCCGATCAGTCCTTCCAGCTCTTCGACCACGGGACGCAGTTGGGGGCGCAGCTCCAGGATCTGTGCGGTGGTGAGGTCCTCGAGCGGCTGCTCAGTTTGCTGGGCCACTTCGCCCAGGCCCTCGCGCAACGCCACACTCTGCCGCTGCAGCTTACTCATGATGAGCTCGAGCCGCGGGATGAGCGCGTTGGCTTCTTCGATCGTGAACAGCGGTCCCTTCACCATGCACCTCGGTCGCGGTCAGTGCTTCAGCTCGTGTGCAAACAAGCTCAGCGTCCGCTTCCACGCGTCCTTCGCCTGCTCCGCGTGGTAGACCTCCTTGCGCGTATCGTTGAAGAACGCGTGCGGCATCCCCTTGTAGATGACAACCTCGCCCTTGCCGAGATCGCGCAGGGCATTCTGCAGCCGCTCGACCTCGCTCTTCTGAATCCAGCCGTCCTCGTCGCCGTAGAAGTAGCGAATGGGGCAGCTGAGTTTCTTCAAGGTGTCGGTGGAAGGGACCTCGCCGTAGAACGGTACGGCAGCTTTGATGTCCGGGCTGTGGCAAGGGAGGAGCAACGCGTAGCTACCGCCCATGCAGAAGCCGGTCACGCCGATGCGCTCGCCGTTCACGCCGGCGGTGGTCTTCAGATGCGCCACGACGGCGAGCAGATCATCGACGCCGTCCTGCTTCTTGAGGTTCATCATCAACTGACCCGCCTCGTCGGGGTTCGCCGTCGCCTTGTTGCCCTGACGCGAGTAGAGGTCGGGTGCGACGGCCACGTAGCCTTCACGGGCGAAACGCGTGGCGACGTCTTTGATGTGGTCGTTGAGGCCCCACCACTCTTGGATGACGATCACGGCTGGATGCGTGCCCGCATCTTTTGGACGCACTTCGAATGTGCGGATCGTACACGCCGGCCCGGCAATCTCGAGCAGCGTTGATGTTGTGTTCTGGTCGGGCATCACACACCTCCTCCACTATGCGCGGTTGGTTGTACCAAGCGCGGCACCCCGGCTCAATGCGCTAGGACCTGCGGTCAGCGTCTTCTTTTTTGGGCCGCTCCCGTTGGTCGCTAGGGACTGCCAAGTCCGAAAGGCTGGTAGATGTCGTCGAGGGCAGAACCACATCGCGCTTGGGTCAAACTTGCGAGAGCAGTCCCTAGCGACCAACGGGAGCGGCCCATAGAAAGGACGCCGGCCGCAGGCCTAGCTTGGCATCACTGATCGCCTGTGGTTGAAGAAGCCCATGCCGGCCGAGCGCGATCGCACGACGGAGACTGCCGATGCGGCGGCACGCATTGCCATTTGCGTGCGGACGCTCAAGACGCCGCTGGGTGTCCTGCGGGTTGCGGCATCAGCGGACCACGTGCTGTTCATTGAGTTGCCGCGGCGCCGCTCCGAGCCGGCGTTGGAGCGCTGGCTGCGCAGTCGCGTCGTACACGCACCCGAGACAGCCGTGATGCGTAAAGCCCTGGCCCAGCTGCGCGAGTACTTCGGCGGCAAGCGGCGTCAGTTCGACGTGCCGGTCGATCCGGCGGGCACTGATTTCCAGCAGCGGGTATGGCGGGCGGTGGCGGCTATCCCGTTCGGCGAGACCACGTCGTACGGAACGATCGCCGCGGCGCTCAGCGGGCCGCTGCTGGCGCGTGCGGTTGGTGCTGCCGTGGGCGCCAACCCGATTCCGATCATCATTCCCTGCCACCGCGTGATCGGCTCGGATGCTTCACTCACCGGCTACGGCGGCGGCTTACGTATGAAAGTGTGGCTGTTGCGTCACGAAGGCGTGCTGCTGGCGTAGGGGCTCCCTCTTGGTGGTGCGGGCCTCCGTGCCCGCGAGTCTGAGGTGTCCGTGACCTACTCGTTTTCGAGCGGCACGCCGAGCGCCGCCGGCGCCCGCGTGGTGCCGGCGTAGCCGGCGAGCACGAGGAGCGTGAGCACGTACGGCAGCATCAGCAGAAACTGGTACGGGATGGCCAAACCCAGCGCCTGGACGTGGAACTGCAACGCCGTGGCGAGGCCGAAGAGTAACGCCGCGCCGAGAATCCCCCACGCCGACCAGCGGCCGAAGATGACGATGGCCAACGCGATGAAGCCGCGGCCGGCCGACATGCCTTCGACGAATGTCCGCGCGTACGCAATCGCCAAATACGCGCCGGCGGTGCTGGCGAGGACACCGCAGGCGATGAGCGCGTACGTCTGCGTCCACTCCACCGCGACGCCTTGTGCCGCCGCGGCGCGCGGGTTCTCCCCGACCATGCGCAGCCTGAGCCCCGGAATTGTTTTGTAGAGTCCGAACGTGATGAGCGGCACGAGGACAAAGGCGAGGTAGCCAAGGCCGGTCTGAGCGAAGAGCGCCTGGCCAACGATCGGCAGGGATGACAAGCCCGGGATGGCCAATGGCGTGAAGCCGGTGACCGCGAGCGCGGCGCCGGTGACGCCGAAGATGGCGCGATACGCGACGCCGGTAAGCCCAACTGCGAGCAAGTTGAGTGCGGTGCCGACCACCACCTGATTCGCGCTGTACACGACGACGACATAGGCAAAGAGGGCCGCAAGAACGATCCCTGTGCCCCAAGCTGCGAGCAGCCCCAGCAGCGGCGTGCCGGTCGAGTAGGTGACGGCCATCGCCGCGAACGCGCCGCTGAGCAGCATGCCTTCGAGGCCGATGTTGATGACGCCGCCGCGCTCCGCGATCAACTCGCCGAGCGCAGCCAGCAGCAGCGGCACCGCCATGGTGACCGTGGACTGCAGCAGGCTGGTGAGGAGGTCGGCGCTCATCGCGATGGCGAGAGTATGTTGCTGGAAAGCTGGCGGCAAGAGACTGGAGGACCTCCTCCGTGATCCTCCCGTTGACAGTGTCGATTTTCCCCGGAGCGGCCCTTCGAGACGCCGCCAAAGGAAGGCGGCTCCTCAGGGCGAACGGAAAATACTTTTCATTTCGAATCAAATGACTCCTGTACCGTTCGTGCTGAGGCTCTCGAAGCACGCTCTTCGCTCTTGTCGACACTCTCCGTCGCCGGAGGTGCAACGCAGGAGGGTCAGGAACCGGCCCCCGCGGTGCTTGGCACACCCGTGGCGCTCCGCTACACAACGAGACCGATGCCATCCTTCAGCACCACGGCGCTGCGCAGTGCCACCCTCCACGTCGCGCCCGAACCAGACGCACCCACTGCCTTCGCTGCGAACGAACTGCAGGGCTATTTGCAGCGCATGACCGGTGTGCAGGTGCCAATCGCGCGGGATGGTGTGCCCAGCGCGTTTGTCCTCGGAGCTCAGGCACCCCTGCGGCCGGCCCCAGCCAACGGGGAAGCATTCATTATCGATCCGGAAGAATCGCGCGTCACTCTCCAAGCCGGGTCGTCGCGCGCCCTGCTGAGCGCGGTATACGCGTTGCTCGAACGCCTGGGCTGTCGCTGGTCGTTGCACGGCCCGCATGATGAGACCGTGCCGCGGCTCGAGAATGCTGTCGAGCTCACGCGCGTTGAAGTCGCACCGCGCTTCGCGGCGCGCGGCTATGCGTCGGACATCATGAGCTGGCACTACACGCAGCCGGAGCACTTCAACGATCGGCTCGACGACGATCGGGCGTTCATCGACTGGATGGGCAAGAGCGGCGCGAACGCCTTCCTCTACATCCGCCACCCGTTCGATACGCAACTCACGATCCCCGAGCTGCTCCCCGACTTCCGCCGCCGCGGTATCGACCTGGAGTACGGCGGCCACGTCATACCGCTGCTGCTGCCGCGCGAGCTGCATCGGGAGCATCCTGACTACTTTCCGGCCGCGCCCGATGGGGCGCGCACCGACCACGGCAACCTGTGCACCAGCAACGCCGCTGCGTTGGCCACTGCCAGCGCGAATGCCGTGCAGTACATGCGCGAATATCCGGAGATGCGCGTCGTGCATATTTGGGGCGCCGATCTGTGGCATGGCGGCTGGTGCCATTGTGCGAGTTGCGCGCCGTTGAGCGCGCAGGATCAGAGTCTGCGTGTATGCAACGCGGTGGCGCGCGGTCTGGCGGAGGCCGGCGTGGCGCGGCCGGTGTGCTACCTGGCCTACCACGATACGCTCGACGCGGACCTGACGGTGCGCCCGGACGAGAACGTGGTGGTCGAGTTCGCACCGCGCGAGCGCTGCTACGGTCACGCGATCAACGATCCCGCCTGCGCGACCAATCGCCGCTACGCTGCGGCGCTGGAGCGCTACGTCACGGTGTTCGACGGCCGCGTCCGTCTCTTCGAGTACTATGGCGACGCGATCCTCTTCTTCGGCTGCACGGTGCCGCTCCCCGATGTGATCGCGGCCGACATGGACTACTACGCGCGGCTTGGTGTCCCGGGGGTCACTCTGCTGCAGTTCGGGACGTACAGCCTGTGGGCGTACCCGCTCAACTTGCTCGCGTTCGCGACGGCGTGCCGAGAGAAATGTGCGCCTGCGGCCATTCGGCGTGACTACTGCGCTCGTTTCGGAGCGCAAGCGCTTCGCGCCGCCGGGTTGTTCGCTGAGGTCGAGAGCATCATGCGCACGGTGGCAACCTACGGTGACATTCGCCGCCCCCCGCGTGCCGCCGATGCGGCGCGTGATGTCCTGACGCGGGTGGACGCGGCGTTGCCGCGCCTCATGGACGTGGCCGACCAACTTGCGGCCCTCGGCGATGATGCGCTGGGGGCGCAAGCGGCACTCGTCCTCTACACGCATGGCGTGCTGGTCGGCGTGCGCCAGCAGGTGTTGGACACTCTCGCCGGCCACCCCCGCGATGCGGAGGCGCAGTACGCCGAGGCGCTCCGGGCGCTCGACGCG
>JBGQHM010000115.1:0-16295 GCA_041497995.1 Binatia bacterium | reverse complement strand
GGTCCGAAGCGGCGCGCATCGCGAACGCCCGGCCAACCGTCGTGCGGCTCCGGCGACCGGAAGCGCCGTGGCCCCGTCGGTGGCGCCGCATATGGGATCCCCGCGAACAGGAGGACACCATCCTTCTCCCGGCCCTGCACTTCGCCCTGTTTCGTTTTGGTCGTCGTAGCTGTCATGCTTGCACCTTCGTCCTCTCGTCCGCGCCGGGTATTTCTTCATCCCTCCTCGACGAAGTCAACGGCCGCGGGCGACACCGTCGCCAGTGCGCGGCGACGTCGGACGAGGAAGACAACCGACGCCAGTAGGAGCGGCGCGCACGGGCGCGGCGCGGGATCTACCGCACAGCCACCGCCGCTGCTGGGAGGAGGCGCCACCGTGGGCGACGCGGTGGCCGGTGCGGTGGGCGTGACCGTGGGCGAAACGGTGCGTGTGGCGGTCGCCGTGGCAAGTGGCAGCGCGGTCGGTGGAGCCGTGGCGGTGGCAGTTGCCGTCGAGGTTGGCGTGTCGGTCGGCACCGCGGTCGTCGTCGGTGTTGTAGTCGCGGCAGGCGGCACCGTTGCGGTGGGTGTCGCCGAGGGACTTGCCGTGGGCGTCGGATCCGTGAGCGTGATGCGCAGGATGCGCCCCGAGCCATTCGCCACCACCCACAGCGCGGCATCCGAGCCGGTGGTGATGCCCCCGCCAAACACGTTGCCGCCCTCGAACGTACCAAGCGGAAGCTCGAATTCCGTGACCTCGCCACTTGTCGTGACCCGGCCGATCCGGTTCGTACCGACGGCGGTGAACCACACGTTGCCGTCGGGACCGGCCGTGATACCGGCCGGTGTGCTGCGCTGCGTGGGCAACGGGAACTCTGTGATCTCTCCGGACGTGGTGATGCGACCGATGCGATTGCCGTTGAATTCGGTGAACCACAGGTTGCCGTCAGGTCCCGCGGCGATGCCGAACGGTTGGCTGCCACCGGCAGGCAGCGGGAACTCCGTGATGACGCCAGCGGTCGTGACGCGCCCAATCTTGTTGGCGTTGAATTCGGTGAACCATAGCGTGCCGTCTGTCCCCGCGGCGATGCCTGCGGAGAAGCTCAACGCCGTTGGGATAACGAACTCGTCGATGCTGCCATCGGGCGTGATGCGACCGATGCGATTGGCACCGGCCTCCGTGAACCAGACGTTGCCGTCCGGACCGAAGGTAATCGCGAACGGCTGCGCACCGGCAGTCACTAGCGGAAACTCGATGATGCTACCTGCCGGCGTGCTGCGGCCGATGCGATTGCGGTCATTCTCCGTGAACCACAGGTTGCCGTCGGCCCCTGCGGTGATACCGGCAGGACCACTGAGGTCGGCGAGCGCGAATGTCGCGATGGCCGCATCGCGCACGCGTCCAATCAGGTCCGCACCTGCGTCGGTGAACCACAGGTTGCCGTCAGGGCCGGAGGTGATTGCCACGGGCCGGCTGCCCGCGGCCGGAACTGGAATCTCGGTGATCGAGACCTGGGCAAACGCTACGCCGGCGAATCCACTGACTAGCTGAGCGAGCGCAGATGCGACCGCGCAGAGCGGGACGCTACGGCAGGAAGTGGAAACCCGCATCGAGTACGCCGGTATCCACGCCGTTGCCCGTGGTCGTGCGGCCGCGCAGGATCGTCTCGAGATCCAGAGGCAACCCAGTACCGGCGTCGATCGCCGGACTGCCTGGACGCAAATGGTAGTCCGCGCCACTGCTGAAGACGAAAGTCGCGTCGTCGAAGACATCATGCTGTCCGGCAAGCCGAGTCGGCAGGTAGCTGAACGGAAAAATCAGGTCGAAGTCCTCGTCGTAGCCAGGCTCGCTGTCGACGAACACTTTGATGTTCTCGAGCGCCGGCGTGGTGCGCATGCCGTTGTCTTGCAAGATGTTGTTGCGGATCAATGCGTGGTCGGACGGCGCGTTGGTCGAGCCGGCGGTGATGCCGCGGTCGCCATTGCTGACCATGGTGTTACTGAAGACGCGTGCCAGCGGTGCCCCGGTAATGGATCCGACGAGCGCCAGGCCTTGCACACCATTGCCATAGATCAGGTTGTTGAAGACCGTGATCCCCTCCGAGTCTTGCACGCGGATGCCGGCGCCCGGGTTGTTGAAGATGATGCAATTGCGAATGGTGAAGTCATTGGTGCTGCTCTTGATCGCGATGCCGGCATCCGCCCCACCGGTGATGGTAAAGCCGTCGATCCCGCTGCCGGAGGAGTTGGAGAGCTTGAAACCGTCGCCGGTTGCGCTGCCGGTGGCGTCGACGATCACCGGCCCCGCTGCATCGCCCGTCGCGCTACCGGAGACGTCGGCGAGGAACCGCAGTCGTTGCGGTGCTCGCCCGCCCGACGCGGTCGTCACGCCCTCTACGTACGTTCCGGGTCCCACGACGATCTCGTAGCCGCTCTGCGCGAGCTTTGCGGCCGTGGTGATCGTACGCAGCGCGTTCGCTGGATCGCCGCCGTGGTTATCGTCGTTGCCGCCGGCGCGAACAAACAGCCGCATGGGCACGGGTGTTGGGGTCGGCGTCGCGGTCGGTACCGGTGTCGGCGGAGTGACGCAGCCGTTCACCGCGTTGCCTACCGCAGCGATCAGCTCATTGATCGTGACCGTGCCATCGCCGTTGGGATCGAGCGACAGGCAGTCGTCGACCGGCCGGTTGCCGAGCGCGATGTTGACGCCGACGATCAGCTCATCGATGGTGATCGTCCCGTCTCCGTCGCAATCGCCGGAGCAGGCGTGGCCGATGAGCGACACGCTCACTGCGCCGTTCGCGCCGGGAACGCCGGTGATCGTCGCGCCGTCCGATGTCGTGACCAGTGCCAACACGTTGTCGAGCCGATAGGTACCCGGCAACGCCGCCGCAGCGATCCGGAAGGCGCACGTGTACAGCGGCCCGCTGGGAATCGGCGCGGTGTTCTGACTCGACTGCACCAACACCCGTACGGTCGTACTGGTCGCATCGCTGCTCAAGACGCTGGCGTTGATCGACTTGCCGATGGTCGAGTTGACGCGACACGTAGTAGGGTCGAGAGCCAACGCCTGCGCGCTGAAGCTGATGTCGTTCACCGTCGCCGCAACTGACGCACCCGATACGTCGAGCGAGACCGTGACTTGCACGCTGTCGCCGGGCGCCCCAACCGCATTGCCGATGTTGATGCGAATGCTCGGAGGCGCCGGTGTCGGCGTGATCGCGGCTGCTGCAACGGCCGAGAGTACCCACCCCGCAACGATGTACCGCAGCATCAACGGCGCGCTCCACATCGTCCGGAGTGTTGCCGGCGGCGCACGGTGAGCAGCAACCCCGCTGCTAGCAGCAGCCAACTCGCTCCACCGCTTGACGGCTCGACCGTCTGGCAGCCGCTGCTTGCCGAAGCGGCGCCGCTCGTCGACAGGCCTCTCTGCCCTGAAGGGCCGGTGACGCTGACCTGACCGTCTGTACCGACCGCGCTGACTCGGATTGCCTCGGGCGAGGTCGCAAGCGGATCGACGTTTCCGAGTTGATAAGTACCGGGCGGCGCGCTGGCAGCGATGTCGACGGTGCAGGTGTAGAGAACGGCACCGTCCGGAATCGAGTCGCCGTTGTCGATGGCGATGATGAGGGCGCGCAAGCGATTGCAGTCACCGCTCAGCGTGCAACTCGGTGGTTGGAAGGCGAAGGCGCTGGCGTTCTTGTTGATCGCGGGGTTCACCGTGCAGTCGGGCCTCCCGTTGGCACGCGCAGCGACTGCCGCACGTGGGTCGAACGTGATGTCGTTCTGGATCCCTGAAATGTCGAGCCCCTTGGTGTCGACCGTCACGCTGACCTGCTCGCGTTGGCCGGCAGCACCGGTCGCCGAGCCGATGTGAATCACGGCCGCGTGCGCCAGATCGATTGTCGGTGTTGGGACCACCGTCGGTGCCGGTGGGTTCGTCCGTGTTGGCAGCTGTGTGAACGTCGAAATCGGCGTCGCCTCCGGCGGTGTGCCGACGACGACATAGCCACCAGTGAGCGCGGCCGTCAATGCACCCCCCGACGGGTCGCTCCCCGAGGCGACAATGGTCAACGCGTAGGCACCTGGAGGTATGCCGGTTCCGATGCGCACGTTGCACGTGTACAACACCGCGCCGTCGGGGATCAGGTCGACATTGTCGAACGACACCACGAGGGCGCGGACTGCGGTGCAGGTGACGTCGTGCTCACATCCCACTGGCTCGAACAGGAACGTCGTGCCGCTTTTGTCGATGGCGGGGTTTAGCGCACAATCCGGCTTGCCACTCGGCAACGCAGCGATCGGTACGTTGGCATCGAAGCTGAGGTCACTCTGGGTCGCGACGACCGGTTGGCCTTCGGTACGCAGTGAAACGGTGACGGTAACCTGCTGCCCGGGTAGCCCATTGACCGGTTCCATTTCCAAACGGATCGGGCTGGGCAGCGGGGTGGGCGTGAATGTTGGCGGTCGCGTCGGTGTAGCGGTCGGTGTTTCCGTCGCCGTCCCCGTAGCGGTCGGCGGACGCGTGGGGTGCGGCGTGTACGCGGGCTCGGTGCACCCGCTGCCGACGCAGTTGACCGCAACCGCGAACGGCTTGGCGCCGACTGCAACAGTCGCCGTGCTCACTTCATCGCCGAGATCGAGAGCGGTGAGCGAGCCGGCCGCGAAGTTCGTAACGTAGCCGGCGCCACCGTTGCGTGTCGTCGCGATGCCGTACGGAGTATCGCCGACGGTGATGACGTTGGTGATCGTGTTCGTGGCGGTCTCGATGACTTCCACCGTCCCACCGAGGGTCACCACATACGCCGACGCGCCATTCGGATGCACCGCAACGCCGCTCGGCCGGCCGAACAGCGGGAGCGTCGCCGTGACAGTGTTACTGCTGGTGTCGATGACCGCGATGTTCCAGGAATTGAAGTTCGCCACGTAGGCGAAGCGCCCATCGGGTGTGATCGCGACGCGATTCGGCGTGCGATACACCTCCACCGTCGTCTTCACGGTGTTGGTGCGCAGATCGAGTGCCGAAACCGTACCCGGTGAGTGCGTGAAGGAGTTGGTGACGTACGCGAACGCCCCGTCCGGCGTGATCGCCACGGCGTCGGGACCAGCACCCACCGGAATCGTTGCCACGAGCGCGTTGGTAGCAACGCTGACGACCGAGACCGTGTTGGAGCCGCGGTTGGTCACGTATGCAAAGGTTCCATCCGGCCGTACCGCGACGCCGACAGGTCCAGACCCCACATCGATGCGTGCGATCACAGTGTTCGTGCTGGTGTCGATGACCGACAGATCATCGGAGAGAAAGTTCGCGACGAAGACGCGCGTGCCATCCGGCGTCGCCGCGACGCCGTCGGGATTGCTGCCTACGGGAACGGTGGCAGCGACGCTCTGCGTCGCTACATCCACAACTGAGACGGTGGCAGAACCGAGGTTGGCAACGTATGCGTAGGGTTGCGCGGCGACTGGACATGTCCGCAGCGCCGTGGCCGCGAGAACCGCGAGGGCTCTGCTCCAACCGCTTCGCCGGCCAGTCATGCTGTTGGTGGTCATTGATGTTCGTTCCCTTCGTGCGGTTTGCTGTGGGCGTGACAAGCCGGCCTGCGGCGAGCAACGAGCATACCACACGCACGGAGGAGTGCTCAGCAGAGACCTCGCCTTCGGCCTGTCTCAGAAGCACGACAGACCGGGTCTCACGGTGGGACGAATTAGCGGGCGGCACGCCGCGGAAACCACGGAATGAAGGCATTCGTCTGCTGCCGGTATGCTTCGTAGTCCGGGCGCGTCTTCACCAGCTTCCGCTCGAGCAGCGCTACGCCCGACACGCGCATCAGCATGAACGTCATCAGCACCGGGCTGATCACGGTCCAGACGCCGTACGGCGTGGCCACGGCGATGAGGAAGAACGCCCACCAGGCGACGGCGTCACCGAAGTAGTTGGGGTGGCGCGTGTAGGCCCACAGCCCGCGGTTCATCACCTTGCCGCGATTCGCCGGGTCCGCCTTGAAGCGCGCCAGCTGGTAATCCCCTACCGCCTCGAAGAGCAGGCCGGCGGCCCACAGCAGGACGGCCAAAGCATCCAACCAGGTGAGGCGCGTCGGCACCGGTGACGTCTGCGCCACCTGCAGGGGCAGCGAGATCACCCACATCAACACGCCCTGCAGCCCGAAGACGGTATAGAGACTCACCCAGGCGAAGCGCGCGCCGTGACGCTTGCGCATGGCGCGGTAGCGGTAGTCCTCCTCTTGCCCCGAGTTGCGCCACAACAGGTACACCGCGAGGCGCACACCCCACACGGTGACCAGCGATGTGACCAGCAGCTTGCGCCCGCTGTAGCCGGCGCCCAATCGGCAGGCGACGTGGGCGATCAGCACGAAACCGAGGCCCCAGAAGATGTCGATGATACTCGCATCACGCTTGGCCAGGCTCAGGAGCCAGACCAGGATCATCAAGCTCGCCGTTGCCGTCGCTGTTGCCAGCAGAACCCACCCTGTGTTCATGCGCCCTCCCCCTTGAACTTTCGCCTCGTCCACGCCGCCTCTTTACGACACGGTCGTACTTGCATTATGACGCATCCCGTCAGATGCTCCGAGGGGGGAGGCAATCGACGTGGAGACTACTGGAAACGAACAACACTCAGGGCCGCGCCGCCGCAACGGACGGCGCGTACAGGTCGGGTCACCCGCGCTGGGCTTGGTGCTGTCCGGTGGCGGCGCGCGCGGCGCGTTCCAGGTCGGCGTCTACGAGCGCTTGCTGCGCGATCCGCGCTTCGCGCGGGGGCCGGCGGTCCTTTCGGGGACCTCGGCAGGCGCGATCAACTCGGGGTTGATTGCCGCGGGCAAATCGCCACGGGAAATGATGCAGTTTTGGAACGAGATCGCGGACAACCCGCCCGTCGTCGCCAGCCCGTTGTTCTTTCAGACCGCACTGCGGTCCCTCGTGCGGCTGACGCTCGAGGAGTCGGTACGCTGGATGCGTTCGACCGGGCCGCTCCGTTCGTTTTTGCAGCGCGCGTGGAACCATCTGCCGCCACGGCCCGGCAGCTTCAGCGCACTGTGGGTCGAGTACCTGCTGACGACACGCTTCGAGCTGGTCAGCCGCCTGCTCGACGGCATCAAGGAACCGTTCCTGGCAGACACCGCGCAGCTGCGTGCACGCCTGGTGGAGACCTTCGGCGGCGAGCGCATCCCCACCAACGGGCACCGGCTGGCGATCAACGCCGTCGACGCGCACACCGGTCGTGTCGTCCGTTACGTCACCCACGAAACGGCGCTGACGCGTCCACCAGACTACATCATCGTCGACGCCATCACGGTTGACATGATCCTCGCCAGCGCCAGCATCCCGCTGCTGTTTCCGCCGGTGGAAATCAACGGGCGATTGCTGTGGGACGGCGGCTTGCTCGTCAACACGCCGCTGGCGCCGGTGGTGGCGCTGGGCGCGGAGGAAATCATCACTGTGCTCGTCACCGAGCCACCTGACCCGGACCGCGGCCCGTTCACACGCTTCGGGCGCGCCTTCGAGCGCACGGTCGATAGCTTTCTCGAGAACGCCTACAACATCGACCGCAAATTGCTGCTGGAACGCAACCGCTTGTCGCATCTGCAGGACAGCCGCCTCCGCGACGTCACGCTGTACGACGCGCTCCGACCGGCGCGCGACGGTTCGTTCAACGCCGGCTCGTACCTCTACTTCGAGCGCCAGGTCCTCGCCGACATGCACGCGGCGGGGCGGCGCGCCGCCAGCGCCTGGCTGGCCGCCGGCCCGCGTGTCGATCACCTCGAAGAGCCAGCGGCCGGCGTCGCAGCGTGACAGCGCATGCACGCAGCGATGAACCCGCATATCGACGTTCATCTCTGCGTGCGTTCTTGATCCAAGGTTGCATCCACATTGGCGTGCACTTCTACAACACGCGCGCCGAGATCGACCGGGTGATTGCGGAATTGCCTCAGTGGCTCAAATTCCTTGTGAGGTGAGGACCGTAGGGTCCGCTGTGCGGACCGCTCTGAGCGGCGGTGGGCGAACAAGGATGGTCCGCACAGCGGCGCCTACCGGAAGTGGAGAAGCGGAGGACGCATGTCGCAGTTCGAAGGCAAAGTTGGGTTCGTCACGGGCGGAGGCACGGGCATCGGGCTGGCCTGCGCGCGCGCGATCGTTGACGGTTGTGGTTCCGTCACGCTCGCGGGGCGACGGGAAGACGTGCTGCGCGACGCCGCGCAGCGGCTCGGCGCTCGCGCTGAGTGGGTGCGCTGCGACGTCACCGACGATCAATCGGTGGACAGCGCGATCGCGCAGGTCGTCGAGCGCCACGGCGCGCTGCACGTCGCCGTCAACGCCGCCGGTGCCGGGTCCATTGGGAGCGTGCTCAACGCGACGAGCGTTGAGTTCCAGTTCACACTCGATACCAACCTCGTCGGCGTGTTCCGCTGCATGCATGCCGAGGCGCGTGCCATGAAGACTGGGGGCCGCGGGGCGATCGTCAACATCAGCTCCATCGCCGGGGCGCTGACGCATCGCTGGATGAGCGCCTACTGCGTGTCGAAGGCGGGGGTGAACATGCTGACGCGCTGCGCCGCCGACGACCTCGGCGAGCACGGCATCCGTGTGAACGCGGTCATGCCCGGCCTCGTGGCCACGGATCTCGCCGTTCCGTTGACGAGCAGCGATCTTGCCGTACAGGACTATCTGCGCTGTATGCCGATCTCGCGCATCGGCACACCGGCCGACGTAGCGGGGATCGTCAGCTTCCTGCTCAGCGACGCCGCCGGCTGGATCACCGGCCAAGTCATTGGCGTCGACGGCGGCCACACCATTCGCCGGGGGCCCGAGCTGGTGGAGGTGTTCCGGCAGTACATCCCGCCGGAGCGGTGAACGAGCTCACCGTTTCGGCGTCAGCCAGTCTTCTTCTTCACCACGCGCGTGAAGCACTGGCCGCCGAAAGTGACTGTCAGCCGTGTCGTCGCCGCGCTCTGGTTCGCGGTGTCTGCGCTGAACCACTTCGCCGCCTTGACGACGACGCGGAACATGCCAGGTTGCCGCGGCCGCAAGTCGGTGAGCGTCACGCGTTGAAGTCCCTTCCCGGCAGCCTTGTACTGCCAGACCTTGCCACTCTTCCCCTTCGGGGGCAGCGCACCGACGACTTGCTGCGCGATCGGCATGGTGTCGCTATCGTCGAGTCGAACCGTCACGGCCTCGCCCGCGTAAGCGCCGAGCGGGAGGACCACGCGCGCGTTGATCGAACCGGCGTTGCGCCGCGTGCTGACAGTGAGCGTCGCCTTTGGATCGACGATCTCATTCGTGCAGGGGCACGTGCAATCCGATTCGCAGGCTCCGGGGCAGGCCGCTGCGTCAGTGCCATCGCACTGCTCACCGGTGTCGCTCACCCCGTCGCCACAGCTGCCGAGGACCCGGCTGCTCCACGTGCTTTCGTTACGCGCGGCCGACATCGCCGGATCTTGAAAGGCGCGGCACCATACGGGATGCACAGCTTGCGGCGACGCGGCTACACCCATGTAGTCGCCGAGGAAGTAGCACGGTGGGCTCAGGCAATCGTTCGTCGTCGTCTGCGCGGCAAAGTGGAGGTCCGTCGGATCGCCGACGACGCGCTCGCCGCTGAACGTCGTGCCGCCGTCTGCCGATCCGATGTAGCGCAGGTCGACGAGCAGCGAGAGCCCGGCGCTGGTATCGCGTGTGCGATACGTGACGTGGACCCTTCCATTCACTGCCGCGACGGCGGGCGTGAAGTGGTCGAGGTGACTGGTCGGTGGGTCGGTGTTCACGCGCGTCAGTGCGCTCCAGCTGGTGCCACCGTTGGTGGAGTTGCTGATCACGACATCACGAACGCCATCGCTGCGGAAGCGCCCGTCCTCCCAGACTGCGTACAGATTGCCGGTGAGCGCGTCGACCGCCGCAGCCGGTAGGCCGCCGGAGCGGATATCCGGAAGCGCCCCGCCCTGAAAGGAATCGATCCTCACCGGTGCACCGAAGGTGACCCCGCCGTCGTGCGACGTCTGCGCGACTTCGTCGTCACCTGTTGTGAAATCCTCGTAGACGACCGTCAGCGCGCCGTTCGGTTGCACGAGCGGGATGGCTCCGATGCCGCCGGAGGCTGCGCTCGACACGATGACGAGCGGGCTCCATGTTTGCCCGCGGTCGTCCGAGAAGCGCAGCAGGATGGGTTGGCCGACGCTGTTGCCCTGGTCCCATGCGGCATAGACCCGGCCGCGGTGTGGACTCCCCACAAACGTGTCGACGGCGATCCAGTTCTTATCGTTGAACGCACTGGGATCCGAGTCGTCCTGCGCCAAGATGGGTGGGGCGAAGGTGAGGCCACCATCGGTTGAGCGCTGCACGGCGATGGCGCTACGCGAGCCGCCGAAGACCAGGGTCTGCGCGTAGACGGTCCCGTCAGGTCCGAACGCGACGACCGGGTCGGTCCCGCGTGCGAAGACGCCGCCACTGGCCACGGTGAGCAGCGGCAGGTCGTCAGTGGTCCACGTCTGTCCGCCGTCGTGCGACGTGGCGTACCCTGGGGCAACCGAACCGCCGTCGGGAAAGCGGCCTTGTTGGAAGACGGCCACGAGGATCTGTGGGTTGTTCGGATCGACGGCGATGTGCGGCTCAACCTGCGTGCGCGGTTGGGACGCCCCTGAGCTTTGGATGGTGTCGCGGCTGATCTCGACGGCGGAGAGCGCCTGCGCGAACACCTGAACCGGAACAACCACGGCAACCGCGTAGGCTAGCGCGATGGTCGAGACGTGACGCATGCGGCGCAGTGTGCGCCGCCGCCATTTGCATTGTCAAGGTAACTTGTGGCGTCGACCGCCGCTCAGCGCCGCAGGATGCCCGACTCGCTCGGATTCAATCCGACCAAATGGCGCCGCACCCAGTCGAGCGCGACTTGCGAGGACAGCAGCTTCACCCACTCGCGGTTGCCCCACAGCTGATAGCGACGGTGATGAACGCCATCCGCGGCAACCAGTGCGAAGCACACCGTGCCGACGGGCTTGTCGGGGGTGCCGCCATCGGGGCCGGCGATGCCGGTGACCGCCAGGCCGATGTCGCTGCCCAACGCGCGGCGCACGCCTGTAGCCATCTCCACCGCGGTTTCTTCACTCACTGCGCCATGCGTCGCCAGCGTCTCGGTGCCTACACCCAGGCTCTGCTGCTTGATCTCGTTGGAGTACGCGATGATCCCGCCCTTTACATACGCCGAGCTGCCGGGGACGTTCGTAAGACGGTGCCCGACCAGTCCACCGGTGCACGACTCGGCGACCGCTATGCTCAGACCACGTTCCTTCAACAACGCGCCCACGGTCGCCTCCATCGTCGTATCACCTTCACCGTAGGCGTAGTTGCCGATGCGTTCGCGCAGGCGGGCCGCGAGCTGCTCGAGGCGTGGCGGTGCGTCCGCCGGTTGGCCGTGCACCGTGAGGCGCACGGAGATTTGCGGGAACGCGGCGCGAAAGGCGATGCGGCCTTCCTCTGGCGCAACGCAGCCGGCCACCAACTCGTCGAGCGCGGATTCGCTGATGCCGAAGGTTTGGAATGTGTGACTGAGGTAGACTTCGTTGCTACCGCGCGCCTGCTGCAACCACGGCAGCACCTGCTCCTCGATCATCGGCTTCATCTCACGCGGCACACCCGGCAGCACGATCAGATGTCGCTGCCCGTGCTCTGTTTGCAGATCCATCCGAAAGCCCGGCGCCGTGCCGAGCGCATTCGGAATGATCACCGCGCCTTGCGGAAACTGCGCCTGCTTGAGATTGTTCTCGGGCATGACGCGGCCCATGGCTTCGAACATCTTGCGGATACGGTCGCCGACCTCGTGGTCGAGGATCAACTTGCGTCCGGTCACTGCGCCCACCGTCTCGGTGGTGAGATCGTCCGCCGTAGGTCCGAGCCCGCCGGTGGAGATGATGACGTCCGCCTGGCGCAGCGCGGCGTGCCACGCCCACGAGATGCGCTCCGGGTAATCGCCGACGACGATGATCGCCGTGACATCGAGCCCCGCGGCGACCAACTTATCAGCGATGAAGTTGGCATTGGTATCGAGCGTGCGCCCGGTGGTGAGCTCGTCTCCGGTACTGAGAATGGCTGCGGTTTCGATCATGTCACCAGCCCTGCCGCGATCAGTACGCGCACCGCGACGTTCGAGTACAAGCCCGACACGACATCGTCGAGCACGACGCCATAGCCGCCGGGGAAATTTGCATCGATGTAGCCGGCGGGAAACGGCTTGATCACGTCGAGCGCGCGGAAGATGAAGAACGCCAGCAGCGCATGCGTCCACGTCGGCGTCAGGAACAACGTCGCTGCCACATACCCAACGACCTCATCGATCACGATCTTGTGGCTGTCATGCTCGTGGAGGTACTCCTCCGCCTTCCCAGCGATCCAGCACGCCGCCGCGACCGCGGCGACGAACGCGAGCAGGTACAGACCAACCGACACTGTTCGCAGCGCATCGAAGTCCCAGAAAAGCGGAATACCCACCAGTGAGCCAAAGGTGCCCGAGGCGACGGGGATGTAGCCGATGTAGCCGGCGGAGGCCAGGAAGATCACCAGGGCGCGCATGGGAGCGGCGATCGTATGGGCCGAGTGCGTGGCAGTCAAGGCGATGTAGCCCACTACCCACGGGCGCCGCTCGGCACGCGGTAGATACGGACGCCCTCCACCTTCGCGATCGCGTCGAAGTCGCGGTCATTGTGGTACAGCTCCGCATCCGCTTCGAGGCACGTCGCCGCGATCACGCAGTCGGCCGTCTTGCGCACGGTCAGACCGCGCTTGCGGCAGGCGCGGTAGATGTTGGCAGCGCGCTCGAAGGTGCCGAGCCCGCGTACGAGGAAAATGGGATGGGCCTGCAGCAGGTCGCGCGTGCGCTCGTACAGCGCCTGGTCCGCGATGCCCTGCAGGATCTCACAGTAGATCAGATCGGTGAGCGCGAGCGGTACGCCACCGGCGATGAGCGCCGTCAGGTGCTCATCGAATCGGGTACCGCGCCCTTCGAAAAAATCGATCCACACCGTCGTATCGACGACAATCATGGACGAGCGCGTCGGAGCTCGTCCAGATCGCCCTCCCACTTCACGCGGCCGCGCAGCGTCAGGAGCTCTTTGCGCTTCGCATCGCGGAGCAGCTCCGTCAGCGCGAGGTGCACAAGCTCGCGCTTCGACCTGCATTTGAAGCGGCGCATGCCTTCCCGTACCAGGCGGTCATCAAGCTCAACATTGGTTCTCGCCATTGACTTGGTCCTCTCACACGCACGCTAGAGCTTGATGGTGTACAAATCAACGCGATGTGGTGTATCGACGAGGGCCCGGGTGCAATGGGCTTCGGGCGCGTACATCTCTTGTGGTATGCACCCCGCTGCACATGGAGCACCGCGCCGTCGACCTCCCTCCCGGACCGGGGTTGCTACAAGCCTTCGGCTTCGTGCGCCGGCCGTTGCAGTTCTTGGACACGTGCGCGCGCCGCTTCGGAGACTGGTTCACCGTACGGGCGCCCGGTTTGCCGCCGTTTGTGTTCACCAGCGACCCGGAAGCGATCCGCGACATCTTCAGCGGCGACCCGGAGCAGTTGCATGCCGGCGAGGCGAACGCCCCGCTCGGCGCCTTCATGGGGCCGCAATCCGTGTTGTTCCTGGATGGCGCCGCCCATTTGCGCGAGCGCCGACTGCTGCTACCGCCCTTCCACGGCGAGCGCATGCAGGCCTATGGCCGGACCATGCAAGCGATCACCGACGATGAGATTGCCACGTGGCCGCTTGGCCAGCCCTTTCCGATCCACCGCAGCTTCCAGAAAATCACCTTCGAGGTCATCCTGCGCACCGTATTCGGGTTCGACGACGGTCCAGAGCTGACGCGGTTGCGCACGTGCTTGCGGCGTCTGTTTGACCTCTTCGCCAGCCCCGCGGGCATGCTGGCGGCGATCCCTGCGTTGCAGATCGATCTCGGCGGAGTGAGCCCGTGGGGACGCATTGTGCGGCTCAAGCGCGAGGTCGAGCACATCTTCTACGTCGAGTTCGCGCGCCGCCGCACGCACGGCACGGACGGTCGTACCGACGTGTTATCTCTGCTCCTCGAGGCGCGTGACGAGCAGGGCGTGCCGCTCACGGACGCGGCATTGCGCGATGAGATGCTGACCCTTCTCCTCGCCGGCCATGAGACGACTGCTGCCTCGATGGCGTGGGTTGTCCACCGCGTGCTTGGCCGGCCCGACGTGATGACACAGCTAACCGAAGAGCTGGTCCGTGTTGGCTGTGAGCCACAGCGCATCAATGACCTCGTCTACCTGGATGCAGTCATCAAAGAGACGAGCCGGCTCGATCCCGTCATCCCGAACGTCGGGCGCCGCCTCCACGTCCCGTTGCGCATCGGCAGCCGCGACCTGCCGGCGGGTCCGGTCGTCGCGCCGTGCATCTACCTGGCACATCGCCGGCCCGACTTGTGGCCCGACCCGGAGCGTTTCGATCCCGAGCGTTTCGTCGGCACGCGGATCAGCCAGGTCGCGTTCTTCCCCTTCGGCGGCGGCACGCGCCGTTGCATCGGCGCGGCGTTCGCCAGCTACGAAATGAAGGTCGTCTTGGCGCGCATCTTCTCGCGGGTCACGCTCGACCCAGCGCCCGGCTACCGCGCCCGCCTCGTGCGACGCAGCATCGCGTTCACGCCGTCGGAGGGGTTGCCGGTGGTGGTCAGCGAGCGGACCGCTGCCTGAGTCCCCTCCATGCTACCCTTCGTTTGGGCTGGCTTATGGATGCCGAGACTTTACAGAGACCCAGCACGCTACCGTATGTGTGGGACTACGACATCGACGAGGTGCAGTTCCGCGCGCTGCTGGCGGGTTCACTAACGATCGGCCGCTTGGACCAGCGATGGGCCGCGGTGCGACTCCTCGAGTACGCTCCGTACCGCGAGATTGTGCGGTTGCTCGGGTTCCGCGCTTTGGTGAACGGCTGGCCGGCGTGGCGGCGGTATATTCGATCCACCTCACGCCGGCGCGGTTTCGACTTTCTGGTGGAGTGGCTTCCGCAGCATCGCCCCGATCTGCTGTAGGCGGCTGGAGTAGCCTGACCGCTGCATCATCGCGATGTCACGTCGTACACCTTCAACACTTCGTCGCCGTAGTGGTTGATCACCTTGATGGCGATCTTGCCGGTGACGGGCGGGTCGAAGGGGCGGCTGGTGGTCGCGTAGAGGGCTGCCCATGCGGCTTCGTCGATGTCGGCGCGCAGGGCACGCTAGAGCTTGTCGTAGGGCTCGTCGGCGCCGGTGAAGTAGGCGTGGCGCACGAAGAAGCTCTCTTGGTTGTAGTTGGTGTCGATGAACCAGCAGGCGATGTCGTCGGTGGAGCTGGAACGGATCTGACCGGTGGTCGGGTCGTAGACATCCAAGCCGTTGATCACGACCACGACTTTGCCGTCGTCGGTGCGATCGATCTTCACGTCCGGCTCGCCGAAGACCATGAACAGGTTGGCGGCACCGGTCTTCTTGAGCAGCTCGTCACCCATGGCCAGGTCGGGATTCATGCGCGCCAGCAGCACCGGCAGCTTACCGAACTGTTTCGACCGCTCGGCGACGATGCCCTTCGTCGGCGGTTGATCGGACGGGCTGAACTCCTTGGCGGTCTCGCCGGCGTGGGCATCGAAGGCGAAGCCACAGACCACGAGTAGATCAAAGCCGACACCTTTCAGCGCTTCCTTCGCGGCTTCCTTCACCTGATCCGCCCCAACGGTGCCGTGTTCGGGGCCGAGCGAGACGGCGACGCGGCGGACGGTGGCGTCTTTCTCCTTGTACTCCCCAGCCGCCTGCAGCCACTCGCCGGCGTACGGTTCGAGGCGCTCGAAGACCAGCCGCTCGTTCTTGCGCGTGTTCTGCACGCCAGCCTTGCGCAGGTTGTCGATGATCATGGTTTCGAACTGGCCCGCGGTCGCTGCTTGCTGTGCTTGTGCTTCCGAAGCGGGTCGTTCCTCATCGGGGGCGAGGACGCGATGCGGCGAGAGGCTCTCCACAGTCAATGGCCCGGTGACGCGGACGCGCTTACCGTCTTCGTACGGCTGGTCGTAGAGTAGCTCCGTCTCGGCGCGGCGGGCGATGACCGCGTCGATCTCTGCTCGCGTCATGCCCTCTTTGATGTCCGGGTTGTTGGCGATCGACTTCAGCGTGACGTGTGGCACGCGCTTGTGGACGAAGCCTTTCTTGACGTCGCCCTCGTATGGAGTGCGGGAGCTTGCTCCAGCTTTGGGGCTGGGTGGCGACGGGCAGTTCTCTGCCCCGCGCGAAAGCGGCGGCAAGCCACCGCACTCCAAAGCCTCGCGCTTGG
>JBGQHM010000114.1:0-16528 GCA_041497995.1 Binatia bacterium | reverse complement strand
GAAGATCTCCTCGGCTGCAAAGTCGATGTGGTCACGGAAGCCGGGCTCAGCCCCTATCTGCGCGAGCGCATCCTGCGCGAGTGCCGGCCGCTATGAAGGACGACGCGGTCTATTTGCGGCACATCTTGGACGCCGTGGCGAAGGTCGAGCACTACACGGCGGGCGGGCGCGATGCATTCTTCGCCGACCCGATGATTCAGGACGCCGTGCTCCGCAACCTCGAGATCATCGGCGAGGCGGTGCGGAATCTCTCGGCTGACTTGCGCCGCCGCCACCCCGAGGTTAGTGAATCCGGCCGTAGAACGATCCGGCGGTGCCGGAAGGAGCCGTCATCGAGAGTTTCCTTCTCACTGTCGTAAACCTTGACGGTGTATCGTCCGGTCTCCGGATCTAGTCGATCCTCAAGACGCGCGACGACGACGCGGCCGCGGCGTGAACCCTCCGGCGACAGCCGGAAGAGGCACCAGGAACCGTTAGGGATGCGTCGATTCATCGAGTTGCCGACAACACGCGCGACGAACAACCCGCGCTGCGAATGAAATGCGGGCGGCAGTTCTACCCACTCAAAATCCTGCGGCTGCTGGATCTCTTCATCTTGCGCAACCTCGTTAACGGCAGTCTCGGCGCCAAAGCGACCAGCGGCAATATCGAGTTCGTACAGCGGCACGCAGTTTTCAAACGGCTGCACCTCCTCGATCCGCAAACGCCGGAACGGCGCTTCCTGAGCTTCTTCCTCTGCCTCCACGGCCATGGGCATTGACTCAATGCGGCTCCGGACGAACCGCTCGGTGCTCTTGTCCATAAAATACACGTAACAGCCCTTGAGCCCACGGGAGAGGAGCACTCGGTACGTGCTCTTCAGGAGATCGCAAATCTGTTCCTTGCTTCCCTTTACGCCGCGATCCCGAGAATGGCTGGAGTCCGCTTGCCAGCACTGCCGATCCAGGTCGTACGTCAGATCCGGACCCCAAGTCGCCCCAACGTAGTCGAACTCGAAGCCCTGCGCGGTGTAGACGCACCCGATCTGGTTGATGCCGTTGGGGTCGTGCGCCCAAAGGGGTGCCTTCGGAATGCCCGGTGCGAGACGGGCACTGTCGGGCTACGCATTCCAGGGCCGCTGGTACTCGCCGATCACCACATCGTTGACCAGTGTGCCGTCGGGATTCGGCTTCGACCAAGGCCAGCAGAAACCCGCGCTGAGGCGGGCGGAGAGTCCAAGTGCGGCCTTTGCGTGTATCGCACGGTCGAGCGCTTCTGGGGAGTCAAGGATCCGGAAGTCAAACTCTTCGTTTGCGTCCCAAAGAACGTTTGCCGTCCGCTCGACGCCGAGCGTGTTGTTGACCCAGTTCACGAAGCCATCCGAGCCGGCACATCGGAATTGCGCTTCGAGCTGGTATTCCCAAACCCGGCAGGCACTGCGCTCCGCGGCCTGTCGGATATACGCTGTGGAGCCGATCTCGTCTGCGCGCACCACCTGCTTGTCATCGATGAAGAAGACGCAGACCTTGCCCGCGTGGATCAGCTCGTCGATTTGCTCCATCAGTCCACGCTTAGTCTTTGGAGTAAATCGGTTGAAGCTGAACTGCCGTAGCCGATGAGCTTCATCGCATATCAAGATGTCGGCCGCATTCGGTTCCGCACCGGTGTAGCTATTGAAGTACTTGAACTGGGCTCCGCCGCGCGGCCCGATGATCTTCCGGAGAGTCTGCGTGAACGCCTTTGAGCCCGTGACGTACTGCGCGTTGTGCCCGCGGCCGAGCAAGTCGCTCATCAGGTTGATTGCGATCACCGATTTTCCAGTTCCGGGACCGCCCTTCACTATCACCACCGCCGTCTTCCGATCTCCCAGCCCCTCGCGAGCGCAAGCGAGAACTTTCTCGTAAACGACGAGTTGTTCGTCGAGCAAGACATACTCGCGCTTTCCCTTGATGACGTTGGCGACGTGCTCCATCAGCTTCTTGCTGGGGCGGTACTTGCTCTGCTCGATTCGCTGCAGAACTGGCCAGCCCGCCCCACTACTGAGGCGGTCCAGAAGGTAGCGGGCGAGCGCGTCGACATCATCAGCCGTGAAGGTCGGGAATTCGCGCAAGAGCGCCTCAAAGCGCTGGGATAGGATCACGTCATTTTTCAGCGGAGCGTAGTTGTGAAGATAAACACACGAGCTGAGCCGAACAGGATTCGGCTCCTCATAAAATGCGGTGTGCGTATCCTCAAGATACCACTGGTACTGGCGGGCCTGCGCGGACGGATGAAGCATCTCTCGCTCCGCCTTTCCGACCCACGTAACGACCAAATCCTCGCCCACCGCCTCGTGGCAGTAGTCCCACTGCTTGAGTTCGATAATGACAGCGTTGTCGTCGTCCGTGGCGCCCTTCGCGCACACGAGGCAGTCAAGCCGCTTCGAGGTCAGAGGCAGCTGATACTCTAGGATCACGCCGTGGTCGTCCAGACCGGCTTCCTGAAACACCTGCGACACAGCGCGAAGCGAGTTCTTCCACGAGTTGACTTCTGCTGGGGAAGGCCTGAACCGGTAGTGCCGGAAGAAAGAGTCCTCCAGCTTGCCGGCGATCTGGTTGTGAACCGTGTCTCGGATGAACTGGTCCGACATACCGGCGTAGAGCCGCATCTCACAACTCTGTGTACTTCAGGTTGCGGCCACGTGCTTTGTCGATTGGGTATCGGTTGGCATTCTTCGCCAGTTTTCGGTCCAGCGCGCACGAGAGATCCATCCCGAAACGCTGCGAGAATCGCAGCAGGAAAAAGAGCACGTCCGCGAGCTCCTCCTCAATGGCGGACCGCTTCGCAGGGTCGGAGAGCAGCTGAGAGCATTCCTCTTCCCCACGGAACCGGAAGTGACCGAGCAACTCGGCTGCCTCAGTCACCATGCCGATGGCTACGTCCTTTGGGCCGTGGAAGACATCCCATTCCCGGTTGTCACAAAACATGCGGACCTTCTCCTTCACGTCGTGAAGCGAAGTTCGCTTATCCGAAACCGCGTCGCTGGACATACCCCCTCCCGTACAAGCGTGGACCTGCCGTTGGCAAGCGCCTTAGCATGAACCTTGGAGCCGGCGGAAATGCCGAGTGACGCCCCACATCCTCGCGTTTGCATTCGGCGGGACCTTGAACTAAGTTTTCCTTGCAACTGATTGGGTTTCCTTTTGGGAACCCGAGATGCTCTACGGGGCGTCGTCAGTTGCCTTTCTTTGTTCTCACTGCTGGGCGGTGATCACCATGTACCTGCTCTACCTCGACGAGTCAGGCAACGAGGACAACCCCGCAGACCGACACTTCGTTCTCGGCGGCGCGGCGGTCTTCGAGCGGGTCACCTTCCATCTTGCCAGCACCTTGGATGCGCTGCAGCAACGCCACTTTCCGAATTCCCCGCCGATCGAGTGGCACGCTTCGGCGATGCGTGCTGGCAAAGGGTTCTGGCGCAGCGTCGCCGAGGCGGAGCGAGAAGAGTTGATCCGCGAGATCTGCGAAGCGATCCGCGATGCCAATCCCCAAGGAATGGCGCTCTTTGCGGCGGTCGTGGAGAAGGACGGACAACTGTGGGGCGAGCGCGCGGTCGAGCACGCCACGGAGCAGGTCTGCAATCGCTTCGATCACTTTCTCCGCCGGCGGCGCACGGAGAGCAACGACCCTCAACGCGGCCTGATCATCTTCTCCGAAGGCCGATTCGATAAGCGAGCGAAGGTGTGGGTCCGCGAGTTCCGTCAGCTCGGTACCCAGTGGGGAATTCTCAAGAACCTCAGCGACGTTCCCTACTTTGCCAGCATGAAAGAGACGCGCCTCCTGCAACTTGCCGACTTTGTCGCGTATGCCGTGTGGCAGCTCTACGAAAGACGCGACGCCAGCTTGATCCGTCATTTCCTCCACCGGTTCGACCAAGGTGGCGGCGTGATTCACGGCCTTGCCCACTACCGGAAGAGCTTGAAGCTCATATGTGACTGTCCCGCTTGTGCCAGTCGAATCAACCCGGGGTCCTTCGGGTCCTGGGTGCCCGGCGCGCAGCGTCCATAGTCCTGGCAACGATGCGTGGCCGCCGCCGCGGATTCAGGGAGCTGTAGGAGGGATGCTGATGCGGTACTTCGACTATGAGAAGCTCGCGCGCCAGGTCAAGATCCCGGCGCGGAAGCTGGCACGATTGCGTGCCCTCATTCGCCGCGAGTTCCCCAACAACATGCTCTTCGAGCTGCACATGCTTCGCGTCTGCATGAGTATTCACGACGGACACGTCACCATCGACGAGGCGTTGGCTGACGAATCGGACGCCGCCGAATAGCGGCTGAGTCGCGTACGATGAAATTCACGATCGTCGTTGAAGACAGAATGCTTGGCATCACCAAGATTCCACTCTCGCCGCGCGAAGTGAACGCGCTTGGCGACCTCGGGTTCATGATCGAGAAGGATTTGTGGCGCACTCTGAAGCTGAACAAGATCGACAGGGAAGTCGCCTCGGCGATGCGCAAGTTCCAGCATCTTCTCTTCGATGTGAAGGATGGGGGCCGGACCTACACCCGACAGGACGGCAAGTGGGTGCTTCATCCGACGCGCACTTGGATCGTCAAGAAGCTGAGGTGGAAGAAACGGACTCGGTCAGGGCGCCGGCGGGTCCGGAAATGACGATGCCTTCGCCCTGTGATGATCCGCCAGTACGCGCGCCACGCATGCCGTGAGGCGCTCGCCGGTGGCGAGGTGGAGGAACTCGTTGGGGCCGTGGGCGTTGGAGTGTGGGCCGAGGACGCCGGTGATCATGAACTGCGCGTGCGGGAATTTTTCGCCGAGCATGCTCATGAATGGGATCGTGCCGCCTTCGCCCATGTAGCAGGCCTCCTTGCCGAAGGAGTCGAGCGACGCCTGGCACAGCGATTCTTCCAGCCATGGCGCGAGTGGCGGCGCGTTCCAGCCGGTGGCGCCTTCGTGTGAGTCGAAGCGCACGTGTGCGCCGTAGGGCGGGTCGATTTCGAGGAGCCGCTTGATGGCGCGGGCAGCGGCCGACGCGCTCGCGGTCGGTGGCAGCCGCACGGACACTTTCACCGTCGTCACCGGGCGCAACACGTTGCCCGCCTTGTCGAGCGGCGGCAGACCGGCGGCGCCGGTGATTTCGACCTGTGGCCGCCACGTACGGTTGAGTAACAGCTCGGTAACGTCGCGTGTCACCGGCGAGGTGCCGTCCTGGAACGGAAACGACGCGTGCACGGAGTCCCCGAGCACCGCGGCGGTCGCGGCGATCTGTCGCCTCCGCTCGGCTGGAACCTCGATGTACAGTTCGCTCGGGATGATGGCGCCCGTTGTGGCATCCTCCAAGCGGCTGAGCAGTTGCCGCAGAATGCGAAAGGTGGATGGCACGATGCCGCTGGC
Organism: Binatia bacterium; assembly: GCA_041497995.1. GTDB lineage: Bacteria > Desulfobacterota > Binatia > HRBIN30 > HRBIN30 > DATKMS01. The sequence continues at coordinate 11,161 of JBGQHM010000114.1, read as the reverse complement.
GGCGCCTGAGTGCACGCCTTCGGTGAGCGTCGAGACCGTGAGGGTGCCGCTCAGCAGGCCGCGCAACGACGACGTGACCCACAGCCGCTCGTAGTCGCCACAGCCCGAGTCGAGGCAGATGACCAAGCTCGGCGTGCCGAGGCGATCCTTCAGAGAATCGATGTAGCGCGGGAGATCGCCGCTGCCGCTCTCCTCACACGCCTCGATGATGACTACGCAGCGGGCACACGGGACGCGCTGCTGCTTCAATGCCTTGATCGCCGTGATCGCGGCGAAGGCCGAGTAGCCATCGTCGGCGGCGCCGCGGCCGTAAAGACGTCCGTCCTTGATCACCGGCGTCCAAGGGCCCAGCCCGTCGTTCCAGCCGTCCATCGGTGGCTGCTTGTCGAGGTGACCGTAGAGCAGCACGGTGTCGGCCGAGTCGCCGGGCACGTCGACGAACAGCAACGGCGTCCGCCCAGGCAGTCGCACAATGTCCAACTGCAGGCCGCTAACATTCTGGGCGCGGATCCAGTTGGCGATGAGGTTGACGGCGCGATCCATGTGGCCGTGTTCCTGCCACTCCGGATCGTAGGCCGGCGATTGGTTCGGGATGGTGATGTACTGCTGCAGCGCGGGTACGATACTATCCGTCCACGCCCGCCCCACGATGTCGCGCGTTTGCTTCGCTTCCATCGGTACGTGAGCTTACTTGAGAGGGATCGCCGGCAACCGCTTGAGGGTCCGATTTGTCGGATCGACGGTGATGCCAACCGACTCGAGAACGGTCACACCGAGCAATGGCTCTGCATCGTCAGGGCCGAAGATGACCCTTCCTGCGGTGACTTCTCCCATAAACTCGATCTGCACGAGCCCAAACTTGTACTCGTGAACGCTTCCATCCGCGAGTTCGTACACGGCGCTGCCGGCAGGTTCGATCCCGATCTTCTGTAGCTCGGCGGCTGGGGCAAGAGAGTCTATCGCACCCGTGTCAACCAAGAACTCCGCCTGAAACGCACCGTTCTGCACTCCGGGCTTCTTCAGCGTGACAGTGACGTGCGTCAGTCCCATGGGGTCCACTCTATCCAATGCTGTGATGTCCGGCAATGCAACACATGACCTGCGCCGGGCGCCGTTGCACTAGCGGCAGGGCTTTCCTAGAACTCACGCATGGACCTGCAATTGACCGAACAGCATCTGAAGTTCCGCGACGAGCTGCGCGCGTGGCTGAAGGCGAATTTGCAACGCCCGTGGCGTGAGGAGCTGCGCGATCCGCACGCGAATGAGGACAGCTTGATGCAGCTGCGCCGCCAATGGCAGCGCAATCTCTACAAGGCCGGCTACCTCGGCATGGACTGGCCGCGCGAGTGGGGCGGACGCGGCGGCACCGAAGTGGAGAAGGCGATCTTCGAGGCCGAGATCGCGGAGGCCGACGCGCCGCCGATTCCCAACACCCTGGGTATCGGCCTGCTCGGCCAGGCACTGATTCATCACGGCAGCGAAGCGCAGCGCCGTCGCTTCATCCCACCGATGCTCGCCGCCGACGAGATCTGGTGTCAGGGATTCAGCGAGCCCGGCGCCGGCAGTGACCTCGCTGCGCTGCGCACCAGCGCGGTCATCGACGGCGACGACTTCGTGCTGAACGGTCAGAAGATCTGGACCACGTTTGGTCCGTGGGCCGATTGGATCTTCGTGCTGGCGCGCACCGACTCGGCCGACCGCCATGGCGGCATCTCATTCATCCTCTGCAAGCTCGACACGCCCGGCGTGACGGTGCGCCGCCTGCGGCAGATCACCGGTGAGAGCGAGTTCGGCGAGGTGTTCTTCGAAGACGCGCGAGTGCCGCGCGAAAATCTGGTGGGACAAATCGGAGAAGGCTGGCGCATCGCCATGACCGTGCTGGCGTACGAGCGCGGCGCCATGTCGCTCGCATATGCAACGCGCTTCGGACGCGACCTCGCGCTGCTCGCGGCCACGTGCAAGCAGCACGGGCGCACCGACGCCGCCACCCGCGAGAAACTGGCGCGCCTGCTGGTCGAGAATGAAGTGCTGCGCGCCAACGGCATCCGCACGTTGGCCAACTTCGCGGACGGCAAGGTCCCTGGACCGGAGTCGTCCATCGAAAAGGTCTTCTGGAGCGAGTTCGACAAACGCTTCCGTGAGACCGCGCTCGACATTCTGGGTCCGGGCGGACAGCTGGTGCGCACCAGCCCGGAGGCGCGCCACGACGTCGATTGGTCCCGCGAGTTCTTGTGGTCGCGCGCCGGTACCATCTACTCCGGCTCCTCCGAGATCCAACGCAACATCATTGCGAAGCGCGTGCTGAACCTGCCGACGGAGGGCCGATGAAATTCGAGCTGTCGGAAGACCAGGCCCTCCTGCGTCAATCGACCCACGACTTCCTCACCAGCGAGTGGCCGGCGGAGCGGGCCCGAAAGGTCATGGAGCACGAGCGGCGCGGCTACGAGCCGGCGGATTGGCAGCGGCTCGCCGAGATGGGATACCTCGGCTTGATTCTGCCGCCGAACGTCGGTGGGCAAGGGTTGGGTGCCATCGAGCTCGCCATCGTGCTCGAAGAAGCCGGGCGCGCCTGCATGCCCGGCCCATACCTCGACGCGGTCTTGGCCGCCGCGACGCTCGCGGCCGCGGGCGGACAAGATACGTTGCTCAAGGACATCGGAGCAGGGAAGAACCTGGTCACACTGGCCCGCGACGATTCGCCGTTTCGCGGGACGACCGCGACGCCCGCGCGCTTCGAAGGCGGACGAGTCCGTGGCACCAAGTACTTCATCCCATTCGCCGCCCAGGCCGACGCGCTCATCGTGGCGACACCAGAGACCCTCTGTCTCGTTGCCAAACCGTTCGACGTCGTGGAGATGGAGACCATCGATCCGGCGCAGCGCTTCGGCGAAGTCACGTTCGACCACGCCGCAACTGCGATCGGTCCGGTGAATTTGCTCGACCGCATCGACCGTCTCGCCGCCGTGGGAGCGAGTGCGATGCTTCTCGGCGTGATGAGCCGCGCCTTGGAGATGACGTTAGAGTACGTACAGACGCGCCAAACCTTCAAGCGACCCATCGGCTCGTTTCAGGCACTACAGCATCGCCTCGCCGACATGCTCTTGAAAACGGAGTCGACGCGTTCGGCGGTCTACCGTGCGGCGTGGTGCTTCGACACCAACGACGCCGACGCCGCGCTGGCGTGCGCCGCGGCCAAGGCCTACGCGGGCGATGCGGCACGCCTCGTCTGTGGTGAGTCGATCCAGATGCACGGCGGCATCGGCTTCACCTGGGAGTTCGCCCTGCACTTCTACTTCAAGCGCGCCAAGACGCTGGAGCAGTTCTATGGCTCCACCGAGGTACAGCTGGAACAGGCGCTCGCGGCGGCGGGGTTCTAGCGTCAGGGCTGCACCGGCCAGAGGCCGGTGCCACCATTACCATTTCCACCAGCGAGCCACCGATCGGTGGCACTGGCCTCTGGCCGGTGCGAAGGACCGACAGAATTTTTCGAGAGCGAAGCTCACGCCTCCAGTTCGACCGGTATCCGCGTGAAGCCGCGGAAGATGAAGCTGGGATGCAGCGGCAGCTTCTCATCGTCCGTACGCCGGAAGGTCTTCGTGCGTTGGAGCAGCACGCGGATCGCCACTTGCGCTTCCATGCGCGCCAGGTTCGCGCCGATGCAATAGTGCGGGCCGAAGCCGAACGCCAGGTGGCGATTGTCTGCACGCCCGATGTCGAACGTATCGGGTCGGTCGAAGACCGTCTCGTCGCGATTCGCCGAACCGAGCAAGAGCAGCACATTGGTGTCCGCGGCGATCGTATGCCCCGCCACCTCGACGGTGCGCGCTGCGCGGCGCACGTCGACTTGGACCGGTGACGCGAAGCGCAACACTTCATCGATGGCGGTGGGCATCAGCTCCGGATGGGCGCGTAGACGTTCGAGCTGGTCGGGATGCTGCATCAGCTCGATGGCGGCGTTGCCGATCAGGTTGGTGGTGGTCTCGTTCCCCGCGACGAGCAGCAAGACGAGCATCTGCAGCATCTCATCAAACGTGAGTCGTGATCCCTCCAACTCCGCCGCCACGAGGCCGCTCAGTAGGTCCTCGCGCGGTCGCGCCCGCCGCTCGGCGACCAACTGCGTGAAGTACGCGCGCAGCTCGTCGATGAGCCGCAACTCACGCTCGATCACCTCCGGCGGCTCCGGACCCATGATCCCAAGACCGAGATTCTCGACAAGCCCGTCGGACCACTCCTTGAACTGATCGCGGTGGTCCATGGGAACGCCGATCATCTCGGCGATGACGATCACCGGGAGCGGATAGGTCAGCGCCTGTACGAGATCGACCTGGCGCTCGGCCAACGCCGCATCCAGCAACTGGTGCGCGATTTCTTCCATGCGCGGCTCCAGCCGCCGAATCATGCGCGGCGTGAAGGCTTGGTTCACCAGCCCGCGCAGACGCGTGTGCTCCGGCGGATCCTGCATCAGCATGCTCGGCGGCAAGTCGTCGCGGAGCACGACGCCGGGCGGCGGAGGGAAGATATTCGACCACGTCGTAGGGTCCTTCAGAATCGCGTGGATGTCGTCGTACCGGAACACCGACGCCACCGGCAGCCCCTCGTGCACAAACACCGGATGCTCACGCCGGGCGCGTGCGTACAACGGGAACGGGTCGTAACGGATATCCGGATCGAACGGATTGAATGAAAACGGCTCCGGCGTGTGCTCCATGCGGTCTCCCCTTGCGTGAGCGGTAGTCTACGATCACCGACGGAAGAACATATCGCAAGCGATCAGGGCCATCACCACGGCAAACCCCTTGCGCAGTAGCGGACCGGGAATGAGCTGCGCGGCGTAGCCACCGACATAGCCGCCGAAGAAGAAGCCCAGCGCGACCAGCACCGCAACACGCACGTCGACGTGGCCGTTGCGGTAGTACTGCATGAACGCCAGCAATCCGAGCGGCGGCAGCAGCACCGCCAGCGACGTTCCCTGCGCGCTGTGCTGCGACATCCCGAACAGGTAGACGAGCAGCGGCACCATGATGAACCCGCCGCCGAGCCCCGTCAGCCCGCTGAGAGCTCCACCGATCAGTCCGACGAGTACTCCAAGCATGTGCGTCTCCTCCTAGTTGTGCCGGGCCTCACCGCGACCGGCAGATTCCACGCGCTTCCTACTCCGCAGCGATACGGCGCTTCAAGGGGACGAGTCCGGGCTTCAACGAGAATTGACCGCATGCCCAGCGGTCAATCGGGTTGACGAGGACGATACGGGCAGGTCGAAGTCGGTTGGACGAGATGTCCGTCCATCGGCTATAGGTCTCTTCATGGGCCTTGTTTCCGCGAGGATCGTTTTGCGAAATCCGAGGAGACCGGAACTGGCGCCGGTCGAGGTCGACGCACTTGCGGACTCTGGATCGGTGCATCTGTGCATTCCGGACCACATTCGGATCCAGCTCGAGCTCGACGAGATCGATAAGAAGGAAGCGACGCTGGCTGACGATAGTCGAAAGCTGGTGCCATATGTCGGACCCATCGAGATTCGCTTCAAGAATCGAGTGGGGTTCGTTGGGGCGCTCGTGCTCGGCAACCAGGTGCTATTGGGCGCCATTCCGATGGAGGACATGGACCTCGTGGTCATTCCGAGCACTAGGACAGTGGACGTGAATCCCAACAGCCCGAACGTTGCGACGTCGGTGGTGAAGTAGGTGGCACCTTCGGGTACTTCTACGGGCTCCGGAAGGTGGCGAGACGACATCAGCGTTCGGGCAGCGTCGCCCGCAGCACGCGTAGGACGTTGGCGCCCATGATCTTGGCGACGTCGTCGTCGGAGACGCCAGCGTTACGCAGCCCGTCGGTTATAAGCGGGATGCCGGTGGTGTCGAACGGCGCCGTCGTGGCGCCGTCGAAGTCGGAACCCAGGCCGACGTGGTCGACGCCGGCGACGCTGACAGCGTACTGGATCGCACGCACGATGCCGGCCACGCTCACGTCGCAGACTGCCGCGTCCCAGTAGCCGATGCCGATCACACCGCCGGTCGCAGCGATGCGTCGGACATGCTCGTCGCTCAGGTTGCGGATGTGCTCGCACGTGCCCTTGAGGCCCGTGTGTGACACGACCAGTGGGCGCGTCGCAATCGCTAGGACATCATCGATGAGCCGGGGCGACGCGTGCGCGAGGTCGACGACGACGTGCTCCTCCTCCATGCGTCGCACGACCTGGCGGCCGAACTCCGTCAGCCCACTCTTCGTCACGCCGTGCGCCGAACCGCCCACTTGGTTGTCGAAGAAGTGGGTGAGCCCCATCATGCGGAAGCCGGCGGTGCGCAGCGCATCGAGGTTCGCGAGCTGACCCTCGATCGCCTGCAAGCCCTCAATGGCCAGCAGGCCGGCGACCAGCTCTGCGTTGGTGCGACGCTGCTCAACGAAGCGATCCAGCTGCGGAACGCTCTCGATGACGGTCAAGTCACCGCCGGAACGCGCCGCAAAGTCATGGAGCTTCTCTGCCTGATAGAGCGCGCGCTCTTTCGGACTGGACCACGTCGCCGCCGGCCACAGCTGCACGACCGCGAGCTGTGTGATCAGGTCGGATTGCAGGTCGTTCGAATCGTAGTTCTGCCCAGCGGGCACTTGCGTGACCACGCCGAAGATCTGCAACGCCACGCCGCCCTTTGCGAGGCGCGGAATGTCGATGTGTCCATAGGTGCCGTAGCTGAGCAAGTTGCGGTTCCACAATAACGCATCGGCGTGCAGGTCGGCGACGAAGAGCGTGTCGTGGAAGTGTCTCGCCGCGACAGACGTCGTATACGGCGGTGGCTGTAGGACCTTGTTCTGGCCGCGTTCGACGACACCCGGGAGGATGGCGAACACGAGCAGTACGCCGCCCACCAAGGCAGCCGTCACCAGGAATGCCACGCGGCGCATCGCTGCGCTGTGCCCGAGTGGCCGTCGGGAGTCAAACGCGTAGAGGCGGCCCACGCCACGGGCGCTGAGGTGATACATCGGGAAGAGCCGGCGAATAACGCGCGCCGGTGTCGGCAGTACGCCCGACCTTGAGACAGGGTTGGCGCGCCGGTTGCTTTCATCGGGGAGCCAGTGAATGCGCCCGCACTTGCAAATCGAATCCTTAGCCCTCGGTGACGGCCCGTAGCCGAGTGTGCAATCGAATGAGACGGTAGGCTCGAGACCCCGCTGGCCAAAATCGCCCAATGATCGGCCTGACACACAAGCGCCAATGGCGCCTGGCTGTGCAATTCTGTTCGCTGCTTGTTGTCGCACGCGGTGCGGGCGCTCGGTGCGTCGGATGCCCGGGCGATCTCAACGGTGACGGCGCGGTGACGATCGATGAGTTGGTGACGTCAGTGAACGCCGCCTTGCAAGGCTGTCCGAGCACGACCCCCAAGCCCTGCAGTGCCGCTTGCCCGGGCGACCTCGACGGCAACGGATTAGTAACCATCGACGAACTCGTCAATGCAGTGCGCGCAGCCGTGTCAGGCTGCCCGGCGACTCCGACCGCGTCGATCGCTGCGCTGGATACGCCGACGGCAACCCCGATCGTTTCTAGTCCGACCCCGTTACCGACCACCGCGGTGCTGGTATCGCCATCGCCAAGCCCGACGTCTACGGCGACAGACAGCGTGACGCCCTCGATCACCGCTACCGCCAGCCGCACTGCAGCACCGAACGGCTCACCGACACCCAGTTCAACCACCACCGAAATACCGACGGCGACCGCCACTCAGACGACGACCCCGACCGCACTGCCCTCAGCAACGTTCAGCCTCGCTCCGACTCTAACGCCCGCGCCAACCGCAAGTGCGACGGAAACGGTAACCGCTGTGGCAACACCGATTTCAACGACGATGACCCCAACCGCGCCAGCGACCGCTGAAAACACCGCGACGCATAGTGCCTCACCATCGCCGACGTCAACCGTTACCGCGACGATCACGCTGACGGCGACCAGCAGCGCGACGGCAACTCAGACCGCGAGCAATACTCCAACGCCTTCGCCGCCACCCTCGGCCACGAGGTCTCCAACTGCGTCCACAAGTCCCCTCCCATCGTCAACCGCTACACCAAGCGCGACGCACACACCCACGCTCAGCAGCACGGCAACCGTCGCCGCCACATCCACCGCAACAGGTACAGCAACGCCAACCCCGACAGGCGCACCCACGTCATCGCCGAGCGCCACCCTGACGCCTTCTCTAACGACAACGCCCAGTCCTTCTCCGCCGCCAACCAACACCCGCACCGCATCGCCAACATCGACTCCGAGCGTGACTGCGACGCACACGTCCACCGCAACCAACACGGCAACCCAAACTGCTTCGTCGACGCAGACGTCGACGGCCACTCGGACATCCTCTTCAACGCCGTCGGCGACACCGTCTCCAACGCATACAGCCACCTATTCGCCGACACCGTCGCCGACGCCGTCCGCAACACCGTCGGCTAGCCCGACGGCAACGCCGTCAGCGAGCGCGGCGAGCAATCCGAGCCCGACCTCAACCCCCACGCGGACAGCGACCCTTACGCCGACAGCGACCACCACACCAACCCGCACGTCCACACCGACGCTGTCGCCGACCGCAACTGCGGCGCCAACCGCCGCCTGCGCCAGCGCCAACTTCCTCAACGTCTCGGGCGCAGCCGGAGCGGGCGCGGGCTATCCCGCCCCGTCGCTCGGGGTGAGCTGCGCGGGCACCACCGTGACGGTGCAAAGCAACGGCATTCCCACCTACCAATACCTCCCGCTGACGCCGAATGGTTTGCAAGCCAAGAACTACACCTTCAGCTTTCCGCGCAATCCGGTCGTCGCATCCGGCACAACCAACGTGCCGTTGCTCGGCAATCTCGGCGTCGCGGTCAACGGCATTCCGGTCTACAGCGTCAACGAAGGACCGCAACCGCCGTCAGACGCCTACGGTAGTCCGATTGCCGCGGCCATTCTCGATGAATGCGGCAGCCACTCCGCGCAGCAAGGGACCTTCCACTATCACCAGCTTCAGGTGAAGTGCCTGCTGCAAAGCGCGGTGTCGTCCTCGCAGCCGTGGAACAACGCCGATCCGTCGCCGACGCAGCCGTCGCCGATCGTCGCCTACGCGTTCGACGGCTTTCCGATCTATGGATCGTACGAATGCACCGATGCGGGCTGTACGGGTGTGCAAGAGATGCGCAGCGGCTGGGATACGGTTGGCTACCAGGCGGGAACGGTCGGCTGCAGCTCGAGCGCGGCCTGTTCGAGCGGCTACTGCACAGACGTGCTGATCAATGGCACGCCGACGACGGCGTGTGTGCCGAAGACCTGCGTCTGGTCGAACCACGCCTACTCGGCGAAACCGGGTGCGCAGTACCTCGATCAATGCAACGGCCACTACGGGCCGAACGGCGACTACCACTACCACACGACGTCGACCTTTCCGTACATCCTTGGTTGCTATCGCGGCACGCCGACGAACAACGGCGGCAATGGCACTCCCCCCGGCGGGACCTGCGCTGCCATCCTCATGCCGCCAACGGCAACGCCCACACCGAACGGCGGCGCACCCGCCGCGACGCCCACACCGACGCCACCGGCCAGCCCCAGCGCAACTCCGGGAAACACGGCCACACCCATCCTCACGGCTACGCGCACAGCGACACGCACGCCGACGCCATCAGCCACGGCAACACCGGCGCCAACGCTCACCGCCTCATCGACCACGTGCGGTGGCATGTGGGACGAAATCACGACCCTCTACCCGACGGCAACCAACGTCGGCTCGTGCAGCGGCATCGCAGCTGCGCAGTCGATCATCAACTCGTTGATGGACGTGAGCGGTATCTACATCACCCCACGCGGCGGCTCGGCCACCCAGTCCTGTCTGGAGTACCGTTGCGACTCTACCTATGTGTACGTCGCCAGCAACAATCTCGGTCACTATCAATATTCAAGCAACAACCCGCGACCGTCGTCGCAAACGCGATTGCTGTATCGCATCCCGATGCAACGCACGGCGGTCGCTACGCCCGGCACCGCGCAGAACGCCGCAACGCTCACCGGTTGCACCGACGCCTACGATCAGTATCTCACGGCTCCCGACACCGGCACGCTCGGCGAGCCCAGCGGCTACTGCCTGGCGAGCCCGATGCAGACGACCAAGTACCTGTACGACGACGCGGTGGGCGGCGCGCGCACGTACTACCGAAAAGTGAACTGCCTCATCACGAACGGCTTCGTGAACAGCGGTGTGCAGTTGATCAGCAGCACCGAGGCGGGTAACGGGAACTACGGCGGGCCGGCTGTCTACTTCCCGGACACGGCTGGGCAGAGCTACGAGGGCACGTCGAGCGGCGTGCCGTCACTCGATCTCTGCGGCGCCCACGGACATCATCATGCCGTCAACGATCGCTGCTTCAAGCTCGATACCGATCGCACGCCGCTCTACACATATTCACAGGCGACCTCGACGTTTAATTTCCAGAACTGGATCGATAGCGCGTGCACCGAGGTGTCCGGCATCGTCGGCTACATGTTCGATGGCACACCGATCAAGGGACCATGTGTCTGCATGTTGCGCGATGGCCAGGGCAATTGCACGAGCATCAAGCGGCTGCGCAGCTCGTATGTGTACGCGGGACTCGGCGCCTGGGGGAACGATCCTGATGAAGCCGCCGCGCTCGGCCTCGAAGGAACGGCGTGCTCCAGCGACTCGGATTGCAACAACTCGCACTTCCAGTGCTCGTGGTCGGTGTTTGCCGACAACAGCGCGGCCGGCGGGACGGTCACTGCCAAGCGCTGCATGCTCGTCGACTACGCCTGGTGCACAAATGCGTACGTCGACCGCAGCGCGACGGACACCTCCGCCACCAACTTCGTGTACCTCGACCGCTGCAACGGCATCACCAGTGCCGACGGCTACGCATATCACGCCACAGGCTCATTCCCGTACGTGCCGAGCTGTCTGCGTTACGAGCCATCCGACTCGATCAACGGCGCCAACCTGGATTGACAGTCGCGAGGTCCCACTGGTGGGCCTCTCGCTCCGCACGGCGCTCGGGCTGAGGCGAGCGGGCACGCGCGTCAGGCACGCGCGCCAACCAGCGCCTTCACGGCCTGCGTGAGGCCGTCAACGCTGAGGTGATACATCGGGAAGAGCCGACGAATGACGCGCGCGGTGTCGGCTTCCCAGTAGGCTGG